>NZ_JAWHPJ010000005.1:0-25532 GCF_032587815.1 Pseudomonas syringae group sp. 26L6
CGACGCCTGCTGCAAGTCCTGCCAGAAGAGCCACGCCGAACCCGCACGTGAAGGTCGCGATCGCCACCGTCGCGATGAGCGCAATACCGAGCACAGCTCCGATCAGGAAGCCTCCCAGGGCGCTGGAGTGTGATATTTCGTCACCGAAGCGTGCTGCTTCAAACATCGCGCCTACTCCCGCCAGGCCGGAGCAGAAGAAACAATGAGGCAGCCCGATGCGCTGATGATGTATTGCGGCGTTTGATAGTCCATGTACGTTGTCTGTCCTTGAACTCTATCGGTCTACGGTCGGTCAGCGTCAGGCCAACTTCATCTACTGCGACATACTTTACGCGACTGACCCACTGGATTTCTGCGACACAGTTCGAAAAAGATACAACAATCGCATCGTGCCTACTCAAAAAAATGCCGTTTCCTACGCTTCAACCCCACACCCTTGCCACCCTACCCTCACCACGCTAACCTGCCCGCCGCTCGCTGCAAAATCAGCGGCCGGATTTAGCGATCCGTTCTATCCAGGCGTGTCAGCGCCCCACCCACTGCTTCGAGCCAGACTTGAGGCACGTGCTATGGCGGCTGTACGTCGGAGACCTTCGGGTCTGCCGGTTTCCTGGATACCGGTTCGCTAACCTTCGTACAGCTGCCACCCATTCGTTTAGCGACGTCTTGTGGCAGTCTCATATCCAGGAGCTGCACCCATGTTCAACGTAACCCCCTGTACGCCACGAACACCCCACTTCGAAGCCACCCTATTCCTCCGTCACAGCCGCATGCTGCGCGCCATTTTTACCGACGCCCAGGCATGGTTTTGCCTCGCAGACCTCGCCCGTCTGATGGGCAAGGCGCTGGACGAGCGTGCCACGCTCAAGCTTGATGCCGATCAGCGTCGCGAGGTCTGGTTGCAGGCCAATGGCGAATGCCGGCGGCAACTGATGATCAGCGAATCCGGCGTGCTGGCGTTGCTGGTTCATCATTACGTGCCGGAAAACCGCGCGTTGCGTCAGTGGCTGACGCATGAGGTGCTGACCGTGCTGCATGATCAGCAGAACGTGACGCTGGATAACCCCAGAATGAGTCAATTGCAGTGGCCGGGCACCTCGCTGAGCGTGCTGCACTGGCGCAGTGAAACCTGGGTTCGCTTACGGGACATGCCGAATGTGGTGACCGAGGCAGCACCCCAGCCGAAGCGGGCAATATGGCGCAGGGTCTTGAGGCGGATTAACCGCATACGTTCTGCGGCCTGACACCGGACAAACAGCGTTGACACCCCGTCCGCCAAAAAACATGATGCATCCACCCTCAAAAACCGGAACGCACTCATGGGCGACAAGAAAAAGCTGTTGCTGACTGGCGCAAGCCGGGGGATCGGTCATGCCACGGTCAAGCATTTCAATGCCGCAGGCTGGGAAGTGTTCACGGCATCCAGGCAGAACTGGGTGGATGACTGTCCGTGGGCTGAAGGTCTGCTCAATCATATCCATCTGGACCTGGAAAATATCGACAGCGTCAGCGAGAGCATGGCGGCGATCAAGGACAAGCTCGGCGGGCGTCTGGATGCACTGGTGAACAATGCGGGAGTTTCGCCGAAGACTGCGGAAGGCGGACGCATGGGCGTTTTGGAGTCTGATTACAGCACCTGGATCAAGGTGTTCAACGTCAACCTGTTCTCCACAGCGCTGCTGGCTCGCGGGCTGTTTGACGAGTTGAAAGCGGCCAAGGGCAGCATTATCAATGTCACCTCGATTGCCGGCTCGAAGGTTCACCCGTTTGCCGGGGTCGCCTATGCCACGTCCAAGGCCGCGTTGTCGGCACTGACCCGGGAAATGGCTTTCGATTTCGGCCCGCACGGGATACGGGTCAACGCCATTGCGCCGGGCGAGATCGATACGTCGATTCTGTCACCCGGCACGGCGGAAATTGTCGAGCGGCTGGTGCCGATGCACCGGCTGGGCAAGCCCGAGGAAGTCGCTTCGCTGATCTACTTCCTGTGCACGGCTGGCGCGTCGTACGTGAACGGTGCGGAGATTCACGTCAACGGCGGCCAGCACGTCTGACTCAACGCGTGCCGGAAACGCTCTCCGGCACACGCCGCACGCCCAGGCGACTGATCCACACCGACGCCACGATCACCCCGCCACCAATCAGCAGGCGGGTGAAGTCTTCATGCTGGTTCCAGATCAGCAGATTGATCAGCAGTCCCAGCGGCACATGCAGGTTGTTCATGACTGCCAGTGTGCCGCCATTGACCATGCACGCGCCTTTATTCCACCAATACATGCCCAGCGCCGTCGAACACAGGCCGAGAAACAACAGTACGATCCATTGGGTCGGCGCTTCGGGCAGGTGTTGCGGGTTGCCGAACATCAGGAACGCGGGCAATACCACCGCCAGTGCGCCCAGGTAGAAATAGCCGAAACGTCGGTAATGCGGCAGATCGCTGGGGTGGCGTGCCACCAGATGTTTGTACAGCACCTGCCCGGCGGCGTAGGTGAAGTTGGCCAGTTGCAGTAGCAGGAAACCGCCGAGGAAGTCGCCGTCCAGACCGTCGTAACGAATCACGCCCGCACCCAGCACAGCGACCATCGCCGCCAGCAAGGCCCAAGGATTGAATCGCCGGTTCAGCGCGTCTTCGATCAGCGTCACGTGCAGTGGCGTGAGGATGGTAAACAGCAATACTTCGGGCACGGTCAGCACCCTGAAACTCAGGTACAGACAGACATACGTGACGCCAAATTGCAGCGCGCCGATCAGCAGCATGCCACGCATGAATCGCGGTTCGACCTGACGCCAGCGAGTAAGCGGGATGAATACCAGACCAGCGAGCACCACGCGGATCAGCACCGCGAAATAGCTGTCGACGTGCCCGGCCAGATAGACACCGATCAGGCTGAACGAAAACGCCTGAATCAGTGTGACGATAAGTAGATAACCCATGCCTGCCCCCATTTTTGAAGGGCGCGACCATAGCGGTTGCGTCACTCACTGTCCACTCGACGGCCGCCGCTTTTTGACGCCAACCTGTCGCCGCGCCCCGCGTTACCCGTCACAAATATGACAGTCGTATGTTTGACGCACATGTCGTCGGTTTCGCCGAAAATATAGCCTATATCACGCAACTTTTCCTTAATGGAGGGTCTTACTCCGGGGCGCTGCAATATTGACTTCATCACCTAAAATCCTCGTCGCCCGGAGTAACACCATGATATTCAACACAAAAGACTTTGGTGCAGTGGGCGACGGCGTTACGGACGATACAGCAGCCATTCAGGCCACTATTGATGCAGCTGCAGCGGCGGGCGGTGGAGAAGTTGTGCTGGCAGCCGGGACCTACATTGTGTCCGGTGGCGAGGAGCCTTCCGACGGCTGCCTGATGCTCAAAAGCAACGTGACCCTATCGGGCGCGGGCATGGGCGAGACAGTCATCAAGCTGGCGGATGGCTCGGACACCAAGGTCACCGGCATCGTGCGTTCCGCCTACGGCGAAGAAACCCACGACTTCGGCATGAAAAATCTGACACTGGACGGTAACCGGGACGCCACCACCGGCAAGGTGGACGGCTGGTTCAACGGCTACATTCCAGGTTCTGACGGCAAGGATTCGAACGTTACGCTCGACAGCGTCGAGATCAAGGACTGCTCGGGCTATGGCTTCGACCCGCACGAGCAGACCGTCAACATGGTGATCAAAAACAGCGTATCCCATGGCAACGGCCTGGACGGTTTCGTGGCCGATTACCTGAGCGACAGCGTGTTTGAAAATAACATTGCTTATAACAACGACCGTCACGGCTTCAACGTGGTGACCAGCACTCACGATTTCACCCTGAGCAACAACGTTGCCTACGGCAATGGCAGCACCGGCATCGTGGTGCAGCGCGGCAGTGAAAACATCCCCTCGCCTGCCAATATCACCATCACCGGCGGCGCGGTCTATGGCAACGGTGCTGAAGGCGTGCTGATCAAGCTGTCCAGTCAGGTCTCTGTCAGTGGCCTGGACATTCACGACAACGGCAGTGCCGGTGTGCGCATCTACGGCAGTTCCGGGGTGGATGTCTTTGATAACACCCTGAGCAACAACTCCCTCGGCGCCCCGGTGCCGGAGATTATCATTCAGTCTTATGACGACACTTCGGGCGTTTCCGGCAAGTATTTCAACGGCAGCGACAACCTGATCCGCGGCAACGTGATCACCGGCAGCGACAACTCCACCTACGGCGTTGCCGAGCGCAACGAAGATGGCACCGATCGCAACAGCATCGTGGGCAACACTATCAGCCACACCAGTAAAGGCCTGACGCTGGTTTATGGTGACGGCAGCTTTGCCGGTGATTCTTTTCCGCTGGTCACCGTACAGGGTACCGACGCCAACGATGCGATCACCGGTGGCGCAGCCAATGAAATGATTTTCGGGCTGGCTGGCAAGGACACGCTCAACGGCGCTGCGGGCGACGATATTCTGGTCGGCGGTGCGGGAGCCGACAAGCTCACCGGTGGCGCGGGTGCCGATACTTTTCGCTTCGATCAGTTGACCGACAGCTACCGTACAGCGACCACCAGTTCCACCGATCTGGTCACTGACTTCGACGTCAGCCAGGACCGCATCGACCTGTCAAACCTGGGCTTCAGCGGGCTGGGCAGCGGCAAGGGCGGCACGCTGAATATCAGCTATAACGCCACACTTGATCGCACTTACGTCAAATCACTCGACGCCGATGCCAGCGGCAACCGGTTCGAACTGGGCCTGAGCGGCAACCTGAAAGACACGCTCAATGCCAGCCATTTCATCTTCCAGCGGGTCATCGAAGGCACTGCGGGCGGCGATACGCTGACCGGCACTGACGGCAATGACGTGATCAACGGTAACGCCGGTACGGACCGTATCGATGGCGGCGCGGGCGCAGACACTATCACCGGTGGAGCCGATGCCGACACCCTGACCGGTGGAGCGGGCGCGGACCTGTTCATCTACAACTCGCGTCTGGACAGCTATCGCAATTACACCGCCAGCGGCACCAAGCAGAGCGACACGATCACCGACTTCAACCCGGCCGAAGACCGCATCGACCTGTCCAGCATAGGCCTGCGCGGCCTGGGCGATGGCAGCGCCAACACCATTTACCTGTCCGTCAATGCCGACGGCAGCAAGACCTACATCAAGACCGATGCGGTCGACAGCACAGGCAATCGCTTCGAGATTGCCTTGCAAGGCAATCTGGCCGACAAACTGAGCGCGTCCAACTTCATCTTCTCCACCGCAGCCGCCGCCAATCAGGCACCAGTGCTCAATACACCGCTGATGGATCAGAACGTTACCGAGTTGAAGGCGTTTTCCTACGCAGTACAACCGGGCAGTTTCAGTGATCCGGACAGCAACACGCTGACCTACAGCGCGACCCTGGCCGATAACAGCGCCCTGCCCGACTGGTTGAAGTTCGACAGCAAGACCCTGACCTTCAGCGGCACACCGGGCGGCACGGCATCCGGACTTTACTCGGTATTGCTGACCGCGAGCGACGCCACCGGCGCTTCGGTGGCCGACAGTTTTGCCATCAATGTGGGCAACGTGACGCCGGGGACCCTCACCGGCACCGAAAATGCGGAAGCGCTGTATGGCACCGAAGGTGACGACACCATTCTCGGGCTGGGTGGCGACGATACGCTGCGTGGCGATACCGGTGCCGACATCATCAACGGTGGCGCTGGCCGCGACGCATTGTACGGTGGAGACGGTGCCGACACGTTCGCCTACAGCACACTCACCGACAGCTACCGCGATTACGATGCTGGCGGGCTGACGGCCACCGACACAATCTATGACTTCACCCCCGGCCAGGACAAAATAGACGTCTCTGCTCTGGGTTTCCTGGGGCTGGGCAACGGTGAAGATCACACCTTGTACATGACCCTCAACGAAGCCGGCGACAAGACCTATGTCAAATCCGCCACGGCGGATGCCGACGGCAATCGCTTCGAAATCGCCCTGAGCGGCAACCTGATCGACACCCTGACCGATGCGGACTTCGTGTTCGGCCAGCGCGAGGCTCAGGAGATTCTCTATCTGCCGACGCTTGGCCAGTCCAACGCACGCCTGCTGCGTATGACCGAAGACGACAATCAGTCCGGCACCTCGGAAATGGTCAAGGACCTGGCCCGTTACACCGATTACGACGTGCGCAGCCAGTTCACCGACGCCAACGGTGATGGCATCGACCTTGCCGTAGGCGGCAGCACCGTGGTCGGCTATTCGACCGGCACGCAGGAAGAACAGCGTGTTTCGTGGTGGCTGGTGGATACCGATCAGCCAGGCCCTGCGCTGCTGCGTGCGACCGAACTTCTCAAGTCGCAACTGGCGTCGCTGACGGCTATCGATAAAGTGACCACCGGGATTATCTGGGGTCAGGGTGAAGAAGCCGCGCAGGAAATAGCCCGCGCCACGGACAAGCAGGCTGCAGCCGACCTCTACAAAGCCTCGACCCTGAAGGTGTTCGATTACCTGCACGCGCAGATAGGCGACTTCACCGTGTACATGGCCGAAACCGGCCACTATCAGACCGAGGCGGCCAAGGCACGTGGCTACACCGAAGAAAAGATCAACGCTATTGTCGAGGGTGCCGGATACGTCAGAAACGCTCAGGAAGCCATCGCCAATGAGCGTGCCGACGTCAAGCTGGCAGTTGACTACACCGACCTGCCGTTGCGTTACGAGGTCAACCCGCTGGTCTACCCCGATGACGTCTGGCACCTGCACGAAGAGTCCGCCGAAATCGTCGGTCAGCGCCTGGCCGACTTCATTGCCGATGACCTGGGTTTTCGTGGCGATGCCAGCGACAACAACGACCCGGCCGCCATTTTCGAGAGTGGCCAGAATGAAGGAGGCAACATCTTCGGCACCAGTGACGACGACACTTTGGTGGGCAGCGCCGGCAATGACGTGCTGGATGGCGATCAGGGCGCAGATGACATGACCGGCGGGGACGGCAACGACATCTATGTAGTCGATAACGCACTCGATACCGTCACCGAGAGCAATGATTCGCCTTCGCAGGTTGATACCGTGGTGTCTTCCGTCAGTTGGCAGTTGGGGGCGAACGTGGAAAACCTGCTGCTTACCGGCGTATCTGCCATCAACGGCACCGGCAATGCGCTGAAAAACGTTATCACCGGCAATGCCAGCAACAATGTTCTCGACGGCGCAGCGGGTGCCGACCTGCTGACCGGCGGCGACGGATCGGACAGTTATTACGTTGACGATGCAGCCGACCGAGTGGTCGAGACCAACGCAGATCAGCAGGTAGGCGGCATCGACACGGTGCTCAGTTCGCTGGCCAGCTACACGCTGGGGGCCAACCTGGAAAACATCGTCATCACCGGCACAGGGGCGGCGAACGCAACCGGCAACACCCTTGATAACCTGATCTACGCAGGCGCTGGCGACAACGTCATGGACGGTCGTGACGGCAATGACACGGTGTCTTATCTGTTTGCCACGGCAGGCGTTACGGTTGCGCTGAACACCAGCGCTCAACAGGCCACCGGCGGCTCCGGGTTGGACACGCTCAAGGGTACAGAGAACCTGACTGGCAGCCAGTTTGCCGACACGTTGACCGGCAACAAAAACGCCAACGTCCTGAACGGCGGCAGTGGCAATGACACCTTGTCCGGCGGCGCGGGTGACGACGTACTGATCGGCGGGTCAGGCGCTGATACGCTGATTGGCGGCACTGGTGCAGACCGTTACGTGTTCAACAACAGCAACGAGACAGGCCTGGGCGGCCTGCGCGACATCATCAACGGCTTCAAGGCAGCCGAAGGCGACAAGCTGGACTTCACAGGCTTCGATGCCCGACCGCTGACCGATACCCACGATGCGTTCGTGTTCATCGGCAACGCGGCGTTCAGCGCCAACAACACCGGCGAGCTTCGCTTTGCCGATGGGGTGCTGTACGGCAATCTCGATGACAACATCGGCGCGGACTTTGAAATCCAGCTGACTGGCGTGCAGAGTCTGCAAGCGGCCGATATCATCGTCTGATTGTGCTCAGCGTATTGCACAAGTCCTGAAAGCCCGGAACAAGGAGCTTTCAGGCTTCTGCCCCAAGGGCGTGGGAACGAAGCGGCGACGCTTCGCCTGATGCATTTTCGGCGATCATACCGGCCCTTTCGCGAACAAGTTCGCTCCCACAGTCTCCGGCCAGAATTGCGCATAACGCAACGCGGACCCCGTTATAAAATCGATTTATCGATTAAAAACTTCAAGCCCCTTGCCTAACCCATCCATAAATTTGTTTTATCCATAAGAGCGCTCTACTCTCAGGCTGGCTGGCAGGTGAGCCTGATTCGCAACTTGATGATGCTGCGATTGAACGTGGATGAAGCGTCGACACTCTGACCTGCGCCAACCTGCATACGCCGGGTTCGCGGCGCCTCTGGCCCGTTGACGAACACCACCGAACATTTGGCGTCTACATCCCCGTAGTTGCTGACGGTGATTGACCCGATGTTGTGATAAACGTCGTGCGTCACGTAATCGATCTTCACGCCCTGATACTGCTTTTCGACCTCGATGGGGTACGCAAAAGCCGTCACAGGCAACATGACCAGCAGTACACAGCACAGTCGATTCATTCGGCGATCTCCGAAGCGGGATTGTCAGAGTAGAACAAATAGCCAGCACATTAAGAGGAATTACAGCATGAAAGCGCCCCGCGTGACTCTCGACCAGTGGCGCACATTACAAGCCGTAGTCGACCACGGTGGCTTTGCTCAGGCCGCCGAGGCGCTGCACAGGTCGCAGTCATCGGTGAGTTACACCGTGGCGCGCATGCAGGAACAACTCGGCGTGCCGCTGTTACGCATTGACGGACGCAAGGCTGTGCTGACCGACGCCGGTGGCGTACTGCTGCGCCGTTCACGGCAACTGGTCAAACAGGCCAGCCAACTAGAAGACCTCGCCCACCATATGGAACAGGGCTGGGAAGCGGAAGTGCGGCTGGTGATTGATGCGGCCTATCCTTCGGCACGCCTGGTCAGGGCGTTGACCGCGTTCATGCCGCAAAGCCGCGGCTGCCGGGTGCGGTTGCGTGAAGAAGTGCTTTCGGGTGTCGAGGAGGTGTTGCTGGAAGGCGTCGCGGACCTGGCCATCAGCGGCTACAGCATTGCCGGGCATCTGGGCACCGAGATGAGCTCCGTCGAGTTCGTCGCCGTCGCTCATCCGGACCACGCCCTGCACCAGGCCAATCGCGAACTGACCTTTCAGGACCTGGAAAGTCAGTTACAGGTAGTGATTCGCGACTCAGGCAGACAGCAACCGCGGGATTTCGGTTGGCTGGGCGCGGAGCAGCGCTGGACGGTCGGCAGCCTCGGTACAGCCGCCACCTTCGTCAGCAATGGCCTGGGTTTCGCCTGGCTGCCTCGCCACATGATCGAGCGTGAACTGCGCGAGGGGCTGCTCAAGCCGCTGCGCCTGGACAAGGGCGGCAGCCGCAACCCGACCTTCTATCTTTACTCCAGCAAGGACAGGTCGCTGGGCCCGGCCACGCAGATTCTCATCGATCTGATCCGCACGTTCGACACCGCACCACTGACCACGGCACTCACTGCTCCCCAACACGCCTGACAGGAGTAGGCACATGGCTTTTTTCGAACACGACGACTGTTCGCTGCACTATGAAGAGTATGGTCTGGGCGACCCCGTCCTGTTGTTACATGGCCTGGGTTCCAGCTGTCAGGACTGGGAATATCAGATCCCGGCACTGGCCAGTCAATACCGCGTCATCGTCATGGACATGCGTGGCCATGGTCGCTCGGACAAACCCTACGGGCGCTACAGTATTCAGGCCATGAGCAATGACGTGAAAGCGCTGATCGAACACCTTCGTCTGGGTCCGGTACACCTGATCGGCCTGTCGATGGGCGGGATGATCGGCTTCCAGCTGGCAGTCGATCAACCGCACCTGCTCAAGAGCCTGTGCATCGTCAACAGCGCGCCACAGGTCAAGGTCAAAAGCGCAGGCGACCTTTGGCAATTGGCCAGGCGCTGGACCCTGTCACGCATCGTCAGCATGCAGGCCCTGGGCGAGGCGCTGGGCAAGCTGTTGTTTCCAAAGCCGGAGCAGGCCGACCTGCGGCGCAAGATGGCCGAGCGTTGGGGCAAGAATGACAAGCGCGCCTATCTGGCCAGTTTCGATGCCATTGTCGGCTGGGGCGTGGAAAACAAACTGGGGCGCATTACCTGCCCGACGCTGATCATCGCAGCCGAACACGATTACACACCGGTCTCGCTCAAGGAGGCTTACGTCAAACGCCTGCCCAATGCGCGGCTGGTGGTCATCAACGACTCCCGGCATGCCACTCCGCTGGACCAGCCCGAGCAATTCAATCGCACGCTGCTGGAATTCATGGCCAGCATCGGAGTCTGAAAACCTTGTGCAGCCCATAGGTGCGCTGGCTTATGGCATGAAGCCGCGCAAACCCTCTAACACGCTGGGCAAAGAACGCCAAACGTGGTTACCTTGCCGGCCACAGTCGATATCTCTTACCGAAGGACCTGTTGCCACATGCTGAAAAAAATCGCCCTCACCGCCTGCTCCGTATTGTTCGCCGCCAACCTGATGGCTGCCCCGGATAAAGCCACGCACGTGGTACTCGATACCAGCTTCGGCCAGATTGAAATCGAACTCGCAGACACCAAGGCACCGGTCAGCACCCAGAACTTTCTGGGTTACGTCGACAGCGGCTTCTACAGCAACACCATTTTTCACCGTGTGATTCCGGGCTTCATGGTGCAAGGTGGCGGTTTCACCCAGCAACTGGTTCAGAAGCCGACCAAGGACCCGATCAAGAACGAAGCACAGAACGGTTTGCACAACGTGCGTGGCACCATTGCCATGGCCCGCACTTCGGACGTTAACTCGGCTACCAGTCAATTCTTCATCAACACCAACGACAATGCCATGCTCGACAACGGCACACGTGACTTCGGTTACGCGGTTTTCGGTAAAGTCGTCAAGGGTATGGACGTGGTCGACAACATCGTCAACGCCCGCACCACTACAACGAAAGGCATGCAAAACGTGCCAATCGACCCGATCCTGATCAAGTCCGCCAAACGCGTCGACTAAGCAGGAAACCTGCACCGCATAAAGCCTCCGGGCTTTGTGCGGGCTGGACGGGAGAGCCTCCACTTATCAAGGAGAACCCACGTCGCGTGGGTGTGATAGCCAATGCTTTATCGTCGTTTTGAAAAACTGATCGATATCTTCAAAGACGCCCCTACCCCTGCCCCTCCCAACACCGTCTTCGCGTTTTACATGTATTACCTGCGTCAGGTATGGCCGACGTTTCTCGCGCTTCTGGTCGTGGGACTGATCGGGGCGCTGATCGAGGTGTCGCTGTTCAACTACCTGAGCCGCATTATCGACCTGGCGCAAACCACGCCGCCCAAGGATTTTTTCAGCGTTCATGGCCCGGAACTGATCTGGATGGTGGTGGTGGCCCTGCTGCTGCGCCCGATCTTCGTCGGCCTGCACGACCTGCTGGTGCATCAGACCATCAGCCCCGGCATGACCAACCTGATTCGTTGGCAAAACCACAGCTACGTGCTCAAACAGAGCGTCAACTTCTTCCAGAACGATTTCGCCGGGCGTATCGCCCAGCGCATCATGCAGACCGGCAACTCGCTGCGCGACTCGGCGGTGCAATCGGTGGATGCGCTGTGGCATGTACTGATCTACGCGATCAGCGCCATGGTGCTGTTCGCCGAGGCTGACTGGCGCCTGATGATCCCGCTGGGCACCTGGATCGTGGCGTTCATACTCTCGCTGATGTACTTCGTCCCCAGGGTCAAGCAACGCTCGGTGGAGTCGTCCGATGCGCGCTCCAGGCTCATGGGCCGGATAGTCGACGGCTACACCAACATCACCACCCTGAAACTGTTCGCGCACACCAATCATGAGCAGCAATATGCGCGTGAAGCGATGCGTGACCAGACCGAGAAAAGCCAGCTGGCTGGCCGTGTCGTCACATCGATGGACACCACCATCACCACCATGAACGGCGTGCTGATTGTCACCACTACCGGGCTTGCCCTGTGGTTGTGGACCCAGTCGATGATCTCGGTGGGGGCCATCGCGCTGGCCACAGGCCTGGTGATTCGTATCGTCAACATGTCCGGCTGGATCATGTGGGTGGTCAATGGCATTTTCGAGAACATCGGCACCGTGCAGGACGGCCTGGAGAGCATCTCGCAGCCTGTCACGGTGAATGACCAGCCCGGCGCGCTGCCGCTGAAGATCGAAAACGGCGGCGTCCGGTTCGATGGCGTTGATTTCCATTACGGCAATGGCAACGGGATCATTCACAACCTCAACCTGGACATCAAACCGGGCGAGAAAATCGGTTTGATCGGGCCTTCAGGCGCCGGCAAGTCGACGCTGGTGAACCTGCTGCTGCGCATGTATGACGTTCAAGGCGGCAGGATCCTGATCGACGGTCAGGATATTTCCGAGATTACCCAGGAAAGCCTGCGTGCGCAGATCGGCATGATCACCCAGGACACGTCGCTGCTGCACCGTTCCATTCGCGAAAACCTGCTGTATGGCAATCCTGACGCCACTGACGAACAGCTCTGGGAATCGATCCGCAAGGCCCGTGCCGAAGAGTTCATCCCGCAGTTGTCGGATTCCGAAGGCCGCACCGGTTTTGATGCCCATGTGGGAGAGCGCGGCGTCAAGCTGTCCGGCGGTCAGCGCCAGCGAATCGCGATCACCCGTGTGCTGCTCAAGGACGCACCGATCCTGATCATGGATGAAGCCACCTCGGCACTTGATTCGGAAGTTGAAGCAGCGATTCAGGAAAGCCTGGAAACCTTGATGCAAGGCAAGACCGTCATCGCCATTGCCCACCGCCTGTCGACCATCGCCCGTATGGATCGCTTGGTGGTACTGGAAAAAGGCCAGATCGCCGAAACCGGCACCCACGCCGAACTGCTGGCCCGCGGCGGGCTGTATGCGCGGTTGTGGCAGCATCAGACGGGTGGGTTTGTGGGGGTGGATTGAGGATGGGGAGATTGCTGGCCTCTTCGCGAGCAAGCTCGCTCCCACAGGATCTTCAGAGGCCAGTGATCTATCCGCTGCCATGTATACCCATGACTATCGTGCCAATGCTCCGCGTTGGCATGCATTTCGTGACGCTCCGCGTCACAAGTCTGCGCCGCTCCGCACAATCAAGAGCGGACGCAGAGCGTCCAGAACTGCACTCCCACGTGGAGCGTGAGGAACGAGATTCAAGTCTCGTGCCGATGCTCCACGCGGGAAGGCATATCCCCCGCTAGTCCGTCTGCCGATACGGCAACGCACTCCTCGCCTCATCGGCATACGCCAGTACGCCGACGCGTTCCTGCTCGAGAAACTCACTGACCGCGTCTTTCAACCCTGGGTGCATCAGGTAATGCCATGACCGGGTGATCTGCGGTTCGAAGCCACGAATCAATTTATGCTCACCTTGAGCGCCGGCATCGAATCGTTGCAGACCATGGGCGATGGCGTAGTCCATGCCCTGATAGAAACAGGTCTCGAAGTGCAGTCGGTCAAACTCGGCCAGGCAACCCCAGTAGCGCCCGTAGAAACTATCGTCACCGATCAGGCTGAAAGCCATCGCCACAGGCCGTGAGCCCTGCAAGGCGATGACCACGCGGATCGATTCGGGCATACGCTCGGCCAGCAGACTGAAAAATTCGCGTGTCAGGTATGGCGCCTGCCCGCGAATTTCGTAGGTATTGGAATAGCAGGCGTAGACAAAGTCCCACAGCACTTCGCTCATCTGCGCGCCTTCGAGCCATTCAAACTCGATGCCCTGCCCCGCCACCTGTTCACGCTCCTTGCGCATCTGCTTGCGCTTGCGCGAACTCAATGCGTCCAGAAAGTCCTGAAAGTCGCGGTAACCCCGGTTATGCCAATGAAACTGACAACCAAAGCGCTGCAGCCAGCCCGGTTGCGATTCAAGCAAGGCATCGGCAGCCGGGTCGGTGAAATTCACATGGGCGCTCGACAGCCCCTCGCTCTGCAGATAGGCCGGCAGCTCGCTGAGCAACTCCATGCCGCCTTGAGGCGTTGCCGACAGGATGCGTGAGCCGCCAACCGGGCTGAACGGCACCGCGACCAACAGTTTGGGGTAATAGGCGATTCCGGCGCGACGGCAGGCGTCTGCCCAGGCGTGATCGAACACATATTCGCCGTACGAGTGCCACTTCCGGTAGGCCGGCAATGCCGCAACCAGTTGATCGTTTTCGTAGTGCAGCACATGTTCGGCACGCCAACCGGAGCGTGGCCCGAGGCTGCCGCTGTCTTCCAGCGCGCTGAGAAAGGCATGCCGCAGGAACGGCTGATTGCCCGGCACCAGTGCGTCCCATTGAGCAGGCGCAACGGTGCTTAGGTTGTCGATAACGTGAACGGGCATGCAGATTCCCCGGATTGTCAGGCGTTATGGAGAGTATCCCTTATTGATGCCCTGCGTTCACAGCGTCCGAGAGCTGTATGGAAAGTTTGACCGCACACGCCTTGATCGCACGCATGCGTTCCTTGGTGATTTGTTTTACCCGGTCAAGGTATTGTTGATCGGATTGCATGTCCGGCGACAGCTCATCCAGAACGGCGAGACGCTCAGCAAAAGGGCGCTTTACCGGCTCAAACTCGTGGGCGTAGCGGATTTCCAGATAATCCATCCAGAACTCCCTGGCAATCAGTGATTCGAAAAACGCAGGAGTACTTTCACGCGCAATTATCTCGCGGTAGGCGGAATCCAGATCGGCGTCACTCCCCCCCGCCAGAGTCCTGAAAAGCATGGATCTGGACCGGCTGGCCAATCCAAGCCGTACCTGCAAACCCGTTCGATAGGCCAGTCGTACTTCGGCTTCATCTACCGTTTTATTGCTTGTCATCCGAAGAGCAATATCGCGACGGGCAATTTTTTCCACCTCATCGAGACGGTCGAGACTGCGGGTCATCTTGAACAGCTCCAGTGGCCGTGCGGCTTCCGGCGTGGATGACGTAATCGCGAACACCCCAACGCGAACTTCCATGTCCCCGAATACTAACGCCAGACCATCGCCACAGGTTTGAGGATGGGCGGCAAGATCAAACAATTGCCGACGCAGCTCCCCATTTTCAGCAGCCGCTTCCATCATCGTCCAGACCCGTGTCGTGAGCGCTTTACGATCGTTGAAAAAGTCTGCTGAAGTGGTCAGGTCGCTCAGTACCTGAAAAAAATCCGTAGAACCGGAACAGTCCTGCACGTTATGCCAAAGCTCTGTCCGTGCAGCCAGTTGCTCACCACTCGCACTGCCAAGCCAGGTCTTAAGGGCAGGCGTTTCCTGATGCAACAAGCGGTTATGGCTGATACCCAAACGGGACTGATACCGTTGCTCACGCAGCACTCTGATCCGTTCATGCGTCTGCACACTCAGCGGATTACCATTCAAATGTATATTCAGACGATTATCGCTGAGGGAGCGATCAATAAGGGCGAGCGCCTGGGTGGTTATGTCCGAGATATGGTTGTCACGAAGGTCGAGAAGCATCAGATCAGAACTGCGCCAGTTCCACTCTGGCACCCTTTCAATACCTGTAGAACGTAAAAAAAGCATGCGCAGTGCGTTGAGCGGACTCAGCCGCGTGCTCCGCCCAAGCGAGCAAAAACTGAGGTCCAGAACTTCCAGTCGGCTCAGATTGCGCAAACCGGCGTTGCACTGGTCGGTCCAGACCAGCGGGTTGTGTCTGAGTGACAACTCTCTGAGTCGAGTCATCCGCCCTATCGACTCTGGCAGGGATTGCAGCGCATTGAAATCCAGGCTCAATGAATGCAGGTTGCTGAAATGCTTAAGTAATACATCAGCCTGTAAATGGGTAAGCCGCATGTTTCGAGCGTTTAAAACCGCCACATGACTGAAGTCAGCCAATACCTCCGGCATGTTTCCTATCCGTAGACCCTCCAGATCAAGCGAATACCCCAAAAACTCACCCTGATAGTTTCTGCAGTGAGCGCTCAGGCGCCTCCAGCAATTGCGAATTCGCAACGTCGCGATTGCCCTCGGTCTAAGCAGTGACGAGGGCTCAGCTTGCAGTACCCAATTGTCCAGGCCGGTTTGCAAAGTGCTCAGTTCCTGAGCGAGGCCTTGCAGCCTTTGTCGAACAAAGTTCGTCAATTGCGAGGCAGAACCTGTGTGCTCTGCACGCAGAGCCTGAAGAAACGTCGTAACCTGCTCCTCGGAAAAATCCGGATACAGGCTTTTTACCGCAAGCTCTGGCGAGTGGCTGGGCGCACCAATCCCAAGCCTGCGGAAGAGGCCACGCAAACGTCCGCTCAGGGGGTAACCCACACGGCCATCGTGCAGTCGTTGCGGCCATTTGATGCCAGGCTTGATCGGCTGCAACTGCAGGATTTCCGCTATCCGGTCGCGTCTGTCAGATGCGATACGACACAAAAGACTGCGCAGGTGCTGCTCATCCGCATTCACTGGCAATTCGATGTTGACTCGCACGTCATCAGGAAGCGCGTTCAGCAGAGCACTGAAAAAGCTCTGACCAGCCTCACCTATAGACTCACCCAACTGATTGAAGGGCTGAAATACCTCTTCGGTTCTGATCAGAACCCGATGCACGACAGTCGTCTGGTCACTTTCAAGGCTCGCGATCTCATCGCCCTCCAGCGTGTCTTTCAGCAGATCGATTGAAACGTCGCCACGCCAGCCCGGCGTGTACGGCAACATGCCAAGCCCAGTCGCACAGGTGTCCGGATTACCCGACGAGCGTCGGTAGAAGCCTTCGATGGCCCTGTTTATTCGCAGTTGCTGTTGATACTCACGAGCATGCTCGGCAAGCTCAAGAGGGATACGTTTTTCCGAGGTCATCCGTGCGGTGTCTGCATCGCTCGCCATCTCGATGAGTTCCAAAGCGATGCTGTCCGGCACACTGCTGAAATCGCGTTGAATCAGCTTGACCAGCGGCTCACTGCTGCGGTTGTGCAGTGCATAAACCTCGTCAAGCAACGGCCCCATGTGAAGTTGCGCACAGTCGGCCAGATAACGTTTGAAACCTTGAACCTGCGAAGTTTTATCTGCACCGCTGGTTCCCGTCAGATGACTGACTTCATCGGGTGTCAGCCATTCCAGCAATTGGCCGAGCGCCTGCGTGAGGTCTTCTGTCGCGCCCACGACACTGGATGAAAATGTCATATGCGCCCCCACGTTCCAGGCGTCCAGCATGGTTCCGTCTGCGTCTAACACTAACAACCCTCGGCTCTTGTGCCAGTGCGGCGACGACACCAGCAGCTTCATCCATGGCTCGATATGAGTGACAGGCACTGGCGAGGACTCTTCTGCCTTTAGGGCGTCTATGCAGGCTTGCAGGCCCCGCTCGATTTCCATGCGCTGGATGGCATCTCTCAGCAGAGCTGGAAGCGGATGACTTTCGACATGTATCTGACGCAACAACGCCTCGTTGCTGCCCGTAATGCTCAAGACCCGCGAGATCTCTTCTTCGGTGAACGCATCACACGTCACATTAAGCCGCCTGAACGCTGTGACTTCATCCCAGCCCATGGGGTTTTCCCACTCGTGACGCCAGGCACCGGCCCCGTTGTGCTCAAGCTTAGGCGAGTAGGCGTGCTGATCCTGTGGGTGCCTGATACGCCAGTTTTTTCCGGTTGCATCTGCTTCAACGCGGTACAGCTTGCCGTTCATTGGCAGCCACGTCTTGCTGTCGAATTCGTAAAGCCCCAGCGGGTTGGCACGCAAACCGTCAGGCACCGTAACCGTATCCGCATAACCGCCAACAGTCGGCTTTCCAAGACGAACCGATCCATCCACCCTCTTCTGCACCAGGCTTTCGATAAACATCGACGGTTCCAGCCGATCGAGCGCGCCAATGACACTGCCCACCACCACTGTCTGAGCGAGGTTTTCGGCGATGTTATAAACATGTTGCATGGCCTCTTCCACTTCCCCGTGCGTCCAGTCTTCGTAGGCAACGAACGCTTCGCGGACAATCTGATAGAGAGCAACCACGGCCATGACTTCACCCAGCACAGGCACAAAGAGCCCGGCCGCATTGAGTATGTCCATGCCACTGTTTTTCAGGTTGTCGAGCAGCGCATCCCTGGCTAGCTGATCAGCCTGCGCAGACGGCACCGCTATGGCCCGTGAATCAGCGTAGGTTTTGGCCAGCAGGTGGTCGTAAAGCAACTCGAACGGGGGCTTGGAAAATGGCTGCGCCTGCAACACCAGGTCGGCATTGACGTCCAGCGTGTGTTCCTGGACCGGGTAGAGCCGCGATTTCAGCTTCGCAAAAAACTCCGGACTTCGGCCAAGGCTGACGAAGCGGCTGAAATAGCGCCTGTAACTGTCACTGTCGAGCGCTGCCACGAGGCTGTCGTTGAAAGCCCGGAGTGAGGCGAACTGTTTGAGCGGGTGTGACGGCTCTGAAGGCATATAGACAAGACAAGGCCCACTGTCAGGGTCAGCAATATCCTGCTGAATCAGCAAAGCCCCGTGTAACAGGCAGCCCGAAAAAGCGTAGGTATCGAGCATATGCAACTGACAATAGCGCAACCCCCTGCCCCCCCATTGCGCATGGACGTCGGGCTTCACTACGCTCAACAGCATCTGGTAAGCGGCTTCGCTGATATCGCCCTTCATCATGGCAATGTGCGCAAGCACCTCGACAGCATCGCGCTCACCGTCGATAAAAACAGTGGCAACCGCTTTCGCGGCGCCTGGCGTGGAAGGTTTGAATACACTGTCCAGATGCGCCTGATACTGGCCACCAAGATCCAGTTCATGACAAAAATCAGCGAATTGCTCAAGGTCGATATCAAGACGGTCCTTGTATTCCACCTTGTACCTGCGCTGAGCACTGTCGATAAGCCAGTAACGCAGGCCTCCAGTACGAAGTATTGCCGAGTACGGATCGAAGCGGCTTCGGTTACTGGAGGCGAAGTTCTGCAAGGCGGCCTGCAACAGCGTCTGTTCAAGGGGATTCGGCTTCCAGGAACCGTCATAACGCCAGGTCATCAGTTGAAAGGCTTCGACATCCAAGGGACGTTCGAAGCGTTCGAAAAACGCTTGAGTCAGCAGAGGCGCTGCGAATGCTTGTGCTGATAAAAGACGATTGCGAACGGGCCCAAGCGCATGCGTGGAACGCAGGGTTTTCTGATGACTGGCGTGCAGTGCCTGGCGCAAGGTCGCCGGGGCGTTCAAATACCAGTCAGGCAGGCTGCCTCTGATGAATCCGGCATTTGGATGCTCAACGTCGAATGGCGCAGAGTCGAGTTGTCGTGAGGAAGGCAGGGAACCAGGCGAGGCTGGCGTTCCAGACGTGGTGTAGGCGGTAAACATGATCGATACCCGTGATGGCTTCGTAAAAAGCCAACACAATAAAGATCCGCCGGGGTGCAGGTGACATAACGGGATATGACAGGCAGCGTCTGATATCCAGACGCTGCCAATAAAGCGCAATCAGCGCTTGCGCAGAATCACGCTGCCAATCGAGTAACCGGCACCGAACGAGCTGAGCACGGCCAGCGCGCCCTCGGGCAAGTCATCCTGATAGGTATGAAACGCAATGACCGAGCCTGCCGAGCTGGTGTTGCCATAAGTGTCGAGAATCACCGGCGCTTCCTCTACGGTGGCATCACGACCCAGCAGCTTCTTGACGATCAACTGGTTCATGCTCAGGTTGGCCTGATGCAGCCAGAAGCGTTTGACGTCGGTGATGTTGATACCGTTGTCCTGCAAATGCGCCGCGACCAGCTCGGCCACCATCGGGCAGACCTCGCGGAACACCTTGCGGCCTTCCTGCACAAACAGCTTGTCGGGCGCATTCTGGCCCTCGTCCGAGGTACGGTTGAGGAAACCGAAATTGTTGCGGATGTTGTTGGAGAATTTGGTCAACAAACGAGTACTGACGATATCGAACTGGTAAGGCGAGGTGGCGAGATCCGCGCGCTCGACCACAACGGCTGTGGCCCCGTCGCCAAAAATGAAATGGCTGTCACGGTCACGGAAATTAAGGTGCGCGGTGCAGATTTCCGGACTGATCACCAGCAAGGCGCGGGCCTGCCCCAATTGCACGCTGTTGCAGGCTGCCTGGATACCGAAGGTGGCCGAAGAACAGGCCACGTTCATGTCGAAACCATAGCCCGCGACACCCAGCGCTTCCTGAATCTCGATGGAAATCGCCGGATAGGCGCGCTGCAAGTTGGAGCAGGCAACGATTACACCGTCGATATCGGCAGCGGTTTTGCCTGCACGTTGCAAAGCCTGTTCGGCCGCAGCAACCCCCATCTGGCAGAGAATCGACCGTTCATCATTGCCGCGCTCCGGCAGGTTGGGCTTCATGCGCTGCGGGTCGAGAATGCCTTGTTTATCCATGACAAAGCGGCTTTTGATGCCCGATGCTTTTTCGATGAACGCGGCGCTGGATTCACTGAGTGCTTCCACTTCACCACGTTCGATAGCCGCTGCGTTGTCGCTGTTGAACTGTGCGACATAGGCATTGAAAGACTGCACCAGCTCTTCGTTGGAGATGCTGTTGGCCGGGGTAAACAGGCCTGTGCCACTGATGACGACGTTGTGCACGGTCGTTCCTCTCTTATTGAGTTGCAGGTAAACACCTGCTCAGGCACGGTGTTCGGAGGCCCTCTGTTTTTGGGACCAACGTACCAGTGCGACTGTAAAAGCTGCCCGCAACAGAGAGCAGCATTTCATGACACGGTGAAGACAGGCGCGGAGTGTGCCACAGAGCCCGGTTTTGGCGCTATCGGGCCAATGAATATAGGCCTGATAGCGACAATTGACTGTGCTGAAGGCCGACGCAGGATCAGCCCTCCACCTGACTCCACTGCTTGCTCAACCGTTTGTCCGACACCGGCATTTTGGTGCCTAACTGCTGAGCGAACAGCGACACGCGGTATTCCTCCATCCACCAGCGATACAGCGCCAGTTCCGGGTCGCGCTTGCCTTCCTGGGCGTGCTTGTCGGCACGTGTCTGGTATTGCGTCCACAGGCCTGCCAGCTCGATGCTCCACACCCGGTCTTTCTGCACCTGACCTGGCAGTTTTTCCAGACGCATCTCGATAGCCTTCAGGTAGCGCGGCAGTTCCTTGAGCCACACCGCCGGGGTTTCACGCACGAAACCGGGGTACACCAGTTTGCTCAGTTGCGCCTTGATATCGTTGAGGGCAACCGCCTGAGACAGGTCAATCTTGCCTTTGAAGCGCTTTTGCAGTCCGTGCCACAGCTTGAGAATCTCCAGCGTCAGCTTCGCGAGCCGCTCGGCATGCTCGGTCCAGTCGGCGCGCTTGCGCTCAGCCAGCGACAACAGGCCGGCACCGTCGCGCGGCAACTCGGCTTCACCTTCCAGCACGCAACTGTCGAGGCTGGCCAGCAGGATGTCCTCTATCAACGCATCGATGCGGCCCAGCTCGCGGTGCAACAAGGCCAGCTCGGTCTGCCCCGGCAGTTTGTTACGCAGGAACTTCGCCGGTTCAGCCAGCTGTTGCAGCAGCAAACGCTGCAAAGCACGGCGATGCTGATATTCAGCTTCGGCCTGCGTGGAGAACCGGCCTTCCTTGACCGCTCCGCCCTCTTCGACCAACGCGGGATAAACCGTCATCGACAACCCGGCGATGTTCTGCTGAGTCTTTTGCGCCACCGCAGCAAAGGCCTTGGCCTGCACCGGCTGCTGGCTTTTCGCGGTTTGAGGTACGGCCAGTGCGGCCTGGCTCGCCTCGGCAAAGCGCGCCGTCAGCTCGGCCAGATCACGACCCTCACCGAGAAACTTGCCGCTGCCATCGACGATTTCCAGGTTCATCTTCAGGTGGCCTTCAAGCTGCTGCGCGGCTTCAGCCCAGCCCTCGTCGCTGACCCGCACGCCGGTCATGCGCAGAAGCTCACGCCCCAGCGCCTGGGGCAATGAGCCCTCGCCGAAGGTAATACGTTGCAACGCGGCCTTGATGAAATCCGGGACCGGCACGAAGTTCTTGCGCACCGCCTTGGGCAGGTTGCGCACCAGCGCAATGCTCTTGGTCTCGAGCAAGCCCGGCACCAGCCACTCCAGGCGCTCGGCAGGCAGCGACAGCAACAGGGGCGCAGGGACGCGCAAGGTCACGCCGTCACGTGGGTGGTTGGGCTCGAAGTGGTAACTCAGCGACAGACTGAGGTCGCCCAGGTGCAAGGTATCCGGATACTGCGCGGCGGTAACTTCACTGGCCTCGCGGGCCAGCACATCCTCTTCGCGCATGATCAGCAGTTGCGGGTTCTTCTGGCTTTCAGTCTTGTACCAGCTGTCGAACGTCGCCGTCTGATGAATCTCGGCCGGGATTCGCGCTTCATAGAAGCTGAACAAGGTGTCTTCGTCAGCCAGAATATCGCGACGTCGAGCCTTGGCCTCCAGCTCATCGAGCTGCTCCAGCAGGCGGGTATTGGCACTCAGGCATTTTGCCCGCGACAGGATGTCACCGCGCACCAGACCTTCGCGAATGAACAGCTCGCGCGACACCACCGGGTCAATCGGCCCGTAATGCACCGGACGGCGACCAACCACGATCAGGCCGAACAGCGTAATCTGCTCGAACGCTACGACCTGCCCGCGCTTCTTCTCCCAGTGCGGCTCGAAATGATTTTTCTTGATCAGGTGGCCAGCCAGCGGCTCGATCCAGTCCGAATCGATCTTGGCCACCATGCGCGCGTACAGCTTGGTGGTTTCCACCAGCTCAGCGGTCATCAACCACTGCGGGCGCTTCTTGCCGAGCCCGGAAGACGGGTGAATCCAGAAGCGCCGCTGCCGTGCGCCAAGGTAGTCACCCTCGTCGGCCTTTTGCCCGATCTGACTCAGCAGACCAGAAAGAATGGCCTTGTGGAATTTCGGGTAATCGGCCGGTTCCTTGTTGACCGTCAGTTGCAGATCGCGGCAGATCAGGCTCAGCTGTCGATGGGAATCACGCCACTCGCGCAGGCGCAGGTAATTCAGGAAATTACGCCGGCACCAGTTACGCAGCGGACTGGCCGTCAGGGTCTGGCGCTGCTCTTCAAAACCGCGCCACAGATTGACCAGCCCGGCGAAGTCCGAGTCGGCGTCTTTCCATTGCGCATGGGCCTGATCAGCCGCCTGCTGACGCTCGGGTGGACGCTCACGCACATCCTGCACGGACATGGCACTGGCCACGATCAAGACTTCCTGCAGGCTGCCCTGCTTCGCAGCTTCCAGAAGCATGCGACCCATGCGCGGGTCCACTGGCAGGCGCGCCAGTTGACGGCCCAGCGGGGTCAGCTGATTTTCCCGATTGACTGCCGACAGCTCCTGCAACAGGTTGAAACCGTCGCTGATCGCTTTGCCATCCGGCGGCTCGATGAACGGGAAATCGGTGATCTCGCCCAGACGCAGGTGCAGCATCTGCAGGATGACCGCTGCCAGGTTGGTGCGCAGTATCTCGGGGTCGGTGAATTCAGGTCGACCGTTGAAATCCTCTTCGCTGTACAGACGCACGCACAAACCGGGCTCGACACGCCCGCAACGGCCTTTGCGCTGGTTGGCGCTGGCCTGCGATACCGCCTCGATCGGCAGGCGCTGGACCTTGGCGCGATAGCTATAGCGGCTGATGCGCGCAGTACCGGTATCGATCACGTAGCGGATGCCCGGCACGGTCAGCGAGGTTTCGGCCACGTTGGTGGCCAGCACCACACGACGACCCGGATGGGACTGAAAGATACGCTGCTGTTCGGCAGGCGAAAGGCGTGCGTACAGCGGCAGAATTTCGGTGTGCCTGAGCTGCGCCTTGCGCAGTACCTCGGCGGCATCGCGAATCTCGCGTTCGCCGGGCAGAAACACCAGCACGTCGCCCGGGCTCTTGCGCTCGCTACGCTCAAAGGCCGCCAGCTCATCCAGCGTGGCCAGAATGGCCTGATCGACTGTCAGGTCTTCCTCGACGCTGTTGCCTTCCTCGTCCTGCTCGCTGGTCAGCGGGCGGTACCAGAGGTCGACAGGGAAGGTACGCCCGGACACTTCGATCACCGGAGCATCGTTGAAGTGCTCGGAAAAGCGCTGCAGGTCGATGGTCGCGGAGGTGATGATGACCTTCAGGTCCGGGCGACGTGGCAGCAGGGTTTTCAGGTAGCCGAGCAGGAAGTCGATGTTCAGACTGCGTTCATGAGCTTCGTCGACGATGATCGTGTCGTAGCGCTCAAGGAAGCGGTCATGCTGGGTTTCGGCCAGCAGAATACCGTCGGTCATCAGTTTGATCAGCGTGTTGCTGTCGCTCTGATCTTCAAAGCGCACCTGATAACCGACCAGCGCGCCCAGCGGTGTGCCCAGCTCATCGGCTACCCGGCTGGCCACGCTGCGTGCGGCGATCCGGCGCGGCTGGGTATGGCCGATCAGACCGTGCTGGCCGCGACCGATTTCCAGGCAGATTTTCGGCAATTGGGTGGTCTTGCCGGAGCCGGTTTCACCGGCAATGATCAGCACCTGATGCTTGAGCAAGGCCTCCTTGATCTCATCGCGTTTGGCGGCGATGGGCAGGTTGTCGTCATAACGGATCGTCGGCACGCTCTCACGCCGCGCCGTCACCTGCGCACAGGAGGCTTGAACCCGCGCTACCCACTGCGCCAGCTTCGCCTCGTCAGGCTTTTTGCGCAGGTCATGCAACTGACGGCGCAGGCGATGACGCTCGCTGATCATCGCTTGGTCGAGGTTTTTCAGAAGTTGGTCGATAGAGGGCGATTCGTCGGTCATCAGGCGCGCAGGGTCTTTTTTCAAATGGCAGGTGCGGATTGTCGCAGATTGTGGCGGGTCGTGACGAATGGCCTGAATGCCAGGCTATCCATCGCGGTCATGGTTTGCCGGCAGCACGGCTCAATTACAACAAAGTATGAGGTACGAAATACCGGACGCTCCGCGTCCTTTTTGCGACGCAGAGCGTCGAGACCTGCATTCCCACGCTGGAGCGTGCGGAACGATAATCTCAACTATCGTGCGGCACTCCGCGTCGCATGCCTTTCCGGACGCTCCGCGTCCTCATTGCGACGCAGAGCGTCGAGACCTGCATTCCCACGCTGGAGCGTGCGGAACGATAATCTCAACTATCGTACGGCGCTCCGCGTCGCATGCCTTTCCGGACGCTGCGCCAGAGCGTCGAGACCTGCATTCCCGCGCTGGAGCGTGCGGAACGATAATCTCAACTATCGTGCGGCGCTCCGCGTCGCATGCCTTTCCGGACGCTCCGCCAGAGCGTCGAGACCTGCATTCCCACGCTGGAGCGTGCGGAACGATAATCTCAACTATCGTGCGGCGCTCCGCGTCGCATGCCTTTCCGGACGCTGCGCCAGAGCGTCGAGACCTGCATTCCCACGCTGGAGCGTGCGGAACGATAATCTCAACTATCGTACGGCGCTCCGCGTCGCATGCCTTTCCGGACGCTGCGCCAGAGCGTCGAGACCTGCATTCCCACGCTGGAGCGTGCGGAACGATAATCTCAACTATCGA
>NZ_JAWHPJ010000006.1:0-512 GCF_032587815.1 Pseudomonas syringae group sp. 26L6
CTTTATTTCCATCTTTCTCAAATTAAGCAGGCTGACTTGGTTGCTTTGGCGGGATTAGTCGAAGAGACCGAATCCCATATCCTCATCTGATTCCTCCGACTCTTCCTTTGCTTCAGCTTTGGCAGGGGCTGCAGCAGCCGCAGGGGCAGCAGTGGTGGCAGCAGCTGCAGGGGCAGCAGCCGCAAATGCAGATGGATCAGCCAGGAAGGCCTTGACCTTTTCAGTAAGTGGGAAGGTGTACTCAGTCTCCACAGACAATGCCAGGACGCGCTTGTACCCATTGATGATGGAGTGTGGCACCGAGGCAACAGTTGGGTACCCGATCTGCAGACACACACTGGCCACGTTGCGGACACCCTCCAGAAAGCGAGAGTGCAGGGCCTGCTCTGTGATGTCGAGCACTTCAGGGTTATAAATGCTGCCGTTGTCAAACACCTGCTGGATGATCAGCCCGAAGGAGAAGGGGGAGATGTTCAGCATGTTCAGCAGAGTGGCCTCGCTGGCTCCCACCT
>NZ_JAWHPJ010000007.1:0-1731 GCF_032587815.1 Pseudomonas syringae group sp. 26L6
CGCAGGCCTTGCCAGAGGAAGCGTTTGTGGTCGGTGTGGCCTTTGATCTCGGACTGTTTCCTTCGATCAACCGGCAGAACGGCTCGATCAGCTTAAGTAGACTTGCCCAGCGCTCAAACCTTTCCATTTCAGCAACGAGACGTTCGCGGCGGGCTCTTGAGCTTGTCAGCATACTCAACTTATAGAAAGCTTATTTAGTTCATATAAGGCTGGGGTTAGATGGCAAGGCGATTTCGCATATTTTATATTTTTTCGCAGATTTTTTAAGTTGTTATAGAGCGCCCCATCATTAATATGACGGAATTAGCTTTCCAGCCTCACCCGTTTTTGCATCAAATGAAAAACGAAAATCATTTTCATTACAGCTTATAAAAAAACATAGCTCGGCTAGGACGTAATAAACCTCGGAAAACATACAATCCCGACAAGCTGACTTGGTCATATCGCTGACATCCCACATAGTCGTACCATCAGGATTTATTACGATTGCCTTATTTTCTTTTTTGTTGTAGGGAGCGATCACGAATGCAATTCCGCTTCCGTCCTTGAGCGGTGTTGCAATTAAACCTAAAGAGCTCTCAAACTTATGACTGACACCTTTGTAAGACCACGACGCACCTTTTGGCGCTAATTGCTCTACTGTAAGACCTAATGGGTTGTTATCTCGATCATAACTTCCAAGGTCGTCAAAGGTTCTATAATTTTCTATAAGATTCATTTAGCCGCCGCAACCAATAGAATGAATGGCCCTCGGCTTCCCTATAGGCCTCATTTTTGCTCTATCTGCATAGTTAAGTACTTGTATTTGACTTCCTCCACCACGATAAATTTTCCCTCCAGAGGTTTGGGGGCCTACAGGGCCAACTTGTATTTGGACGCCCTCCGGGATATAAAACCTCTGAACATGTGATATCTCTGGTTTGAATTCCGGAATAACTGCAAGTTCATTCCTTACATAATCCACGTTAGGAATATGATCCAGTGTGGCCCAGCCACCGGGACGTGTCTGCCCTGGCGACATTGCCATCTCTACTATGATGCCGCCTTTAGGTACTGGCATAGACTCAAGCTTAGCACCGCTCCCCCATGCATCCAAAGCGGTTGGGGCGGGTAGTGCCAATGGGCTTAAGCCAAGTGGGTCAATCCAGCCAGAAGAGTTTTTAGCATATCTATAAAGATTACTACCCCCCAACAACCCAATCGGATCCTGCGTTATAAACCGCCCAATCTCCGGGTCATAATACCGAAACGTGTTGTAATGCAGCCCCGTCTCGACATCAAAATACTGCCCTTGGAACCGCAGGTTCTGCTCGACCTCGTTCACCACCAGCTTCTCAACCGCACCCCAGGCCCGGTACTTCGCCTGCCAGACGATCTGCCCTTCGGCGTCGGTCATTTCCAGCGGTGTGCCGATCTGGTCGGTGTGGAAATAGTAAACCTTGTTCTCTACCTCGCCTTCTTTTTCATCCACGCGCGCCAGCGGCGCATAGCTACCGGGCTCGTAGATATACAGGCTGCTCTGGCCGGGGCTTTCTTCGCGCAGCATCCGCAGGCCTTGCCAGAGGAAGCGCTTGTGGTCGGTGTGGCCTTTGATCTCGGACTGTTTGGCGACTCTTCGGCCCAGGCTGTCGTATTGGTAGCTGCTGGTGCTTTCCACCTGCGTGTCGGCCATGGTTTCGGTTTTGACCAGGCGGTTTTCGCAGTCGTAGGTGAAGGTTTGCCAGCGCACGA
>NZ_JAWHPJ010000008.1:0-670 GCF_032587815.1 Pseudomonas syringae group sp. 26L6
TGCCGGTTCCCGGCAGTTCGCGGACGAGTCCGCTCCTACAAAACCTGGATATCGCGGACCAGCGTAGGGCTGCTTCGGCCCGGAGGGCGTGGGAGCGGACTTGTCCGCGATGGGATGCAAAGCGGCCCTAAAACAGGCCACCTTGGCTGTATCTGGTGCACCGAGGCGCTTGGTTTTGCTGCCGGTTCCCGGCAGTTCGCGGACGAGTCCGCTCCTACAAAACCTGGATATCGCGGACCAGCGTAGGGCTGCTTCGGCCCGGAGGGCGTGGGAGCGGACTTGTCCGCGATGGGATGCAAAGCGGCCCTAAAACAGGCCACCTTGGCTGTATCTGGTGCACCGAGGCGCTTGGTTTTGCTGCCGGTTCCCGGCAGTTCGCGGACGAGTCCGCTCCTACAAAACCTGGATATCGCGGACAAGCGTAGGGCTGCTTCGGCCCGAAGGGCGTGGGAGCGGACGAGTCCGCTCCTACAAACCTGGATATCGCGAACAAGCGTAGGGCTGCTTCGGCCCGGAGGGCGTGGGAGCGGACTTGTCCGCGATGGGCTGCAAAGCGGACTTAAAACAGGCCACCTTGGCTGTATCTGGTGCACCGAGGCGCTTGGTTTTGCTGCCGGTTCCCGGCAGTTCGCGGACGAGTCCGCTCCTACAAAACCTGGATATCGCGGAC
>NZ_JAWHPJ010000009.1:0-361216 GCF_032587815.1 Pseudomonas syringae group sp. 26L6
AACTGCTCTTGTCATCGCCGCTGCCTTCACGATCCCAATGAAACTGCACCTTGACCCGGCCATGCCGGTCGCAGTGAATTTCCTGATCTTTCGGGCCAGTAACCACTGCAGTCTGACTGCCGAATATTCTCGGTTTGGGATGATGCAGAGGCGGGCGATACAAGGCCTGCCAGGGAGTAGCGAAAAAGGTATTGCGATAGCCCTGTTGAAAGTTATCAGGGCTCTGGATTTTATGTGCGGACTCTTCAAGAACCTGAGGCTGGCGACCTTCGTGACGCACCTCCGTGAGCAACCACAGAGCATTCCACTCCTTGTTGGGGTGTCCATCCAATGGCAGAAAATGACCGCTGACCAGCCGAGGCTGATCGCTTTGACCTTCGCCCAGCCGGTAATCATGGCGGTGGCGTTCAAGGGCTCGA
This sequence comes from Pseudomonas syringae group sp. 26L6, assembly GCF_032587815.1. NCBI lineage: Bacteria > Pseudomonadati > Pseudomonadota > Gammaproteobacteria > Pseudomonadales > Pseudomonadaceae > Pseudomonas > Pseudomonas syringae group sp. 26L6. The sequence continues at coordinate 420 of NZ_JAWHPJ010000009.1, forward strand.
TTCGCCCGTTGCAGACCCTGATCACGGTGGGTGAAACCGCCGGGGTAGTCATAGTCCTCAAGATCAGGCTGCGTCTTGATATCCGCTGAACTTTCCATCTTCAGAAGGGGTTTTTCAAAGTGGTAATCGCGGCGAGTGGTGCGATTGGCGCGGGTTTCCAGGCGCAGCTTGAAACGCTTGATGACCGGCTCATCGGCCACCAGGCCATTGTCATGGCGATAGATCACCGAATCGAGTTTAGGAAACACCATCTGGTTATCGCCAAACACCAGTTGATGCGCTGTGGGGCTGTGTTCGAAGTGATAGTGCAGACCTTCCTCTTCGCACAGTCTCTGGACGAAATGCAGATCCGACTCGTTGTACTGCACGCAGTATTCCCGTTTGGCGTATGTGGTGCCGAGTTTGAAGCGGTAGTCATTGGTCAGCAGGTGATGTTCTTTCAGTACCTGCGCAATGATCTGCTGCACGGTGCGATTCTGGAAAATACGCTGATTGGTGCGATGCCCGAGCCGGGCCAGATGCGGGCGCAGGGTGATCGAGTAGTGCGTGAGGCGTGTGCCGGAGTCGCCTTGGGATACCTGATCAATCAAGCCGTGAATGCCCCCACCGTCAGGCACGAACTGCAGAAATGCAGGACGATTCAGCAGGTCTTCAAGGTCCAGCGCCGTGCGCTCGCTGACCAGCTCAAGCGTAAAGCAGAAGGGCTGGTTGATGGCCTCATGGCCGGTAAATGAAAGGATTTGAAAGTCATGCTCAAGGCCGTCGACGCTCAGGCTGAAGTAAGGTCGATCAGCGGGGTTCAGCGTCATATGGACCACCGTGCCTAGCCGGTTTATGAAAACCCCGCCGATCCTGTCGGACCGACGGAGCAGTGGAGTTATGCCGCCTTTGGGCTTCTCCAGTCATCAGATCCGGTAGTGTTGGCCTTTACGTGATCCCAGATTATTTTGCGATAGCTGAATTGAACGTCCTCGAGGTGTCCAAAGTGCGAGTTCTTCGGATCCTGGCAGTTGTGCATGTAAGACTTGATGTTGACGATGACCGCATCCTCAAGGGTGGTGGTGTAATAGTGTTCCTGCTTGCCATCGATAGACGTCCGGTACCACTTGATTTCGACTTTGCTCAGTGTTGAGCCCGAACAAAGGGCTTCCAGAAGCAATGGCGAGGTTTTGTCAAAAATTTTTGTGACACAAGCAGACCCATGAATGCGTTGGCCAGCAGGCTGGCCTGACTGCGTATCACAGGGTGTAATAATGTTATGGCTGAAAGCCTGGATTATTGCTTCATCTTCATGGCCTTCCTGATAGACGTTGCCAACAGAGTCTGCTGTGAAAGCTCTTGCTGTCAGCGTTTTTTGATTGGCGTCTATGACAGTCATATAGGCGGGTGTAGGCATTAACGTTCTTCCTTACAGTCGATGGTACCTCACAAGCGAATCGGCTTGGAGATCGAAGCATGGCTATAACAAGTTACGTGCCAGGTATCTCTTAAGTCAGTAATGTCAGCTGGTTTGGCCATTTGCAGGATATGCAGAAGACGCTTGTAGTGAGTTTTCTTCGAGTAAATTGTGCAAGCTTTTGCGCACCGTTATCATTTTTTTGCGCAGCTTTCCAAGCTGCTATCTGAAAATATTAATATTTTCATATCTGGTCTTTCTGTGTGGAAAGTCACATTTTTCGCACGTTCTCCTGACAAGTTTTTTGGCCGTTCAGTAGTCCCTTTCGGTGAATTTTAGACCGAATACATCTGTGAGTTCTGATATGCATATAGCTGCGTATCGGTCAATGGATAATTAAAGCTATAAATATTTTGGTACATAAATTAATTGCTTCCTACATATTTGCTCTGCTCGGGTGTAAGAATTTTCCGAAAGTTTAATATCTTTCAGGTGTCACCTTGCTTGCTGGTTTTTATGACGATAAGGTTTGCCTGGTTTTATGAGTGGCTGGAAAAGCTTTTCACAATGAAGTGTACGCTATGTGGGGTGTATGATCAGTGGCAGGTAAAGACAAGCTCTCCATTCTATATCTGGATCTGGCTCGGCACCCTGTAGCGGCGGACGATTACGCAGGCGAAGACATTCGTTTTTCTACGATGTTTGAAGTCCTGGAGCGTGAGCTGGGCTGTACGCAGGCCGTTTTCGGGGAAGTGAATGTAGACTGGCTGCGGATCAGAGAGGGCTGTGAACATATTCTTTCAAACCAGTCCAAAGACCTGCGCGTCGCTAGCTGGCTGGCCTGGGCTCTATATGAATGCGAGTCTGTCAGCGGATTAGCTGCGGGCCTGGGGTTGATTCATTATTTGTGCAAAGAGCGTTGGCTGCTCTTTCATCCCAGAAAGTTACGAACACGTTCGGCGAGCATGCAATGGCTCTTGCTGAAACTTGAAAAGGCACTGGGAGAAGATATTTCCATTACTCACCAGCTTCCTGAGTTCCAGCAACTGCTCAGGCAGCTTGATGGCCTGGATGAAATATTTAATCTGTATCTGGGAAGTGATGCCCCGTTGCTGCTGCCGTTGCGAAGACGGCTCGCCCGTATGATTCAGCGTGCTGAGCAGGTCGAGAAAGAGCCTGTCAAGGTGGTGGAGCGCGTCAAGCAGGCTGCGGTTCAGTTATTTTCAAGTGACTCCGACATTGACAACGAGAGAGATGCGCAGCGGGCTTTAAGTATGCAAGAGAACTCCGTACGCAGCCTTTGCAGATGGTGGCTCAAGCAAAAAACTACAGATCTGCGGGCTTTTCGCCTTGGTCGCTCGCAGGTCTGGTATGCGGTGGATAGTCTTCCTGAAAGAAATAGTGAGAAAATAACGCAGTTAAGGAGATTGCCCGCTGACAAACTAAGTAATTACCAAGAGCGATTCGAACAGGGCCTTTACGCAGACCTCATTGTAGACCTTGAAGCAAGTCTTGCAGGCTCGCCTTTTTGGTTTGATGGTCAGCGAATGGTCTGGAACTGTCTGAAAGCCTTGGGTGGCGAAGCGGCAATGCGCGAGGTGGAGGTTCAATTTGCTTTACTTTTAAAGCGCATTCCAGACCTTGTTGAACTTCGCTTTCACGATGGTGTGCCGTTTGCAGACGTGGAGACGTTACAGTGGATCGCCGCTCATATCCTGGTTCCTGAAGTTCATGTCAGTAATGCGCGTGGCAGCGAAAGTCAGCATGACGCCTTAGAACAAAGCTCGTTGTATCACGATGCACTGCCGGTTTTGCAGAAAAAAGGACTGAAGGCCGCTGTGCGATTGGTGAATGATCATTTGAAAGGCGTGGAGGGCGGGCGAGAGCGATTTTTCTGCAAGCTATGCATCGCACGTCTCTGTATAGATGCAAAAAAATACGAGTTGGCGAAGGTTCAACTTGAGCACCTTGATCAAGAACTTCAAACAGCAAGCTTGCCGGTATGGGAACCCACGGTCTTCCTGGATGTGTCGCGCTTGTTATACAGCTGTTACGAGCGCATTGCTCTGAACGAAAAGGCAGTAGCGCGCAAAGAAGTAATTTACCAGAGGTTGTGTCATCACGACCTTGAGCGGTTTATTGATAGCTAATGCACAGTTGAATGAATTGAGGGGAAATGAGATGGCCAGAGAAGGCTCTGTAGCGCCCAAAGAACGGATTAACGTGACGTTCAAACCTGCTGTTGGTGGCGCACAGGAAGAAATAGAGCTGCCGCTGAAGTTGCTGGTTCTTGGCGATTTCATACAACGCGCGGACGAGCGAAAGCTTGAGGACCGTAAATCAATCAGTATCGACAAGAATAATTTCGATGATGTATTGGCGAAACAGGAGCTTGAACTGGTACTGAATATACCTGACCGCTTGCAGGCTGATAGCGGGGCTGACGAGCTGACTGTCAGCATCAAGGTCTCTTCGATGAAAGACTTCAACCCTGCCAGTCTCGTCGAACAGATTCCGGAGCTTAAAAAGCTGATGGAGCTCCGCAACGCCCTAATGGCGCTCAAGGGGCCGCTGGGGAACATGCCTTCTTTTCGCAAGGCCATCGAGCATGTCATTACGGATGAAACATCGCGTAAGAACGTGCTGGATGAGCTTGGCCTGGATGTCGCGTCGCAACGGTAATGTCGGATTTATTGTCAGGAATTAATATATGAACACAAAAGCCATACCGCAGCGCGACGCAAATGAGCTTCATCATGGAATTCTCGATCAGATTATTGCGCATACCCGATTAGAGCCTTTTGACGACGCCTATGGCATTGCCAAACGAGGGGTGGCTGCATTTATTGAAGAGTTGCTGAAGCCGCGTAATAACAACGAACCGGTCAAAAAAGCGCTGGTTGACCGGATGATTACCGAGATTGACGTCAAGCTGAGTCGCCAGATGGACGAGATCATCCATCATGTAGAATTTCAGGCATTGGAAGCTTCATGGCGTGGGTTGCAGTTACTGATTGATCGAACCGATTTTCGTGAAAATATAAAAATCGAGTTATTAAGCGTTTCCAAACAGGATCTTCTAGAGGATTTCGAAGATTCACCTGAAGTGGTTCAGTCGGGCCTCTATAAACACGTCTACACCGCTGAGTACGGCCAGTTTGGCGGTAATCCCGTTGGCGCAATCATCGCCAATTATTTCTTCTCGCCAAGCGCCCCTGATGTCAAGACCATGCAATACGTTTCAAGCGTTGCCTGCATGGCGCATGCACCTTTCATCGCTGCCGCGGGTGCCAATTTTTTCGGGCTTGAGCAGTTCACCGGTCTGCCTGACCTCAAGGATCTGAGCGATCATTTCGAAGGCCCGCAGTTCGCCAAATGGCAGAGCTTCAGGCAGCAAGAGGATGCTCGGTATCTTGCCTTGACGGTGCCGCGTTTCCTGCTGCGCAGTCCTTACGAGCCAGCGGAAAACCCGGTGAAAACGTTTGCCTACAAGGAAAACGTCGCGAATAGCCACGAGCACTATCTATGGGGAAATACGGCCTATACATTTGCGACGAAGCTGACAGACAGTTTTGCCAAATTTCGTTGGTGTCCCAACATCATCGGGCCACTGAGTGGTGGTGCGGTGGAAGACCTTCCCTTGCACCGGTTCCACAGCATGGGTGAAATCGAGACAAAGATTCCGACGGAGGTCCTGGTCTCTGATCGCCGAGAGTATGAACTCGCAGAAGAGGGGTTTATCGCGCTGACCATGCGCAAAGGAAGCGATAACGCCGCGTTCTTTTCCGCGAGTTCGGTGCAAAAGCCCAAGTTCTTTGGCAACCATTCGGAAGGCAAAATAGCCGAGCTTAATTACAGGCTGGGGACCCAACTGCCCTACATGATGATTGTCAACCGCCTCGCGCACTACCTCAAGGTGTTGCAGCGAGAGCAGATCGGGTCCTGGAAAGAGCGAGCGGATCTGGAGAGTCAACTTAATAAATGGATTCGCCAGTACATTGCAGATCAGGAAAACCCGAGCGCGGAAGTGCGAGGAAGACGCCCGTTACGCTCAGCGCAAATTATTGTTAGCGACGTTGAAGGTGATCCAGGCTGGTACCGTGTCAGTTTGAATATCCGTCCTCATTTCAAATATATGGGGGCTGATTTTACTCTGTCGCTGGTCGGGAAAATGGAAAAGGAATAGGTAACGCCATGAGAGGCCTCGGTAGTCTTTTTGAACGCCTTGCCGAAGTGAGGTTACAGCCGCCAGGCTTTTCTGAGGAAGAACAGTTAACGGCATCGGTAGCGACACATTTGTCGAACATGCTTGGCGCTCGTGCAGGAAGCGTGAAAATGCTACCTGATTATGGCTTGCCTGACTTGAATGACATGAGCATGAGCGCTCACGATATATTGAGGCAATCCCGAGTGGCGATCGAGAAAGCTGTCAGGCTCTATGAGCCCCGCTTGTCAGAGGTTTACGTCATGTCTGAAGGGCACTCGGAAGATAGGCTGACACTGCAATTTTTTATTGATGCAATTTTAAAAGCTGACGGCATTAAAAAGGCTGTTCGGTTTTCCGCAACTGTCAGCGAAGCCGGAAGGGTAAGGGTGAGTTGACTATGCCAAGTGATTCTCGCGAATCGGTTGTTTCCTGTTTCTTTACATAAACTCCGATTCATTCATAAAACAAGATCCGGCGGGTGAGCATTGTCATTTAACCATTACTATCAAGAGGAACTGATGGCCCTGCGTCAGTCGGGCCGGCAGTTTTCTGATCGCAATCCGGCATTGGCTTCTTTTTTGGGGCAGGCAGGTCAGGATCCCGACGTTGAGCGGTTGCTTGAAGGGTTTGCTTTCCTGACGGGTCGTTTGCGTCAAAAACTCGATGATGATCTGCCTGAGTTGACTCATTCGCTTATGCAATTGTTATGGCCCAATTATATGCGACCGATGCCGGCAGTGAGCATGTTGCAATTCGATCCGTTGATGGCTGTAGGGCCTGGTATAAGGGTCGAGCGCGATACCCCGGTAGAAAGTGAGCCCGTGAAGGGGCAGGTCTGTCAATTTCGTACCTGTTTTCCAACCGATATTCTTCCACTGAAGTTGGTAAATGTTTCCTACTCGGCCAGCGCGGAGGCGACGACTTTGACGTTGTGTCTGGAGATGACAGGTGACGGGCACCTGGGGGCGCTGGAGCTGAATAGGCTACGCCTGCACTTTGCAGGCGATCGTGCTATTAGCCAAGCGCTGTATCTTGGCCTCATGCGCAAACTTAAAAGCGTTAAGTTATTACTGTTGGATGAACAGGGCAAGCCGCTTCTGAATGGGGATGGCAAATCATATGAACTGAGCATTTCTGCAGATCAAGTACAGCCAGTGGGCTTTGCAGAAGATGAGTCATTGATCCCTTATCCGCTGAACACTTTTCGCGGTTATCGCTACCTGCAAGAGTATTTTTGCTTTCCGGAGAAATTCCTTTTTTCTGATATTGGCGGTCTCCAGATCATCACATCAGTGAGTGAAGATGTATTGAAAGTTGCTCGTGGCTTTCAGCTGATCTTTGAAATGCATGGCGAGGATATGCTGCACCTTCGGCCGAAGGTTGAACATATAAAATTATATTGCACACCCGTGGTCAACTTGTTCAAACAGGATGCACTCCCCATTTTGGCCGACGCACGACAGGATGAGTATCTGCTGATTCCTGCGCACTACGGTCATGGCAAGTGCGGGGTTTACTCGGTTGATACCGTCACCGGATGGCAGCCAGGAGGCAGGGGATATCAGAACTATGTGCCCTTTGAGTCCTTCGAACATGATCCGGCCGTCGATGTGCAGAGCAACGCCCCTTATTACAGCGTGCGTCATCGTGACTCCGTAGCGCATGGAGGGCTGGATACTTACCTGAGTTTCGATGCGCGTGGCGACCGAGACAACGAAACGATCTCGATTGGATTGACCTGCACCAACCATAATCTTCCACAGCAGATCAGGGCCGGCGGGATATGCAAGCCGTGCGAAGGCACTCCAGACTTCCTGCGGTTCAGAAATATTACACCAGCAACTAAAAGCTATGCGCCGCCGATTGGACGTGACTTTCTATGGCGCGTCATTAGTAACATGTCGCTGAATTATCTGTCTCTGGCAAGTATCGAAGCGTTAAAAGTCATTATCGAAACCTATGACTTGCCGCGTTATTACGACAAGCAAGCGGAGAAGGTCAGTCAGCATTTGTTAAGTGGGCTGAAATCGATACGTCACCAGCACGTTGATCGCTTGCATGATGGCCGGCCGGTGCGAGGCATTAAAACCGAGCTGCTCATTGCCCCTGGCGCGCTTGCAGACGAAGCCAGTCTGTTTCTGTTTGCTTCAGTCCTAAACGAATTCTTTGCGCTTTATGCCAGTTTGAATTCTTTCCATGAACTGCATGTAAAAACCGCTCAGGGAGGTGCTTACGAATGGACGCCACGCATGGGGCAGCAGCCGCTGCTCTGACTACGCTCAGTCAGCATATACGGGAATATTCCGTGTATCAGGCGATACCTTTGATCCTCGGGGTTTTACGTGAAGTTCACCCGGATGCCGATGATGAGCAACTGCATGCTTTTCTTGAATTAAGGGCAAATCCCAGTCTTGGATTTCCGTGTAGCGACATAGAACGTCTGGATTTTTTTCATGAGCACACTGACCTGTATGTCCGGTTGTACCTCAACGTGATGAGCCTGGTTGGGTCCGGTTCACCGCTGCCGGCTTTCTATGCCGAGCAGGCGTTGGGGGAACGGGACAAGCCTAATGCCACTCGGGATTTCCTGGATATTTTTAATCATCGCCTGCAAAAACTGATGTTGCCTGTCTGGCGCAAGTACCGCTATCACGCGGTGTTCGCCAGTGGCGCAACCGATCCTTTTTCCGAACATCTCTTTGCATTGATCGGTTTACATGGCGCGCGCATTCGAGAAACAACCGAGTTGAACTGGAAGCGGCTGTTGCCCTATCTGGGGCTCTTGAGCCTGCGTGCTCATTCTGCCGCGTTGATCGAGTCGGTGCTTCGTTACTACTTCAAGCATGCCCGGATGTTCATCGAACAATGTGTCGAGCGAACGGTTGAGATCAGTCGTGCTCAGCTCAATTGCCTTGGCAAAGCCAACAACCAGCCAGGGCGGAATATGGTGCTGGGTGTTCGTGTTCCAGATCGGAGTGGCAAGTTTCGTATTCATATAAAACAGCTTGATTGGGAGCGCTTCCACGAATTTCTACCCACCGGCCGGAGTTACCAACCGTTGGGCGCACTTGTGCGGTTCACGTTGCGCGATCCACTGGATTACGACGTTTGTCTCGAGCTTCTGAATTCGGATATCAGGGATCTGCGCATTGGCCAATCGAACACCTGTCACCTGGGTTGGACCAGTTGGCTCGGGCGTGAGCATGCCCAGGGGCTTGTGACGTTCAACAGACCGACCAATAAGGACTATTCATGATCGATGTAGACCTGCAGCAGCTCGTCAGAGCCCTTGATGCCCCTACACGCAGCGAGCTTGAGGGGGCCGCCGAACGTTGTGTTTCCAGAGGCAGTAGTAAAATTTCGGTTGAGGATCTACTGGTTGCCCTGCTGGAACGGCCTGATGGAATGCTTGCGCGTGCGCTGCTGGAGGCCGATGTTGCAGCTGACGAATTTGCAGGCTTCCTTCGCCAGCCGATCGAGCAAAGTGCAATCCGTAACCCGGTATTCTCTGCCGAGCTTGTTCAGTGGCTTCAAGACGCGCTGTTGATTTCCAATCTGGATTTGGGCGAAAGCCTCATTGACCAGGCTGCGTTGATTCTTGCCTTGCTGCGCAATCCTTCGCGCTATGCGGACCGTCCATACCAGCCGTTATTGGGCAGGATCAACATTGAACGCTTTCGCGATTACGCCCTTGCCCAGCAATCACCGGGCGTAGCAAAGCCAGCCCTGAATCAAAGTGAATCGCTACTTGCACGTTTCACTCATAACCTGACGCAGCAGGCCCGAGAGGGTTTGCTGGATCCCGTACTATGTCGTGATGACTGCTTGCGCCAGATGGTCGACATACTGGCTCGTCGACGCAAGAACAATCCGATTGTGGTGGGCGAGGCGGGTGTCGGCAAAACCGCAGTTGTCGAGGGACTGGCGCTGCGGATCGTTCATGGTGAAGTGCCTGATCTGTTGAAGAATGTCGAGCTACTGTCGCTGGATATGGGGTTGCTCCAGGCGGGCGCCAGTATCAAAGGTGAGTTCGAGCGTCGTTTGAAGGGGGTCATTGAGGAAGTCCAGTCTTCACTCAGGCCTGTCATTCTGTTCATTGACGAAGCCCACACGCTCATCGGGGCCGGTGTTCAGGCCGGAGGGTCGGATGCGGCCAACCTGTTGAAGCCTGCGCTGGCACGCGGGGAGCTGCGTACCATTGCAGCGACAACGTGGGCCGAATACAGACAATATTTCGAAAAGGATCCGGCGCTTGCACGTCGCTTTCAATCGGTCCGCGTAATGGAACCCACGGTGGAGCAGGCCATCACCATTCTGCGTGGGCTCGCGCCGTTATATGAACGCAGTCATGGCGTCTATCTGCGCGATGACGCTGTGGTTGCCGCTGCCCGGCTTTCGGCCCGCTACCTTTCCGGGCGTCAGTTGCCGGACAAGGCAGTTGACCTGCTCGATACAGCGTGTGCTCGTGTGCGAATCGGTCTGGTTGCCGTGCCTGAACGTCTTGAGCATCTGCGAGGTGAACTTGCTCGGCAACGAAGGCATTTTGAGGCATTACAGCGTGATGCCACTGCCGGGTTGTCGGTTGATGAAAGCTTGCTGGTTACGCTGGTTTCTGACCTGTCACGGATGCAGAGCGAGGCAGATGAGCTTGAGTACAGGTGGGCCAATCAACTCGCAGCCGTCAAGCGGCTCATTGGTCTACGCAGTCAACTGGCTGACCGAAAAGTACAGCAGGCAGGCGAGGGGAGCGACTCTCAATACACGCACGCGCTGGAGTCCGAGTTGACTGAAGTCCGGCAGGCTCTGATCGATACGCAAGTGGACGAGCGTCTGGTGAGCTTTGAAGTGTGCCCCAGACTGATCGCAGAAGTGGTGAGTGCCTGGACTGGAATTCCGGTATCGCGATTGGCTCAGGAGCACAGTGAACGGATTGACCGCTTCTCTTCGGAGCTACGTTTGCGCATCAGGGGACAGGAGCAGGCGATGCAGGCGATTGAAAAATCGGTGAGGGCATCGGCTGCCGGTTTGAATACACCCGGTGCTCCAACCGGAGTATTCCTTTTGGTCGGCCCAAGCGGTGTCGGCAAGACCGAAACAGCTATTGTTCTGGCTGACCTGCTGTATGGCGGCGAGCGTTTTCTCACGACGATCAACATGTCCGAATTTCAGGAGAGACACACCGTTTCCCGTTTGATCGGCGCACCGCCGGGCTACGTCGGTTATGGCGAGGGAGGCATGTTGACTGACGCTGTTCGACAGAAGCCTTACTCGGTGATTCTACTTGATGAGGTGGAGAAGGCGGACCCGGATGTACTGAATCTGTTCTATCAGATCTTCGATAAAGGCGTAGCCAACGACGGAGAGGGCCGGGAAATCAATTTTCGCAACACGCTCATTCTGATGACCTCCAACCTCGGCGCCGAGGTGATCCATGCCAACTGCCACGAGAGCACGCTCCCGGATGCCAAACAGCTGGCGATGCGCCTAGAGCCAGTACTCAGCGCACATTTCAAACCGGCATTGCTGGCCAGAATGCGCGTTGTGCCTTACTACCCCATCACGGGTGTAGCGCTTCGTGAACTGGTCGAACTAAAGCTGAGTCGCCTTGGAGAGAGACTTGAATCCCGTGCTCTCACCTTCAGCTACTCGCAGAGTCTGGTTTGTCATCTGCTTGAGCATTGCACACAAAGCGACAGCGGCGCCCGACTGATCGATCAGTTACTCGAGTCCTCCCTGACCCCGTTGATAGCGGACCATTTGCTCAGTGCCATGAGCAGTGGTAAAGCCTTATGCAGGGTTCATGCGGCGCTGGACAGCTCAGGCGGAATTGTCTGTGAATTCGAATAACTATGGGTTTACAGGACGTAGCGCTGCCCTGGGCCGAACAACCCATCTTCTGGGCAAGATTCTCGACAGCACCTGCACTGTATTGCTCACTGGCGAGACCGGAACGGGCAAGGAGGTCGTGTCTCGCGCTATCCACGAGCATGGACCTCGCCGCTCCAACGCATTTGTTGTGCAGAATTGTGCTGCGTTTCCCGAAGCTCTTCTGGAAAGCGAGCTGTTTGGCTATTGCAGGGGCGCGTTTACCGGCGCTGATCGTGATCGACCTGGCCTGTTCGACATTGCTCATGGCGGTACGCTTTTACTCGACGAAATTGGCGATATGCCAATGCTGCTGCAAGCAAAGCTACTGCGGGTGTTACAGGAGGGAGAGATTCGGCCGCTGGGCGCCAACAAGGTTCGCAAGGTCGATGTGCGAATCATTGCTGCTACTCATCGCGATTTGCCAAAGCTCATTGCAGAAGGGCGTTTTCGTGAAGACCTTTACTACCGTCTGGCGCAGTTTCCCATTGAGCTTCCTCCGCTTCGTCAGCGCGTGGGTGATATAGAAATATTGGCCCGGCATTTTTCCGACAAGGCATGCCTGCACTCACAACGAGATCTGGTGCAATGGTCGCAGGCTGCATTGAGAGCTTTATCGGGATACGCCTTTCCGGGCAACGTTCGGCAGTTGAAGGGGTTCGTCGAGCGCGCAGTGTTGTTATGCGATGACGGTGAGTTGAAGCTGGAACACTTTCCCATCCCCGCCAACCCGATAAGCAATCCGGCTTGCCTTTCGCTACGTGAGCGCATCGAACAGTTCGAACGCGACGTACTGCTTGAGTGTTTGCGCGATTGTAACGGCAACCGGAGTCGTGCAGCACGCACTCTCGGAGTGTCACGACGCACGCTGCTTTATCGCCTGGCGCATTTGAAGATCGGTGCTGCTCACGGACGACCTGATTAACTGCCGAATCACCACGATTGCCTAACTCATTATCTGGGACTTTTTTCAATGAACGTTCATTGTCGGTGCTCTGCGCCTTTTATGCTTGCTGCGGTGATTTGCCTTGGAGGGTGCACTGGCCGTTTCAAGTTCAGCGATGATCAATACCGGGCTTTGGGCAGCCCTGAACCCACCAGCCGAAACGAAGTAATAGAAGAGTCGAGTGTGGGGCTTTCGGGCATTGCCCACCCCCGTGTCAACGCATTCTATGGGCGTGAGCTGTCATGAGCCGCCGTTCGGTTGTATCACTGCCTCCATCAGGATTTACAGGGCTGATTTCAATGTGTCTTCACGTTAGCCGAGTCAAGCGGTCACTAGTGTTACTGCTGTTACTCACGCTCAATGGTTGTTCAGCACTCTCACCGTACTCAACGCAAACCCGTGTGGATTTACAACTGAATGCAGACAATCAGCTTAATCCTGATGTCAATGGCAGGCCCTCGCCGATTGTTCTCAAGGTCCTGGAGCTCAGGCGTCCGGTGACCTTCGAGAATATGGATTTCTTTTCGCTTTACCAACGGACTGCTCAGGCACTCGGGCAAGACCTGATTGCAAGCGAAGAGTTTGAACTTCGTCCAGGCGAGAGTATTGAACTGAAGCTGAAACTGGATCAAGGCAGTCGTTACATCGGTGTACTGGCTGCCTATCGAAATTTGCCGGAAACCCAATGGCGTCACGTGATCAAGGTTCACCCCAAACAGCAGAATCGAGCCGTTTTCGTACTGGGTGAATCAGGCCTTCAACGGGCAGATAGCCAGACAGGCACAGGAAATCCGACATGAACGCGCACAAGGTTATCTGGCAGGAAGGCATGTTGCTGCGGCCGCAGCACTTTCAACATAACGATCGTTACTACGACCATCAATTGCGGGTTCGCACTCGGTTGGCGGGCGCCTACAACTGGGGGTTCACGGCCCTGGAAATAGATCCGCATTTTTTGGGCTCGGGACAGATCGTACTGGCTCAGGCCTCGGGTATCCTGCCGGACGGTAGCGTGTTCGACATATGCGACCGTAACAGTCCATTGGCGCTGGATATTCCTGCAAACACTTCAAACATGCCAGTGTACATAGCGCTGCCGACAATGGCGGGTAATTGCATTGAGACACGCAGCCACGAACAGCCGGAGGTGATCGCACGCTTTACAGCCTACGCAACGGATGTTTTGGATTCGAACGCCGGAGCAGACTGTTCCACTTCGGTGTTATGCGCGCGCCCGGAATTTCGTCTGTTAGTGGGAGAACCTCGCGGAGAGCACGCCTACACCTTGCTCAAGTTGGGGCATATTCTTATCTGCAGCCCTGACAAGGCAATAACGCTGGACACCGGTTTTTCACCGGCCTTCATCAACGCCAGTGGTTCACGCTACCTGATGTCGTGCCTCAAGGAAGTTGTAGGTCTGCTGCAGCATCGAGGCGACATCATCGCCGAGCGCATCGGTACATACGGCCAGGCGCGTGGTGCAGAGACGGGCGATTTCATGATGTTGCAACTGATTAATCGCAACGCGTTGGTACTTCAACACTATCTCACTACCCGGCAGGTGCACCCCGAAGAACTGTATCGGGCGCTGTTATCTCTTTTTGGCGAGTTGTCGACGTTCGGCGATGAAAGCAGACGTCCTCGACTGGAGGGCAGCTATCAGCACAGTGATCAGGGTGCAACGTTCAAACGTTTAATGTTTGCCATTCGACAAATGCTGTCGATGGTTCTCGAGCAGCACGCGCAGGAGCTTGAGTTGCAGCCCAGACAGTACGGCGTTCTGGTGTCGCCTCGGGTGGATCGTGAGTTGCTGGGGGATGCCTCATTTGTCATTGCCGCTCGTGCTGATTGCGATACCGAAGAGCTGCGTGGGCGACTGCCTTCGCACCTCAAAGTGGGCTCTGTGGAAAGTATTCGCGAACTGGTGAGTCTGCACCTGCCGGGTATGCGGCTCAGGCCGCTGCCTGTGGCTCCGCGGCAAATACCGTTTCACGCTGCAAAAGCCTATTTCATTCTCGATATCGATGACCGGGACCAAAGCGGAATCGATAAGTCAGGGGGATTTGCTTTCCATGTATCAGGTGAATTTCCGGGGCTTGAGTTGCAGTTCTGGGCGATCAGAAATTGAGCAGGGTGATGGATATGCAAAGCAGTCGCGAAGACCATGCCGTTACCTATGGCCGGGACAATGTCTGGCCGGGTGATGACATGTTCACGAGTCCCCACGATGCGAATCTTTTCGAAGGTCTGCAGGAACGGTTGATCAACAACACCCTGCAAGTATCCGAAAAGCGGGTCAGTATCCATGTCAATTCGCTGGTTGCTGCCGCGAGCGAATTGCTGGCTCAGGTGTCCAGGCTGTCTGCAGCCGAAGAGTTTGGCGATATTGCGCTGCTGAACGTACAGCTATCGGACCAGATCAAGCTGTTCGAGGCCGAGGGCCGGCGAAACGCTATAGAAAATGATCAGCTACTGGCTGCGCGCTACGTGCTGTGTACGGTCGTGGATGAAGCTGTGTTGAACACGCCCTGGGGCAGCAAGAGTGACTGGTCGAAGATCAGTCTGCTGAGCCGGTTTCACAAGGAGACATTTGGCGGCGAAAAATTCTTTCACCTCCTCGAAAAGCTTTCTGCCAATCCGTTCAAGCATCTGCCTATGCTCGAGCTGATGTACCTGTGTCTGGCGCTCGGGTTCGAGGGGAAATACCGCTCGCACCGCCTTAATGGCCACGAACTGGAGGACATCCGCGATAGCCTCTATCGGCAGATAAGGCATGTTAGAGGCGACGTGTCCCGAACTCTTTCACCTCGCTGGCAGGGAGCGCAATCCAAGTCTTCTGAACGGCTGCATGTCGCACCGGTATGGCTGATTATGCTGTTCACGGTTATCAGCCTGGCTGTGCTGTATTGCGGATTTACCTGGGTACTCGGCGAGCAGCGTGAGGCCGTGCTCAAACCCTATCAGACAGCGTATCTGGCAGCGCTTTAGCTCCGGTCTTGAAATGAGAGATGCAATGAAAACCCTGTTCAAAAAACTTATCGCGCTGCTGTGCAGTACCTGGGCCTGGTCGCTGCTGTTGGTGCTCGTGCTGGCCGCTTGTATATGGATATTCGGGCCACTGCTGGCGGTGGCGGATAACCGGTTTTGGGAGAGCCCCATTGCGCGACTCGTATCGATCAGTGTGTTGTTTCTGGTCTGGGGTCTCGGGATTGTCTTCAACAACTGGCGCATTGGTTTGCAGAAAAAACAGGCGCAAGACAGTCACGCAGGTCAAGAACTTCTGCGTAAGTCTGTCGCCGTGGAAAAAGAGCACTTGGAGCTTGCCAGTCGTTTCAAGGATGCCCTGCGCGTTCTCAAGGATTCTGCGTTGTATGGCAAATTGGGTGCCCGGGGTCGAGTCGAGCTGCCCTGGTATGCGCTGATCGGCCCGCAGGGCAGCGGCAAGACCAGCCTGCTGGATTCTTCCGGGCTCGACTTTCCCCTGCACAGGCGTGGGCGCAAACTGACGCACGACACGAGCAGCACCAGCAGTTGTGGCTGGTATTTTACCGAGCAGGCTATTTTGCTGGATACATCGGGTCGCTATCTTGACCAGCCTGTACCCGAGGTCGACGGCAGCGCCTGGATGACCCTTCTGGGGTTGTTACGGGACCGCTACCGCGTACAGCCGCTCAGCGGTGTGCTGGTGACGTTGCCAGTGGACATATTGTTTGACGAGCGTGACAAGCGTCTGGAGCAAACGGCTGAAGACGTGCGCGCGCGCCTGGACGAAGTTTTTCAGCAACTGCACGTTGATGTGCCGGTTTATCTGGTACTGACCAAGGCCGACTCGATAGCAGGTTTCGATGATTTTTTTGATCAACTGTCCCGTGAGGAAAGTGAGCAGATCCTTGGAGTCACGTTCCAAAACGGCCAGAGTGGCACCGACAGCGGTGTTCTCATTCAGGAGTTTGAGACGTTGCTGCAACGGCTTGGCAGCCAGGTCATCGCTCGCATTCATCAGGAACGAGACAGCCAGCGCCGTGGCAAAATGCTTGAATTCCCCAACCTGCTTGGAGGTATCGCACACAGACTGGGTGTTTTTGTCGAACTCGCGTTCTCCGGAAATCGCTATCAGCGCGCCAGCCAGTTTCGTGGGTTCTACCTGACCCGTGCGCCGCAACTTGTTCAGAGCTCTCAAAGAGCTAATGGGGAGGGCAGTACCGGATTACAGGTTCCACAACCTGGAAAAGCACGGTTCATTCACGATCTGTTGCGGCATGTGATTTTCCCTGAGTCCGATCTCGCTGTTCTCAACAAGGAAGCACGCGGAAAGATTCTTTGGCGTCAGAGGGCAGTGTATTGCTCCGCGCTATTGCTTTTATCTGTGTTCGGAGTGCTATGGACGACTGGTTTCAGTGCTAACCACGACCGGCTGGAGCGGCTTCGTATTCTAGGTGAACAGTGGACGCAACAGCGTTCATCGCTCACCGCCGAGGATGATCTACTGACAGTCCTTGATAGCCTGAACACCCTTTACCAGGCCGCTCAGGTATTTCCGGACAACAGTGATGTCACTCTGTATGAGCGCAACGGTCTTTATCAGGGCGAGCCTGCAAATGATGTGCTTTTGCGCGCTTATCATGCCCAGTTGCAGGGCCAGTTGCTGCCACGAGTGGTGCGGATGTTTGAAGCCCGCATAATGGCCAGCCTGCAGGATCGCGAGCAGTTACTGGACAACTTGCGCGCCTATCTGATGCTGGTTCAGCGTGAACACCGGATACCTTCTGCGCTGAAGGAGCGGGTGGCGACCGACTGGTCAATTCGTTATGTCGGGCATGCACAGGCTCAGCACGAGTTGAATCAGCATTTTGGGCGTTTGCTCGAACAGTCTTTTGCCTATCCGCTAAACGACACATTAGTGGCGCAGGCTCGGCAGTTGCTGCGTAACGAATCCTTCGCCAACGTGGTTTATCGGGTATTGCGTGAAAAAGCGCGTGTACTTCCGGACTACAGCCTTGGCCACAACACCGGCCCTCAGGCAAAGCATTTGGCTGGTACTGACTATCGGATTCCCGGGTTCTATACACGCCAGGGCTACGAGCAGTATTTCGTTACCCGTGGCACAGCCGTGGTAACTGAAATCATGCGTGACAACTGGGTCCTGGGTGAAAGTGAACAGTACAACGCACATCAGTTGCGAGCATTGATGGTCGAACTGGAAAAATTGTACTTTCGTGATTACGCCGATCATTGGGCCGAAGCGATCGGTCGGGTTTCACTGCAGCCCTTTGAAGGAGCCAGCCAGGCTGCCGTGCAACTGGCCGGGCTGACGGCAGCGCATTCGCCTTTGCTGCAGTTGCTGGTCGAGGTGCGTGACAACACACTTTTCCCGGTCCTTGCAGACAGTCTCGGTGCTATGAAGGCCGAGGCTGACAAGGTAGCAAGGGACTCTGTGGCGCTCACCCAGGTTGCTGCGATTGGCGATACGTTGCAGCAGACGGTTACCGATAGCCTGCCCACAACGGCGAAGCAATCATTGCAGCGTCGCTTCGATCCTTTGCACCGCTTGCTGGATGAAGAAAATGGTCCTGCCGCCGATCTGATTACAGCATTGAACGCCATCAATGAATTGCAGATGCAAATGGCCGCACTGGGCCGATCCGGTCAGCCCGAACTGGCGGCCTACGAGATGGCAAAGGGACGAATGTCTGGACAGCGAGACGCCTTGAGCAATCTGCGTAATGCCGCGACTGTGTTACCCCAGCCTCTGGGCGGCTGGTTGAGCGCGTTGGCTGAAGATACCTGGAGCTTTGTGCTGTATCAGTCTCACCATTACCTCAACCAACGCTACAAGGCAGAGCTTTACAGTTTCTATGAACAGTCTCTCGCCAAACGCTATCCATTCCATGCGCACAGCAGCAGTGATGTGGCGCTTAATGATTTTCGCGAGTTCTTCGGCGCGCAGGGCATAGCCGAGCGCTTCTTCGATAGCTACCTGAAGCCCTTCGTCAGTGGCGATCCTGGTCGTTATAGACTGCGCACGATTGACGGCTACAGTCTGCCGATGAGTCGTGCCTATCTGGATCAGATGGCGGGTGTTTATAAAATCCGCAGTAGCTTCTTTGCTCACCGCACGCAGGAACCGCAGGTGCAATTCACTCTTGAACCTCACACCCTCGACCCTGCGGTACGCCGCGCTCAGTTCCGCTTGGGTGATCAGTCACTTGAGTATCGTCATGGCCCCATCGTACCGATGTTATTCAGGTGGCCCGCTGATACTGAGGATGGACGTACAAGTCTGGTGATGGAAGGCATGGTCGGCCGGCCGCTGGGCATCGAAAAGAATAGCGGCCCATGGTCGCTGTTCCGCCTCTTTGACCTGATGCAGACCGAGCCGCTGAAGGGCCGTGATGTACTTGTGCTCAAGGCCGATGTCGGAGGCATGCGGGCCAACTATCTGTTGTCGAGCCAGCGTGCGCCGAATCCTTTTGATATGAGTGCATTACGCGATTTTCGTATGCCTGCTCAGCTGTGATGATATTCAGATGGGTTCTCACACTCGATGCCTATCTGAATTGTCAGTCAACCAACTGCACCAGCGTCGGCTCCATCGAATCTGCGCCCATCTCAAGCAACGCCAGCGTCACCGGCAACTTGAAACGCCGCCGCCCGGCGCTGCCCGGGTTCATATACAGCGTGTCGCCGCGCCAATCGATAAGGGGTTTATGTGAATGGCCGGTAACGACCAGTTTCACGCTGTCATCCAGTAGCGCCGGAACATCGGCGATGTCGTGAACCAGCAGGGTTTGCCAGCCTTCGATGTCGAAGCGCAGGTGATCGGCGATGTTTTTTGCCCACTCGGCATCCTGGTCGTTGTTGCCGCGCACGATGTGCAGCGGGGCGATGGCGCTGAGTTGCTCGACGATGTCCTGGCTGCCGATGTCACCGGCATGGAGGATGGCTTCGCAGCCCTCAAGCGCCGTAATGGCTTCAGGACGAAGCAGTCCGTGGGTGTCGGAAATCACGCCAACTTTCATCAGGGGCCTCGGGTCATGGGCAGGGTAGGGAGGCAGTGTAACCCTTTGAGTTCGAATGGTTGATGAGGGATCGTGGCGTGCGACGCTCAGGAAGTATCCGCGCGTCGCAACCTCAAGAGAGTGTCAGGCCTGATCAACCTTGATCACCACCTTGCCAAACGCGCCTCTGGCCAAGTGCTCGTATGCCTCGCGAGCTTGCTCAAACGGGTAAGCGTGATCGATTACCGGACGAATCTTGTGCTCGTTGAGAAAAACGTTCATCCGATCAAACGACGAGCGAGGTGCTACGGCGATTCCGCGAAAGGTGGTCTGGCGGAAGATCATCGGCATCAGGTTCAGCGCCGCAGTCTGGCCGGTCAGAAAACCGATCTGCGCGATGCGCCCGCCCGCTTTGGTGGCCGCAATCGACTGATTGATGCCGTCGCCACCGGCTACGTCCAGTAACAGGTCCACACCCTTGCCGTCGGTGAGTTTCACTACTTCGTCTGCCCACTCGGGATGGGTTCGATAGTTCACCCCGGCGACAGCGCCCAACTTCTTCACCGCTTGCAGATTTTCGTCCTTACTGGAAGTCGCGATGACCTTGGCACCCAAGGCTGTCGCGATCTGTACAGCAAAGATCGACACGCCGCCTGAGCCCTGCACAAGGACGGTTTGCCCGGCTTCGATCTGACCGAAGTCGACCAGTGCGTACCAGGCCGTCAGTGCGGCAATCGGCAGTGTGGCGGCTTCTTCATCTGACATGGCATCCGGTGCACGTACGGCACTGTCTTCATGGATGATCATGTATTCAGCCAGGCCGCCCGGCAAAGGCGAGCCGAAGCAGTAATCCGGTTCGTCCGGGCCTGGTGGGCCGTCGATCCAGCGCGAGTAGAGATGCGAGTTCACGCGATCGCCTACTGCAAAGCGGCTGACGCCTTCGCCTACCGCCACGACCGTACCGGCTGCATCGCTGACCGGAATGAGAGGCTTGGGTACGCGATGCGGCTCGTAGATGCCGTCGACGATGGCCTTGTCGCGAAAGTTGAGGGATACCGCACCGACTTTCACCAGCAGTTCACCCGCTTTTGGAACCGGCGTTTCAGCTTCTCCGAGCACCAGATTGTCGAGCCCGAAGTCTTTTAACAGCCACGCTTTCATTCAATGTCTCCAGCAATCATGTGTGGGCTCACAGAGGCGGTTGCCTTGTGGGCGCTGAAGTCATTGTTGGTAAAACGCTGGTGCAGATAAATGGGCGCAAATCGACAGGATTGTTATCCTGCCAGGCAACAATGGTTCGGTATTTGTTCAGGGGGATTCGGCGGTGGACCTTTTACAGTCAATGCAGGTGTTCGCGAAACTTGCCGAGCTGGGCAGTTTTACCAAAGTGGCGGAGGCCACGCAGATAGGGCGTCCCCATGTGACCCGGATCATTCAGGACCTTGAAGCGTCGCTGGATGTCCGGCTGTTTCAACGTACCACCCGCAGTGTAAAACTCACTGCGGAAGGTCAGCGTTTTTACGAGCGCGTGAAGAACAACCTCGCTGATCTTGCCGAAACTACTTCCATGTTCGACCGGAATGGCTCGACCCTGAGGGGGCGGCTTCGGATTGATATCCCGGCAGCGTTCAGCCAGCGTAGTTTCATGGAGAGCCTGAAAGGGTTTACCCAGGCATTCCCCGACATCGAGCTGGCACTGGGAGTAACGGACCGCACGGTGGACCTGGTCGCAGAGGGCATCGACTGCGCGCTGCGCATCGGCAAGCTGCCCGATTCAAGTCTGGTGGTCCGGGAAATTGGCAAGGCCACGATGGTCACCTGCGCCGCGCCGTCCTACCTGCAAGCCTTCGGCACGCCGGAAACGCTGCACGAGCTGGCAGGTCATTGCGGGGTCAGCTTTCTGTCTGGTCAGAGCAACCGGCCGTTACCCTGGCATTTCTCGTTGAATGGCGACGACTTTCCTGTTCTGCCGCGTGGTGGCATTACTGTCAACGAGTCCAACGCCTATGTGCAGTGCGGCCTTGCAGGGTTCGGTATTCTTCAGGCTCCGGGCATTACCGTTGAGTCGTTTCTGGCCAGCGGAGAGTTGGTCGAAGTGCTTGAAGCGTTTCGCCCGTTGCCGCGCCCGGTTTCTGTGCTGTACCCGAGCCGTACACACCTTGCGCCGCAGGTGCAGGCATTCGTCGCCTGGCTGAAAGAGCATTTTCCGAAACTTCATCCTCGTTGGTTTGAAGTGCGATAAATACGTGCAGCAGAGTAGAAAAGCGCCTCCTTGCAAAGGCGCTCTGGCCAAGCGGGATTAATTACGCTCAAGCGCCAACACCAGCCGCTCCAGCCCGATGCCAAACCCGGCACCTTCCCTGTAGGCTCCGCCGCCGACCACCTGCTGCTGTGCACCCAGGCGTGAGCAGCGTACCTCGAAGCCGTTGCCGTTCAGGTAGTAGCTCAGGCCGCGTTTGACGGCGGTATTGAGTTCATAGTCCAGACCCAGCGAGTCCAGAAAGCCTGTGCAGATGGCCTGGCTGCGTTGCAAGGCTTGCTGCGGTGACGGGCCGAGAATTTCCAGCCCCAACTGGGTGAACTCGCGGTAGCGTCCGGCCTGCGGTCGCTCGTAGCGATAACAACGTGCGACATAGAAAAACACTGCTTCGCGTCGCCCGTTGAGCAGGGCTTCACTGCGCTCCTGGAACAGGGCCGTTGCTTCCGGGATCAGGCAACAGGCGCGTCCGGCCTTGTCGTTGAATGCCCACATCTGGCTGATGATCTCGCTGCCGCCGGCTTTTTCGATAAAAGTGTCCTGACCCCACAACGCGGGGACTATCGCTTCTTCAGCACCCGCTTCGATGAAGATAGCTCCGGAAGCGGCTTTCTGTCTCACGCAGGGTTGCGGTTTCTGTTCCGGTCACGATGCGGGTTCCGCGTAGCATGGTCATGGTGGTGATCTCCGTTGTTTTCAGGTGGTTGTTTTCAAAGTAATAGGCAATAAAAAAGGCGCCGTGGGCGCCTTGGTTTGTTTCACTGATGGGTCAGAACGTGGGTCTATGTCTGGCCAATCGATGAGCGCAAGCAACCGCGGCACCTGAGGTGGGGCCGTGAGGGTGATGTCGGTTACTTTCAAGAAATTGATTCATGGCTGATCCTTGCATGCTTTCGGCTATCGCTCAAGCGTTAGCTTCAGGGGCACCGCTCACCTCAGCCGGGCCATGCTCAAGGCATCGACGAATACGCCATCGCGCACGGCGTAGTTGCGCAGGCGTCCTTCCTGTTCAAAACCGTACTTGCGATAAAGGCCTTGTGCAGCCTCATTGTCGGCAAACACGGTCAGTTCTACCCGGTGCAGGTTCATCCAGTTGTCTGCGATGTCCAGCGCCGCCGCCAGCAGTTTCGAGCCGATGCCCTTGCCCTGCCAGGCGGACGCTACGCCCATGCCTATAGCGCCGACATGGCTTTGTCGGCTGCGCGAGTATTGTTCCAGGCCGAGGCTGCCGATGACTTCGCCGCCACTCAGCGCGACCAGTTTCACATGTCGCTCTGTGCTGGCTGCCAGGCGTTTGCGCCACACGTCGATGGACTGAAACGGCATTTGCAGCACCTGACGACAGACCGCAGGCTCGTTGTAGAGCGCAGTAACGCCTTCAATATGGGTTTCGTCCATGCGCTGAATGAGGATTTGCGGGGCAGGGGCGTGCACGTTGATTCATTCCTTGAACGGTCAGTGGATGGCCAGTGTAAGACGCAGGCGAGGTGTGGGGCCAGTCGGCTCAATAAGAGGTTGCGCAGATTTTTCCATAAGTGTACCGTTGTGTTCACTTATGAAGAGGATCGCATCATGTTAGCCACTTCGCTCGTTCAGCTGTCCCAGGAGCCCATCAAGCCAGGTATTGGTACGCGTATTTTCAACAGCAAGCAGGAGCTGCTGTCGGGTCAATTCGCCGGGGAAATCCGGGAACTGCTGGAGCAGCGAGGTGTGCTGGTGTTTCCGCAGATTGATTTTTCCGATGCAGAGCAGATCGCTTTCACCCGCACGCTGGGCACTTTCTGTCCGGAAGCCAGTGATGGCCAGAACATCACCAAGATCAGCCTTGATGTCAAAGAGAACCCGGCAGGCGCTGAGTTTCTCAAGGGCTCGCTCTACTGGCATATCGACGGTACGAGCAGCGATGTGCCCATTCTGGCGTCGTTACTGTCTTGCAAGGTGCCCGCCAGTTGGGGAGGCAACACCGGTTTCTGTAATACCTATGCAGCTTACGAGGCGTTATCGAGCGCTGATAAACAACGTTACGAAAGCTTACGAGTAATTCACGCGCCATGGGCATCGTTACTCTATTACAATCCCGAGCCTGGCCTTGCGATGCTCAAGGCCATGCAGGCTATCGGCGAGAAGGAGTTGCCGCTGGTCTGGAGGCACCGGTCCGGTCGCAAGTCGCTGATTCTGGGATGCACTGCGCAGCAGGTCGTTGGCGTCAGCCTGGCGCAGAGCGCGCAGATTCTGGTCGGCCTTCGCGAGTGGGCCACGGCCGAGGCGTTCAGTTACAGCCATGCGTGGCAGACGGGTGATCTGGTGATATGGGACAACACCGGCACCATGCACCGTGCGGAAGCTTACGACCCCGCGTGCGGGCGAATGATGCACCGCACCAAGTTGCAGGGCGAAGAGCCTTTCGAGTGATCTGCCGGGCGCGACAAGCGGGTGACGCCGTGGCTGTTATATCGAGTTGCTCATTGTGAGCTGAATCGTTTTGCCGGATTGGAGAAACGAGAATGTGCAGACCTAAAGAGCCCATCGCGGGCGTATTTCTACTGTTGGTTCTGGCGGCCGGAGGCTGGGTGGCTCAGGAGCCATTTCCTCATTTCGGGATTGATCTGCCTGCCGAGGCGTTATTGGACGGCGAGCGCCCGGTCAAACCTGTGTCGCCTCGACACCGAACGCAATTTGATGAAAGCCAGTTCAGTAGCGCCATGCTTGAACTCGTGCCCATGTACGCGACCGTAGAGTAAACCGTAGGCTGTGTACGAAAAGTCGGCCAGCGCGGCCACTTTTTGTACAGAGCCTGTTTGAAGCGCTCAGGCAGCCCGTTTGCCCAGCAACTTCAGGCGTTTCAGCCAGCCATCTTTCTTGCCGGTCGTCTGGACCTGAACGATTTCCGGCATGTCACGCAACTTCACCCAGATATCCCCGCGCCATTGCAGCGTACTCAGGGGTGTGCCCTGCCACTGCATTTGGCAGTGAGTGGGGCCGTCGTTGTTGATATCAACGGCGCGGGCGCTCAGTGCGGGCAGCACGTCTTGTGTCAGCCAGCGTCGCAGGGCGCGGTTTTCCGGGATGTAATGGTGAATCAACAGGGCGAATACCGCAGACTCGCTGATCAGCAGGCATTTTTGCCATTCGCCGTGGGTCAACAACCATGCGGTGCGGCGCTGATCGGCGTCGAGCTTGCGGGTGTTGCGCTCGTCCAGACGCTTGCCCATCAGGCGGGCGATGTCTTCCAGCGGGAACCAGGCTTCTGCGTGCATGACAACAGCACGCAACATGCGACGGTGGCGCAGGAAGAGGGTGGGTTCGTGGTTTTCGGTGCAGGGGAGAAGGGGGAATGGGAGATCCATTGATTAAACGCTCCATAGCGAACATAGAGCCCCAATCACGTCGCTAAACGAGAAGGTGGCAGCTGTGCGAAGGTTAGCGAACCGGTCTCTAATCTTTCGCATACCGGCAGACCCGAAGGTCTCCGACGCACAGCCGCCATAACGCGATGTTCATGTTGAGCATGAAACGCGATGTCGAGAATAGAGATTCGGATCGCTAAATCCGGCCGCTGATTTTGCAGCGACGGCGCACCTTAAATCCTCGATACAGCCCGCGCAAGCAACTGAAGTCTTCTCGGAAACTTCACACAGGGCGAAGAGATTTTTCAGTCGAGCGACTTCATCCTTTCCTGCAAAATCAACGCTTCGTCCGCATGAAACGTTTTTTTCACCCTCATCAAGCGGCAGCTACATCAGTCTGTTTCGCTGATGTTGGCGAAGAAAATACAGCCGATCAATCTGGCAAACAGAGTCAGTGTTTCCGCCAGATCGGGGTCGTCAAACAACGTCACGTCGGAGTCGAGCGCACATAGCGCGCCGTACAACTGTCCGTTCGGAAGATGGATCGGCACGCCTGCATAACTCTCGATGGCGTAGCGCTTTACCACCGGCCGGTTCGCGTAGCGGCCGTTTTTGCTGATCTGCGGTACGAACAACGCTTCGGGGTTGACGCAAAACTCACTGCACAGCGTGGTCTCCAGTTTGAACACGTCCCCATCGTCGATGCCCAGGTCAGTCGGGTCGTATACAGAACAGGCGATCCAGTCCGCGTCGGTGAACTTTGCGATACCTGCAAAGCGCATGCCTGTCAGTCGGGTGACCAGCCTTAAAATGTTGGTCGTTGCCTCTATTTCGGCAATCGCAGAACGTTCCTCTGTGGTCAGGCCGTCTCGAGAAGCTGTCAACTCCAGACTCATGCAATTCTCCGAAATACTCGATGTGTAGGTACAGCGGCCCATGCTAACCGACTGGCGTGAAAGGCCATACGGGTTATTCGACGAGTCGATGTTTATTTTCGAGCATGAATTTTGACGTCAACTTTAAAGTTTGAAGCTGCCCCGCCGACAACTGTGGGTTGTATCAATGGCAAGGACAAGCCGCTTATAACCCCCACAATGACTAGACAAGAGCAATTTACGGTGAACACTATGCTGAACAATATTTCTGTAAGGTCCAAGCTTGTGCTCGGGTTTGCCTTGGTCATTGTGCTGACCGTGCTGATTGCACTTACCGGCTGGACGGGGATCAGTTCGCTGAGCGAACGAAGCGAGAGGATTGCCGATATCGGCAAGCTGAGCACGCTGACCCGTGATGTCCGTATAGCCCGCCTGGCTTATGCGCTCAACTACGATGCCGAGCGCGCCAGCAACTGGCTGAAAGCTATCGATAGTCTCGAAAATCATGTGAAGTATGCGCAGAAAGTTTTCGACTCTCCGCTGAACACCCCGCTGGTAAATGCTTCTGCTGAAGCGATGAAGGATTATCGTGTCCACTACGATAATCTGATGCAGGCAACTGCCGCCCGCGAGGCGACCCGGTCAGTGTTTGGCCAGTACGCTGACGCAGCCGCTGACGATTTGCAAAAACTGAACGCCATTGCCCGATCAGATGACGGCAGCGCCTCGCAGCGTGACGACATTATTCAGGCGATGACGTTGTTTCAGAAAATGCGCTTCGACTTGCGTGGTTACACCTATTCCCTGAAAACCGAGAACCGGGCACCGGCTGAAACGTCGATGAACACGGTTATTAATTTTGTTAAAAATCTGAAAGGCTTCGATGGCCAGTCAGCGACGATCAAGCACCTTGTGGACGCTCTGCTCGGTTATCAGAACACGTTGAATCAGTTCACTGCGGCGCAGGAAAAGATCGATCAGGCACAGGCAGGGATCACTAAAACTATCGCCATTCTGTTTGATTCTGCCGACAAGCTGTCAGCCAATCAGGTCAGTCTGAGAATAGAAGACGTGGGCGAGGCCAAGACCCTTCTGTCTGTCTGGCTGATTGCAGCGTTGATCATGAGCGCTTTGGCGGCCTGGGTGATCACTCGTCTGATCGTCGGCCCGTTGCTTGACACACTGAAGCTGGCCGAGCGTGTAGCGGATGGCGATTTGACGTACAACCAGCCGGTCACGCGCAAGGATGAACTGGGCTTGTTGCAAGGCAGCATGCTGCGCATGACCAGCAACCTGCGCGAGCTGATTGGTGGCCTGCGCGATGGTGTGACACAAATCGCCAGCGCAGCCGAGCAGCTGTCGGCTGTCACTGAGCAGACCAGTGCCGGGGTGAACAGCCAGAAGAGCGAAACGGATCAGGTTGCCACTGCAATGCACGAAATGTCTGCGACTGTTCAGGAGGTCGCACGCAACGCAGAGCAGGCTTCCCATGCGGCGGTTAATGCTTCGAAGGAAGCCCGCGATGGCGAAGGTGTGGTATCCAAGGCGGTTGCCCAGATCGAGAAGCTCGCAACTGAAGTCAAACACTCCAAATCTGCAATGGACGAGCTCAAGAGCGAAAGCAACAAGATTGGCGGCGTGCTGGACGTGATCAAGGCCGTTGCCGAGCAGACCAATCTGTTGGCGCTCAATGCTGCCATTGAAGCGGCGCGTGCAGGTGAAGCCGGACGAGGCTTCGCGGTGGTGGCTGACGAAGTAAGAAGCCTGGCCCAGCGCACGCAGACATCGACGGAAGAAATTGCTGCGTTGATCAGTGGCCTGCACAGCCGTACATCGCAAGTGGCTACTATCCTCGACAATAGCCAGGCTCTGACTGAAAACAGTGTCGAGCTGACACGCAATGCTGGGGTTTCCATCAATAACATGACCCAGGCGATCTCGACCATCGAGACGATGAACCACCAGATTGCCGCTGCTGCCGAAGAGCAGAGTGCGGTTGCCGAAGAGATCAACCGCAGCGTTCTGAACGTGCGCGACATTTCCGAGCAAACGGCGTCCGCCAGTGAAGAGACCGCGGCGTCCAGCGTCGAGCTGGCGCGCCTGGGTGTGCATCTGCAGAGCATGGTCAGCCGATTCAAGGTCTGACCGGCAAACTCCGGTGCGGGCAGCAACGCGCGCACCGGCGTCGGTTCGATGACATTTGGGCGGTAAGTGCTTACCGCCCCCAGAGCCCCATCGCGTACTCCACAAAACTTCTCACTTTAGGCAGCCGATAACGATCCTGCACATACAGCAGGTTCGTCGGTCGTCTGGGTAAGTGATAGCCCGGCAGCAGCGCAACCAGCCGGCCTTCCTGCAGGTCTCGCTGAACCAGCGCATCCGGTAGCATCACTACGCCCATTCCAGCACATGCCGCCTGATAAAGACCGGCAGAGGTGTTGGCAACCATCGAGCCGTCGACATCCACCAGCACTTCACCTTCGGGGCCGGTCATACGCCATTGGGTGCCAGCCGTGCGCCACTCGTCTCCTGCCGGGTAGGAGAACGCCAGGCAATTGTGCGCACCAAGGTCTTCGGGGTGCGCTGGCGTTCCATGACGAGCCAGATAACTCGGCGCAGCGCAGATGGTCAGGGTGTAGTCCTGCATGGGGCGCGCAATCAGTGGCGAGGATTGCGGGATGTTCCCCAAGCGTATGGCGATATCGAAACCATTGTCGATCATGTCCAGACGCTGGTTGGTCAGCACCAGATCAAGTTTGACCTCGGGAAAACGTAGCGAGAACCCGGCAAGGGCCGGGGCCAGCACTTCCGAACCGAACGTCAGCGGCGCGGTGATGCGCAATGTGCCGCTGGGATCGCCCTGGGCCTGCTCGGCCAATTGCTCGGACTCGGCCACCAGCCCCAGCACTTCAAGGCAGCGCTCGTAATACGCCGTGCCGAATTCCGTCAAGCGCTGACGGCGAGTGGTGCGCTGCAACAGGCTGACGCCCAGGCGCTGTTCCAGTGCGCGCAGGTGGTTGCCAACCATCGTGGTAGAAATCGAACACGCCTGCGCTGCCGCCGTCAGGCTGCCTGCTTCGACCACCTTTACGTACACACGCATCGCCTGAAACAAATCCATTATCAAGCCCTGCTTTAAAATGATTGAAGTATTTGGCTGTTTATCCATAAGGAGTGGTTAACGATACTGCAAAAACCGAAACATACCCAAGGAGCTTCACGTCATGACCACTGCCTGCCTGATGAGCACTTACCAACCTCTGGCCCTGAGCTTCACCCGTGGCCTGGGCACGCGTCTGTGGGACCAGAGCGGGCGCCAATACCTGGATGCTGTGGCGGGCGTGGCGGTGACCAATGTCGGCCATTCGCATCCGCTGCTGGTTGAGGCCATTCGGGATCAGGCGGGGTTGCTGTTGCACACTTCCAATCTTTACAGCATTGACTGGCAGCAGCGTCTGGCGCAGAAACTGACCGGTTTGTCGGGGCTGGATCGGGTGTTTTTCAATAACTCCGGTGCCGAGGCCAACGAGACTGCGCTGAAGCTGGCGCGCCTGCACGGCTGGCACAAGTACATCGAACGGCCTTTGGTGGTGGTCATGGAAAACGCCTTTCACGGCCGCACGCTGGGCACACTGTCGGCCAGTGACGGACCGGCTGTGCGCCTGGGCTTCAGCACCTTGCCGGGGGATTACGTCAAAGTACCCTTTGGCGATCTGGCGGCGTTCGACAAGGTCTGCGTGACTCACGGGCACCGCATTGCCGCAGTACTGGTGGAGCCGATTCAAGGAGAAGGCGGCGCGCAGGTCGCGCCAACCGGGTATCTCAAGGCGCTGAGGGAGCGCTGCACCCGGCGTGACTGGCTGTTGATGCTCGACGAAATCCAGACCGGCATGGGGCGGACCGGCAAGTGGTTTGCCTTTCAGCACGAGGGCATCGTGCCGGACGTCATGACCCTGGCCAAGGGTTTGGGCAACGGTGTGCCGATAGGTGCCTGTCTGGCAAGGGGCAGGGCGGCGCAATTGTTCACCCCCGGCAGCCACGGCAGCACCTTCGGTGGTAATCCGCTGGCCTGTCGGGTCGGCTGCACGGTGATCGACATCATCGAACAGCAGGCCTTGGTGGAGAACGCTGCCCTGCAAGGCAACCGCTTGCTGGAGCGGCTGCGCAACGTGCTTGGCGCTCACCCGCAGGTGCTGGAGATTCGTGGCCTCGGGCTGATGATCGGTATCGAATTGCGGCAGGCCGTACCCGAATTGACCCGGATCGCGGCCGAGGACTACGGCCTGTTGATCAACGTCACGCGCGGTAAGGTCATCCGTCTTCTGCCGCCATTGGTGCTGAACGCTGCCGAGGTGGAACAGATCGTTCAAGGCCTGCTGGCGAGCCTCGACAGCGCCCTTTACAAATCGCTTGAGCGCTCTGCCTGAAGCAAGGGATTAAGGAAAAGGACTACATCGGGCTGTACCGGGATGACCCATATGCGGTAGAACAGTTCAGCATCGCGTATGTCTGCGCGCGATGGCTACCCAATGGATTTGAAAGGAGCCCACCATGTTAATCCGGTCCCTGACCCTCGCCACCCTGCTTGTCGCTGCCGGTACAGCACTTGCCGCTGACAGCGATGGCCCTTTGGCCCAGGAGCGCGGCAAGTCGCGCCCGCTGATCATCATCGCACCCAGCCCGGCTGATCCGGCGCTGAGCCACCTCAAGGATGCGCTGAAGGAGTCTGCCAATCATAAAGACTTCACAGAGCGCAATATGGTGCTGTTCACGGTGGTGAACACTATCGGCGAGCGTGACGGCAAGAGCATGGACCCCCAGTCGACCATGGCCTTGATTCGTGAATTGAAGCTGGGCGCGGGTGTCGGTACCAAGGTCATTCTGGTGGGCAAGGACGGCGAGAAAAAGATCGACAAGACTATCGGCAAGTCAGAATCGGTAGACCTTAAAGAGATCTTCGCCACCATCGACCAGATGCCAATGCGCGAGAAAGAGGCATCCGCGCCGCCACCAGAGCCAGAGGCCAAGCCTGCACCGGCCGAAAAACCGGCCAAGCCAGTCAAGGGCGGGGCACCTGGCAAGACGCTGGATGACTGAGTGACCGGCGCAGCGTGCGGTAATCGCGCGTTGCGCCTGGCGTGCCGTTCGGCTCACTCGCCGCGAATGTACTGCTCAAGCTGCTGAATGAGACTGGCCTGTTCGGCAATGGCTTCCTTCACCAGGTCGCCGATCGACAGCAGGCCCAGCAGCTGGCCGTCTTCCACGACCGGCAGATGGCGCAGATGGCTGTCGGTCATGATCCCCATGCACGCTTCGACGCTCTGTTGCGAGTCGACGGTAATGACTTTGTTGCTCATGATTTCTCTGACCGGCGTGCCCACCGAGGAGCGCCCCTTGAGGATCACCTTGCGTGCATAGTCGCGCTCACTGACGACGCCGACCACCACGTTGCCCTCGACCACCGGCAGCGCACCGATGTTCTTTTCCGCCATCAGCCTGAGCGCATCGAGCACCATCTGGTCCGGGCCGATGGTATGCACTTGCTGGTTTTGCAGGTCTTTCAATTTCAGTAGTTGGGCGACGGTTTTCATGGTGCTCTCCGTGATCGGGACCTGTAAGACTGTAGTGCATTTTCAGGCGCACTACAGAATCGTGCAGCGCGCAGAATCGAGCAACAAATAAATAGGGATAAGGGGCATAGACGCAATTAATTGACAGCGCCTGAAAATGGCCTGAATTCGACTACCGACCGCGCGCTTGATCTCACAGCCAAGTAGAATCAACGGTTTCGTCATGCGGTCGAGGTAGCAGCGTTGGATTTACAGCAGGGCTTCATCCTGAGTCGGCACTGGCAAGATACGCCCGCCGGGACCGAGGTCGACTTCTGGTTGGCCACCGATCAGGGGCCTCGCCATATTCGCCTGCCTTGCCAGCCCTCCGTCGCCTTTATTCCCGCCGAGCAGGGCGAGCGTGCGCGGTCGCTGTTGCGTACCGAGCGAGGGGTGGAATTGCGTCCGCTGGAACTTTGCGATTTTCGCCATCGACCTGTGCTCGGTGTGTATTGCCAGCAGCACCGCCAGTTGATGAACATCGAAAAACTGCTGCGTAGAGGCAATGTCGATGTTTACGAGGCAGACATTCGCCCACCCGAGCGCTATCTGATGGAGCGCTTCATCACCGCGCCAGTGCAATTCAGCGGTACGCCGGATGCCGAGGGCGTGCTTTGCGACGCGCAAATCAGGCCGGCACCCGATTACCGTCCCAGCCTGAAGCTGGCGTCGCTCGATATCGAAACCACGGCGCGTGGCGACCTGTATTCGATCGCGCTGGAGGGCTGTGGTCAGCGCCAGGTGTACATGCTGGGGCCACCCAATGGCGGCGACGAGGAGCTGGATTTTCAGCTCGATTATTGCGATACCCGCGCGCAGTTGCTGGAGTGCCTGAATGGCTGGCTGGCGTTGCACGATCCTGACGCAATCATCGGCTGGAACGTCGTGCGGTTCGACCTGCGGGTTCTGCATGAACATGCCCAGCGCCTGCAAGTGCCATTGCGGCTCGGGCGTGGCGGTGAAGCAATGGGCTGGCGGGAGCATGGCAGCCGTAACAATCATTTTTTTGCCGAGGTCAGCGGGCGGCTGATCATCGACGGGATCGAGGCCTTGCGTTCCGCGACCTGGAGCTTTCCGTCGTTCAGTCTCGAGAATGTCGCGCAGACCCTGCTGGGCGAGGGCAAGGCCATTGATACGCCTTACCAGCGCATGGACGAAATCAACCGCATGTTCGCCGAGGACAAGCCTGCGCTGGCGCGTTACAACATCAAGGATTGCGAGCTGGTGACGCGCATCTTCGCCAAGACCCAGTTGCTGACCTTTCTGCTTGAACGCGCCACCGTAACGGGCCTGCCCGCTGACCGCAGCGGTGGTTCGGTGGCCGCGTTCTGCCATCTGTACATTCCGCTGATGCACCGCCAGGGCTTCGTCGCGCCCAATCTGGGCGAACGCATGCCGGAGGCAAGCCCCGGTGGTTTTGTGATGGATTCCCAGCCGGGGCTCTATGAGTCGGTGCTGGTGCTGGACTACAAGAGCCTTTATCCGTCGATCATTCGAACCTTTCTCATCGACCCGGTGGGGTTGATCGAAGGGATGCGTCACCCCGAGGACAGCGCGTCGGTGCCAGGCTTTCGCGGCGCGCGGTTTTCCCGCACCCGCCATAGCCTGCCAGCGATCGTGGAACGAGTGTGGCAAGGTCGGGAGACCGCCAAGCGCGAGCACAATGCGCCGTTGTCCCAAGCCCTGAAAATCATCATGAATGCCTTCTACGGCGTGCTGGGGTCGAGTGGCTGCCGGTTCTTCGATCCGCGGCTGGCCTCATCGATCACCTTGCGCGGGCATGAAATCATGCTCAAGACCCGCGACCTCATCCAGGCACAGGGCTATACCGTAATCTACGGCGATACCGACTCGACGTTTGTCTGGCTGGGCCGTCCTCACGGGCAGGAAGAAGCGGCAAGCATCGGCAAGACGCTGGTGCAACAGGTCAACCAGTGGTGGCGCGAGCACCTGCACAATGAATATGGCTTGCACAGCGCGCTGGAGTTGCAATACGAAACGCATTTTCGCCGCTTCCTGATGCCAACCGTGCGCGGCGCGGAGGAGGGCAGCAAGAAACGCTACGCCGGACTGGTCACTCGCGCCGACGGTTCCGAGGAGATGGTCTACAAGGGCCTGGAAACCGTGCGCACCGACTGGTCGCCGCTGGCTCAGCAGTTTCAGCAGGAGCTATACCTGCGCATCTTCAAGCGCCAGCCGTATCAGAATTATGTGCGTGACTACGTGCAGCGCACCTTGTCAGGCGAACTGGATGACCTGTTGATCTACCGCAAGCGCCTGCGCCGCAAGCTCGATGATTATCAGCGCAACGTGCCGCCACACGTGCGCGCCGCGCGGCTCGCCGATGAATACAACGATCAGCAGGGGCGTCCGCGTCAATATCAGAGCGGCGGCTGGATCAGCTATGTGATGACCACTGCCGGGCCGGAACCACTGGAGATTCGTCACGCGCCGATTGACTACGACCATTACGTGACTCGCCAGTTACAACCACTGGCGGATGCGATCCTGCCGTTTGTCGACGATGATTTCAGCACGCTGATCGGCGGGCAATTAGGGTTGTTCTAACGCGCGCTGAGCTGCTCGGCGATCCACGGCAGTACCTGCTCGCATGATGCTTCGATCTTCATTTCAAGCAATTCGTCCGCGCGGGTCTTGCCGTGGTTGATGGCGATGACCGGTTTGCCCTGTTCGACCATTGCCTTGCACAGGCGGAACGCCGACCAGGCCATCAATGACGTGCCAACCACCAGCAAGCCTCCCGCCTGTTCGACACTCGACGTTGCCTTTGCAGCGGTCTGCGGCGCGACGTTCTCACCAAAGAACACAACGTCCGGCTTGAGTCTGTCGCCCTCGCAATGCGGGCAACGGGGCACCTTGAAACCAGCCTCGAAAGCCGGGTCCAGCAGGGTGTCGCCATCGGGTGCCTGTTTTGCATCAACGCCTAGCAGATAGGGGTTTTGCTCCAGCATCTGCTCTTGAATATCCGCCCGCTCGCTGCGTTGCTGACAATCCAGGCACAGTACACGGTGCAGGCTGCCGTGCAGCTCGATGACGTCCTGGCTTCCGGCCTGACTGTGCAGTGCATCAACGTTCTGGGTAATCAGTCCGCTGATGGCATTTTCAACCTGCAATGCAGCCAGTGCCCGATGCGCGGCATTGGCCTGCGCCGCGCGAATACGCGGCCAGCCCAGCATCGCCCGCGCCCAGTAACGTTGGCGCGCAGCGGGGTTGCCGACAAACTCTTGATACATCATCGGCTGTTTGCCACGCCGCACGCCGTCCTTGTCGCGGTAGTCCGGAATGCCGGACGCGGTGCTGATACCTGCGCCGGTGACGACCAAAAAGGACTTGCCGGTCATTGTCTCGCAAAGTGTTTCGAGCTGACTGTAGGTTGTAGTGTCCAGCATCTTCAAACCTCGAATGACTCATGTTGTCCGGACCTGTGTCTGCCAGATTAGCAGGCGAGTGCGAGCTGTGAGCGGCCAAGGCGAGCGTTGGTTCAATAGACCGTTGTCTACCCGGTGGCGTGCGTGGCAACCTTGGTTCTTTAACACCTTGCCAAGGAAGCTCAGATGCGCTCGTTTCATTTCAAACAACTGGATGTGTTCAGCGATCAGCCTTTGCTCGGTAATCCGCTGGCGGTGGTGCTGGGCGCGGACGGGCTGAGTGATGAACAGATGGCCGCCTTTGCACGCTGGACCAACCTGAGTGAAACCACGTTTCTGCTCAAACCGACAGACCCGCGCGCCGACTATCGTGTACGTATTTTCACGACCCTTAGAGAGCTTTCGTTTGCAGGTCACCCCACTCTGGGCAGTTGCCACGCATGGCTCGAAAGCGGTGGCGCGGCGCAGGGTGAGGAAATTATCCAGGAGTGCGGGATCGGTCTGGTGCGCATTCGTCGCGAGGGCAGCGGGCTGGCATTCACTGCGCCGCCTTTGTTGCGTTCGGGCACCGTAGACCCTGAATTGATCGAGCAGATCCGCCTCGGTATGAAGCTGGGTGCGGGTGAGATTCTGGATGCGCGCTGGGTGGATAACGGCCCGGGTTGGGTCGCCTTCAGGCTGGCAGATCGCGCCAGTGTTCTGAGCTTGCAGCCGGATTACACACTATTGAGCGGCCTGAAACTCGGCGTCGTTGCGCCATGGGCCCCGGCAGTCGATGGGGATGAGGCGCAATTTGAAGTGCGTGCCTTTATTCCGGGCGATGGTATGGCGGAAGACCCGGTGACCGGCAGCCTCAATGCCGGAATCGCTCGCTGGTTTCTGGAAGAGGGGCTGGCACCGGACAATTACATCGTCAGCCAAGGCACCGCGCTCGGCCGCAAGGGGCGAGTCTCCATTCAGCGTGTAGGTGAGGATATCTGGGTGGGCGGCTCGACGGTTACCTGCATTGAAGGGCGCGTTTCGCTTTAGGCGCTTGTCGTCATAGACAACACCTGAAGAGCACAGAGTGCCGGGTA
Organism: Pseudomonas syringae group sp. 26L6; assembly: GCF_032587815.1. Taxonomy (NCBI): domain Bacteria; kingdom Pseudomonadati; phylum Pseudomonadota; class Gammaproteobacteria; order Pseudomonadales; family Pseudomonadaceae; genus Pseudomonas; species Pseudomonas syringae group sp. 26L6. The sequence continues at coordinate 36,385 of NZ_JAWHPJ010000009.1, forward strand.
GCAAGAGCCCGCGAGTGAAAGACTCAATCCCTGTGCGCAATCTTCTTGCCACGTCTGGCGGCGATATCGCTGGCCTGGCCGTCGCGTTGTTTGCCAGTCCGGGCCTGGGTGATGAGCGCTGGAATCAAAGGGCCTTCGGGCAGATTCTTCCAGAAGCGCGAAGGGAAGTGGCCCTCCATGACTTTGGGGTTCAGGCGTGCAGGATTGAAGATGTGGCTGTAATAGGTGAGCCACAACTCGCCATGCGGGTCTTCGACCTGCCGGGCCATGGTCTGCCACGCTTCAGGGCAGCGGCGCTCGTGGATCAGCTGTTTGCCGTCGTAATACACGCCGTCCTGAGGGGTAGCGATCATCCAGCGGTGCTGGCCCATGCGGCCGATGAAATGCTCACTGGCACTGAGCAGAATATCGTGCGCCGGCTCATGCCAGGCCACGTACTGCGGGCGCATGATGGCCGCGTCATCAGCGACAGGCGGCAAAGCCACAAAACGTAGAAACGCGTGCAAATGATGCGCCTCACGTCTGACCGACTTGAGACGACGGTGCAGCTCGCTGCCGAGTTTGTCGCCGGCCATCATGGCCGTGCGATCACCGTGGGTGACGCGCCACAGCACTTCGTACAACAGGCTCCAGCGCTGATCGCCCCGGTAGCGCGAGGCGCTTTCCAGCAGTTGCACCAATTCCAGCGGGACCCGGGCCAGAAAGGGGCCCTGTTCCTGCGGGTATTCTTCTTCGCTGCCAAACAGGTCGGCGGCGTCCGGTGACTTCCAGCTGACCTGGCTGGGGTCGATCTCATGGCTCAGCAGCCAGCGTGCCTGTTGCCGCCAGGTGCCGAACAGGTCGTCGCAGTCCAGACAGATCATCCCCACAGCCCCATTTGCTGAGGCTGCGGCCGGTCACGCAGCTGGTGATGCAGAAATTCGCTGGTGGTTTCCGCATGCGGCGGGTGGTAATCGCTGGTAATGATAAACGGCTTGGCCTTGGCCAGTATGCAGCGCATGCGGGTGAGGTCTTCGTAGCGGATACGCCGCTGCCTACGCAGCTCGACCAGCCGCTGGGTGGTACGAATGCCGATGCCTGGCACCCGGGCAATCAGCGCCGCGTCGGCCTTGTTCAGGTCCAGCGGAAACACCTGCCGGTTGCCCAGCGCCCAGGCCAGCTTGGGGTCAATGTCCAGCGCCAGGTCACCGGGGCCGCTGAGCAATTCACCTGCAGTAAAACCGTAGCCGCGCAAAAGGAAGTCGGCCTGATACAGCCGGTGCTCGCGCATCAGCGGCGGTGCAGCCAGTGGCACACTGTTGGGGCTGTTGGGGATCGGGCTGAACGCTGAATAGTAGACCCGGCGCAGTTTGAAGTCGCTGTACAGCGACTGCGCGCTGTGCAGGATGGTGCTGTCGTCGGTAGCGTCGGCACCGACGATCATTTGCGTGCTTTGCCCGGCCGGGGCAAAGCGCGGCGATCGCGGCTCGTTGCGCACGGTTTGCTCGCCGGTGTAAATGGTTTGCATGGCCTGTTTGATCGACGCGACGTCTTTTTCCGGTGCAAGGGTTTGCAGGCTCAGGTCGGTCGGCAGCTCGATATTGACGCTGAGGCGGTCGGCATAGCGACCGGCTTTTTCGATCAGCGCCGGATCGGCGTCGGGGATGGTCTTGAGGTGGATATAACCGCGAAACTCGTGCACCTCGCGCAACAACCGGGCGACCTCGACCAGTTGCTCCATGGTGTAGTCCGCAGAGCGAATGATCCCGGAACTCAAAAACAGCCCGCTGACGCAATTGCGACGATAGAAGTCCAGCGTCAGGGTGACCACTTCTTCGGGCGTGAAGCGCGCACGGGGCACGTCGCTGGAGCGGCGGTTGACGCAGTACTGGCAGTCGTAAAAGCAGAAATTGGTCAACAGGATTTTCAGCAACGACACGCAACGGCCATCCGGCGTATAGCTATGGCAGATGCCCATGCCGTTGGTGGAACCCAGACCGGATTTGTCCTGCGAGCTGCGCTTGGGTGCTCCACTGCTGGCGCACGACGCATCGTACTTGGCGGCGTCCGCCAGAATGCTGAGCTTGTCGATAAGCTGCATGAAGTACCCCTTTACTGTTTGCATGTACAGTATAGGGCTGTGCGCCTCGCCACAAGTACCGCACGGCGGAGTTATAAGCCCTGGCTTGTCCTTATCAACTCATAGGCCTTGCGCACCAGCGGGTTCAGGGTATTGGGCCGGATCCACAGGTGGTAGGTCACGTCCGGTAGCCGTGGCAGGCCGTCGTTCTCACCCAGCACGCGCATATCCGGGCCGAGCATTTCCATGCTGCGCGGCGTTACTCCCAGGCCTGCTCGGGTTGCAGCCTTGATACCGATCAGGTTGGACGCCAGATACGCCTGACGCCATGGAATGTTGGCAGCTTCCAGCGCCTGCAAGGCATAGCGCCGGTAAATGCTCGGTTCGTCGACCAGAATCAACGGCAGCGGCTCGCTGGGTACATGAATGTAGTGCGCCGAGCAGATCCACCAGACCGGAGAGGTGCGCAGTGCGAAGCCCTCCAGGGTCGGATCTTCACGAGTGGAAATAACCATGTCGACCTTGCCACGATGCAGGTCGTCCATCAGAAACGGGCTGCGCCCCACGTCGATCTCCAGCCTCAGGCGCGGAGCTGAGCGGGCGATGTGGCTGAGCAGCGGCGGCAAAATGGTGTCGGCGATGTCGTGGGGTGAGCCGATGCGCAAGATGCCGCTAAGGCTGCTGTCGCGCAAGGAATTCAGGGCGTCGTCGTTGAGCGACAGCATTTGTCGGGCATGCCTGAGCAACTGCCGACCCGATTCGGTCAGGTGTTTCTGTCGCCCCTGTTTCTGAAACAGGCTGACGCCGACCTGCTGTTCCAGGCGCTGCATGTGTTGAGTTACCGAGGATTGGGTGCGCGCCAGTTGTGCACCTGCCAGGGCGAAGCTGTGGTAGTCGACCACCGCAACGAAGGTGCGCAGCAGTTCCAGGTCGAGGGTCGATGTCGGCATTGTCGAGTCGGGCGTTTTCAAGGTCGAACTCATATCAGGGCGGTGGGTTAATACATTACGTAGTTTTATGTTTATTGTGCAGTCTGTGTGACTGACTTCCATAACTATCAACGTTTATTGAGTTTTAAGCGTGCAGAACCGCTTGCCGTACTTAAAGTTATAACCATATTTGATATTTGAATTTCCGTTAACGGATGGCGATCCGTAGTGTCGCGGTATCAGGTCGGGGGACGCCGATCATCAGCCGGGGAATTTCATGTCGAACAAGCGCTCATCCGTTTCAGGTTTTTTTCCCGCCATGCTGGGTGTTCTGGCCAGCCTGACTGTGAGCAGCGCGGCGCTGGCCGATGCCACGCTTGACAGGATTCAGGAGCGCCATCGTCTGGTGGTCGGCGTGTTGCTGTCGGGTGGACCGTTTGGCTCTATCGACCCGCAAACCCGCAAGCCCAAGGGCGTCAATGTGGAACTGGCCGAAGATATCGGCAAGCGTCTGGGTGTCGACGTTGAACTGGTGTCGGTACTGACCGCCAACCGTGTGCAATTTCTGCAGCAGGGTAAGGTGGACCTGTTGATTGCCAACATGGAATGGACGCCCGAGCGCGGCCAGCTGCTGGGCTCGGTGCCAACGCCGTTTTACCGCGTCGGTGGCACGGCCGCTGTGCTCAAGGACAGCAAGATAACCCGCTGGGAAGACCTCAAGGGCCAGCCAGTCTGCACCTCGCAAGGCAGCAGCTATATCAAGGCGCTGACTGAGTTCGGTGCCGACATCAAGGCGTTCAAAAGTTCGTCCGAATCGCTGTTGGCGCTGCGAGGCAACAATTGCGTGGCTGCTGTGCACGACGCCACGCTGGTCAACCCGCTGCTGGCTGGAAATGACGAATGGAAGGACTATCGCGCCATCACTCCGGAACTCAACCCGGCCCCGTCGGTGATCTGGACCCGTTCCGGGGAGGCCGACACGCAGAAGCGGCTGGACAGTATCGTTCAGGAATGGCATCGCAGCGGTTGGCTGATCGAGCTGGAAAAACGCTACAACATCACTCCTCCTTCTCCAGCGCTGGTCGAGCTGCATGAGCAGTTCACGAGCAAGGGCGCCTGATCTCACCTTTCCCGTTTCACTATTCCCACGCCGATTGGTACGACCTCGGCCAATAAGGAAGGCATTCATGAGCAGCATTTTTTCGGGCAGGACATGGACCGCACTCGGGTTGATACTGTGTGCAGGTCTGGCCCAGGCTGATGCGACACTGGAGCGTATCAACGAGCGCCACAAGGTCAGTGTGGGAGTCCTTCTCAGCGGTCCGCCGTTCGGCACTATCGACCCGGCAACCGGCGACCATCAGGGCTATAACGTCGAGCTGTCCAAAGAGCTTGCCAAACGACTGAGTGTCGACCTGGAAACAGTTTCGGTGCTGGCACCCAACCGTGTGCAGTTTTTGCAGCAAGGCAAGGTCGACCTGTTGATTGCCAACATGCAGTTCACCGAAGAGCGGGCGCAGATTCTGGATTACGTGCCCACGCCTTATGAAGAAGTGGGTGGCGCGGCGCTGGTGCGCAAGGGCTCGGGCATCAGCATGTGGGAGGACCTTAAAGGCAAGCCGGTATGCGTGTCGCAGGGCAGTAATTTCATCAAACCCTTGCAGGAACTCTACGGCGCGCAGATCAAGGCGTTCCGAAGCCAGTCCGAATCGCTGCTGTCGCTGCGCGGCAATGGTTGTGTCGCGGCCGTGCATGTCAGCCCGACCATGCGCACCTTGCTGTCCGAAAAGGAATGGTCCGGCTATGAAATACCCGTGCCGACCGATCTCATCCCGTCCAGCTCGGTGATCTGGGTTCGCAAGGGTGAGCACGATATTCAGGCTCGCCTGGATGCCATTGTCCGTGACTGGCATCGCAGTGGCTGGCTGATAGAACTGGGCAAGCGCACCGGTATGGAGCCATCGCAGGCGCTGCGCGATCTGCATGAAAAGTTTCGCGACAGTGCGCCACTGGCTGTCACACCATGAGCGAGCCGTTGTTCGCTGCGTTGCAGCAATTGTTGGGCGACAGCCATGTGCAGCGGGGTGCCCAGGCCAGCGATCGCTTGATCGACCGGCAAGGGCGCTATACCGGGCAGGTGATTGCTGTGGTGCATCCGGGTGATACCGAGCAGGTTGCCGAGGTGGTACGACTCTGCGTGGCACATTCAGCGCCGGTGGTGGTGCAGGGCGGTAATACCGGTTTGATGGGCGCTGCGACACCCGACGCCAGTGGTCGGGCGGTGCTGTTTTTGCTGGATCGCATGAATCAGGTGCGCGAAATCGACACTGACAATGACACCCTGACGGTCGAAGCGGGCTGCATCCTGCAAGATTTGCAGGATGCAGCCCGGCAGGCGGATCGTCTGTTTCCGTTGAGCCTGGGCGCGCAAGGCAGTTGCACTATCGGGGGCAACCTGGGTACCAACGCAGGAGGCAATGCGGTGTTGCGCTACGGCAACATGCGCGAGTTGACGCTGGGGCTTGAGGTGGTTACCGCTCAGGGCGAAATATGGAATGGCCTGCGTGGTCTGCGCAAGGACAATACCGGTTATGACCTGCGGGATCTGTTCATTGGCAGCGAAGGCACGCTGGGTATCATCACCGCTGCGACGCTGAAGCTTTTTCCGTTGCCCAAGGCTCAGGCAATTGCCTTTCTGGCGTTTGACTCCCTGGCCGATGCGGTTGCCTTTCTGTCTCACGCCCGCGCCGGCCTTGGCGCTGGGCTGACGGCTTTCGAGCTGCTCAGCGCCGATTGTCTTGCGCTGCTGCGTGAGCAGTTCACGCAGGGGGCGCAGCCGTTTCGTAACGCACCGCAACCCTGGTTCGCGTTGCTGGAATTGTCGGATAACCGCAGCGAGGAACACGCCCGTGAAACGTTTGAAACGGTGCTCGGTGATGCGATCGAGCAGGGTTTGCTGGCTGATGCGCTGATCGCCGAGAGCCTGGCGCAGGGGCAGGCGCTGTGGTTGCTGCGGGAAAACATGAGTGAGGCGCAGAAACGTGCCGGTCGCAATATGAAGCACGATATTTCTGTGCCGATTTCTCGCGTCGTCGACTTCGTGACCCACACCGATGCCTTGTTGCAAGCGCACTTTCCAGGTGTCCGTCATTTCACCTTCGGGCATCTGGGCGACGGTAATCTGCATTACAACGTCGCACATCCGCTGGGCTCCAGCGTCGAGGCACACATGGTCAACTACGCCGCTTTGAGCCGGTTGGTGCATGACAGCGCGTATGCACATGGCGGCTCGATCAGCGCCGAACATGGCATCGGGCAACGCAAGCGGGACATGTTGACCGATTACAAGAGTCCGGTGGAGCTGGACTTGATGCATCGTATCAAGCACGCGCTGGACCCGCTCAATTTGCTCAATCCGGGCAAGGTACTGGAGGCTCGGACATGAGTATCGTTCTGTCAAAGCGAGTGCAGCGCGTTTCGCTGTCAGCCAATGCTGCAGCCAAATCACAGGCGACGGCCTTGCGTGAGGGTGGTGCCGATATCCTCGACCTGACCACCGGCGAGCCTGATTTCGATACCCCGCAGCACATCAAGAACGCTGCGTTCGAGGCCATTGACCGTGGCGACACCAAATACACGCCAACACCGGGGGTGCGTGCATTGCGTGAGGCAGTGCAGCGCAAACTGCGACGGGAAAATCATCTGGATTACTCATTGGCTTCCGTCGTGATCGCCAACGGTGCCAAACAGATCATCTTCAATGCCTTTGCCGCGACGCTGAATGACGGCGACGAGGTGCTGATACCTGTCCCTTACTGGCCGTCGTTCCCGGATAGCGTGCGTTTCAATGGTGGCGAACCGGTATTCATCGAGTGCGGGCTGGAGCAGGGCTGCAAGCTGACCCCGGAGCAACTGGAACAGCACATCAATGAACGCACCCGCTGGTTGATCCTCAACGGGCCGGGCAATCCCAGCGGTGCGGTGTATGACCGAGAGGAGTTACTGGCTTTGGCGCATGTGCTGCGTCGTCACCCGAACGTGCTGATTCTTCTGGACGAGTTGTACGAACATATCCGCTTTGACGGTCAAGCGGCCCTGAGCCTGCTCAATGTAGCTGCGGACTTGCAGTCGCGCTGTCTGCTGGTCGGCGGCGTGTCGAAAACCTATGCCATGACGGGCTGGCGTATAGGTTTCGGTGCCGGTCCGCAGGACCTGACCAGTGCCATGACGGTCGTTCAGTCGCAATCGACTTCGGGCGCTTCATCGGTGGGCCAGGCGGCGGCGCTGGCCGCCTTCGAAGGCGGGTTGGGGTTTCTTGCGGAGCAGGTGGCGGCCTACCGGCAGCGCCGCGATGTGCTGGTGGCGGCGCTGGGGCAGGTGGCCGGGCTTGAGGTGCTGGTACCGCAAGGTGGCTTTTTTGTTTTTGTGCGCTGTGCCGGGTTGCTGGGGCGTTATCGTCCGGACGGCCAGCGCGTGAACAGCGATGCCGACGTGGTTGCCTGGCTGCTGGAGTCCGGAGTGGCCGGTGTGGCAGGCAGCGCCTATGGCTTGTCGCCCTGGTTTCGGCTGTCCATCGCGACGGCGACTGAAACGGTCCGCGAAGCCGGTCGACGTATTGCCCGCGCCTGTGCGCAATTGCATTCCGGTGAAACCACATGAACCACTGGCTTGAGTCGTGGGTGCAGTGGGCGGCCAGCGTCGGTTTGAACTACACCTTTTTGCTCGATGCCTATCAGCGCGGCACGATGCTGGAGGGGGCCGTCACAACCCTGTGGTTGTGCCTGTTCACCATCATTGGCAGCTTGCTGACGGGTGTCGGTCTGGCGGCAATGCTGACCTCGGGCAAGACCTGGCTGGCAGTGCCTGCGCGGGTATTTATCGAAGTGACTCGCAACACACCGACGCTGGTGCAGCTGTACTGCGCTTTTCTGGTGTTGAACATGCTGCTGACCCAGGCGGTCGGTGCAGCGAACCCGTTGACGCCTTTCGCCTGGGTGGTGATCGTGATTTCCCTGCATAAGGGTGCATTCCACGCCGAAGCGCTGCGGGCCGGTATCGAGGCAGTGCCCGCCGTGACCCTGGAAGCTGCCAGTTCACTGGCCTTTAACAGTCGCCAGTTGTTGTGGAACGTCCAGTTGCCGCTGGCCGTGCGTTTCGCTTTGCCGTCGTTGGTCAACAACCTGATTGATCTGGTGAAGATGACCGCTGTGGCGTCGGCCATTGCGGTGAATGACATCACTTACGCATCAATCATGATCTGGACACAGAGTGACAACGTGCTGGAACTGATGATTCTTCTGCTGAGCTTTTTCGCGTTACTCAGCTTTGCGGTCAATTGTGCGGGGCGTGCCCTGGAAGCCCGTTTGAGGATGCCCGGTTATGGCGATTGATTCTTCACTGACGACGCTCCCTGCGTGGTCGCGTCGTCACCTGGTTTCACTAAGCCTGTTGGTGCTACTGGTGATCGCGCTGGCGTGGTGGACTGCGGAAAGTCCGGTGTTCAGCGCGCTGCTGCAATGGTCGCCTGCGCTGGCGGCCGGATTTGCACAGAACATTCTGATCAGCCTGGTCGCCATCGCTCTGGGTTCGATATTCGGCCTGTTGGTCGGGGCGCTGGGGCTTTCGCCATTCAGGTTGCTGCGTCTGCCGGCACGGCTCTGGGTGCAGGTGTTTCGTAACGCGCCCTGGCTGGTGCTGATCTACTTCACTACCTATGTTTTTCCGTTCGAGATAAAAGTCGCCGGGACTTACATTGCCTTTCCTGACTGGGTGAAAGTCACCCTTGGCCTGGCACTGCCCGCCAGCGCCAACGTGGCCGAAATCTTTCGTGGCGCTGTGGCGTCGATTCCCGCTACCCAATGGGAAGCGGCGCGCTCGCTGGCGTTTACCCGCGGGCAGATTTTTCGCTCGATCATCCTGCCCCAGTGCCTGAAACGCATGCTGCCGCCGTGGATGAACCTGTATGCAGTGATCACCATGGGCACTGCACTGGCTTCGCTGGTGGGTGTGCATGATGTGATCGACACAGCGCAGATCGCCAGCAATACGGTCAACCAGACCAGCTTCACCGTCATCATTTATTGCAGCCTGCTGGCGCTGTTCTTTGCCTATTGCTACCCCATTTCCCGTCTGACTCATTATCTGGAGCGACGTTATGCTTTCCATTGATCCCGCCGCACGCTCACTGGTCAGCCTGCGCGACCTGCACTTGTCGTTTGGCAGTAACCGTGTGCTCAAAGGCATTGACCTGGATGTCGAGCGCGGCCAGGCGGTGTCGATCATCGGGCCGTCCGGCTCCGGCAAGTCGACCATCCTGCGTTGCATCACCGGTTTGTTGCAGGCGCAGGGCGGCAGCATTCGTGTGGGCCAGACGCAAGTTGACGAGCTGACGCGTGAAGCCGAGCGTATCGAGCTGCGCAAGCGCGTGGGTTTTGTGTTTCAGCAATACAACCTGTTTCCGCATTTATCGGTGTTGGAGAACCTGGTCATAGCGCCACGCAAGGTGCTGGGCATCGAGCGCGGCGAGGCTGAAAAACAGGCGCGTGCATTGCTGGCCAAAGTACGCATGGAACACAAGGCTGATGCCTATCCAGGGCAGTTATCCGGTGGGCAACAGCAGCGCGTGGCCATTGCTCGTGCGCTGACGATGCGCCCGGAACTGATCCTTTTCGATGAGGTGACATCAGCGCTGGACCCGGAGACAGTCGGCGAGGTGCTGACTGTGATCCGCGAACTGACCGAAGAGGGCATGACCTGTTTGCTGGTCACTCACGAGATGCGCTTTGCCGAAGAGATCAGCGACCGGGTGTATTTCACCGAGAACGGGCGGATTGTCGAACACGGCAGCGCCGAGCAGATATTCCAGCGCCCGACCAGCGAACGCACGGCAGAATTTCTGCGTCATGCATTGGGCGAGTCGGGACGTCGACAAGCGGCTGTAGGCGATCCGTTTTTATTGAGCAATATCAGCCGCTACAGCTTGTCCGTTTGAGCCAGAACTTCCAGCGCCAGAACTTGAAAAACCGGAGCAACTGCATGAGTCATCACGACCGAACCCACGTAATAGAAACATTTCTGCAACAGGTACGTATCATCCATCAGCGCGGCGTAGACCGTAAGGCCCTGACTGAAATCGTTGCGCTGCTGGAGACCCTGGCCGAGCGTCACGACCTGTTCAATTTCAGCGAGTTTCCCGCACCTGTTCCGGGCGAGGGCGATACCGCGTTCCGCTATCGTCTTAACGACGATGGGGAAACCCCGACGCTGTACATGAATTCGCTGCTGCCCGGTAAAAGCACGTTGCCGCACAACCATGAAACCTGGGCGGTGATCGTTGCGGTACAGGGCCAGGAAATCAATTACGTGTGGGCCCGTACCGATGATGGAAGCGATCCGGCCTTTGCCCGGCTGAAACTGGAAAAAGAAGTGGTGGTTCAGCCGGGCACGCCGATTTCGTTCCTGGGTGAAGACCTGCACGGCATCAAGGTCGAAGGCGATCAGCCGACCTTGCATTTCCACCTCTACGGGCGTCCGCTGGAATCGCTCAACGGCCGTTATGGAGTCAACCAGGAGGGGCGCGTGCTCAATTACAACGCTTCACAGATGGCACCTTCAATTCAGGCGTATTGAGCCGACGCCGCCTGCGTTCAGCGTTGTTTCCCTTAAATTCAAACGAGCCACCCAATGAGCCAGATCATTACCCCGGCGCAACTTCAACAATGGCTGTTAGACGGTCAGGAAATTGCCCTGTTCGACGTACGAGAGCACGGCCAGTATGGCGATGCGCATTTGTTTCACGGGGTAACGCTGCCCTACAGCCGTCTTGAACTGGACATCCGTCGTCTGGCACCCAACCCCAATGTCCGGTTGGTGATTTACGATCAGACAGGTAGCGACGTAGCGCCGCGCGCAGCCTTGCGCCTTGTTGCGTCGGGATACCGCAACGTACACCTGCTTGAGGGCGGTGTGCAGGGCTGGCAAGCGTCGGGGCGACAATTGTTCGCCGGTGTGCATGTGCCGTCCAAGGCATTTGGCGAGTTGGTCGAGCAGGTCAGCCATACCCCGCACGTCACTGCCACCGAGCTGGCCCAGTGGCAGGCGAGTGGCGAGCCGTTGGTGGTGCTGGACGGTCGGCCGTTTGACGAATACCGCAAGATGACCATCCCCGGTTCCGTGTGCTGCCCCAACGGCGAGCTGGGTTATCGCATCCCGGAACTGGTCAGTGATGAAAGCACGCCGATCGTCGTCAACTGCGCCGGGCGTACGCGCAGCATTATCGGTGCCCAGACCCTGATCGAGATGGGCGTGAAGAACCCCGTCTATGCTCTGGAAAACGGCACTCAAGGCTGGTATCTGGCCGATCTGCAACTGGAGCACGGCAGCGTGCGGCGTTACCCGGATCAGGTCGCGCCTGCGGCATTACCCCGTCAGCGCAGCGCTGCCGAGGCGCTGGCAAAACGGGCTCAGGTACACACCGTGACCGCCGAACAGGTCAGGCGCTGGGCGCAGGATTCAGCGCGCAGTCTGTTCCTGTGTGATGTGCGCAGCGCTGAAGAGTTTGCCGCAGGCAGCCTGTCCGGTGCGCGGCACACACCGGGTGGGCAGCTCATCCAGGCCACTGATCTGTACATCGGGGTGCGTAACGCGCGGCTTGTGTTGCTGGACTCCGACGGCATTCGCGCACCGATTGTGGCCAGCTGGCTCAGACAACTGGGGCATGACGCTTGTGTGCTGGCTGACGGTGTCGACAGCGGGTTGTCATTGCCCACGACGTTGCTGGATGTGACGGTCAGCGGCGTGTCTGCGGTTGAGGTGCCTGCCATTGGCGTACAGGCACTGGCGGATGCGCTGAAAGACGCTGCGGTGGCACTGATCGACCTGCGTTCAAGCACGCGCTACCGCAAGGCCCGTATCGATGGCGCGCGCTGGTCGATTCGTCCGTTGCTGGCCAGTGCTCTGGCCTTTGAAACGAGGCCGGTTGTGTTGGTGGCCGATGACCCGATGATTGCGCAACTGGCCGTGCAGGAACTGCCGTTTGCGCAGCGCCAGCAGGTTCGCCTGCTCGAAGGCGGAGTTGATGCCTGGCAGGCAGCCGGGTTGCCGATGAGTGAGGGCAAGGCGAGTCTGGCCGATGAGCAATGCATCGACTTTTTGTTCTTTACCCACGATCGACATTCAGGCAACAAGGATGCAGCACGTCAGTACCTGGCTTGGGAAATCGGCTTGCTGGGGCAAATGACCGACGAGGAGATCGCTGGCTTCAAGCCATTGCAGCCCGACCATGCAATCGGCAAGGAGCGTGACCCGCTGGTGCGCACCCGCCTGGTGCATGCCGCACGCACGCTCAAGGGTAGCGGGGTGCGTGGCGTGAATGTGCCGGTCACGCGCTTGAGCACGGTGCTGTTCGACAGCCTGAGCGAGATGCGCGATGTACGTAAACGTCGCGACAGCGAGCGCTTGTTGAGTTATGGCGCGCGGGGCAACCCCACAGGCTTCGCTCTGGAAGATCTGGTCACAGAACTTGAAGGTGGTTATCGCACCCGGCTGTTCAGCAGTGGCCTGGCTGCGGTGGCGCAGACGTTTCTGGCCTATCTGCGTCCCGGTGATCATGTTCTGTTGACCGATGCGGTCTACTCGCCGGTGCGGCGCGTGGCGCAGGAGTTCCTGCAGCCCTTCGGCATCGAAGTCAGTTATTACGCTGCCGATGGCCAGGGGCTGGAAGCGCAACTGCAGGACAACACGCGAATGGTCTACGCCGAGGTGCCGGGTTCGCTGCTCTATGAGCTGTGCGACCTGCCGGCGCTGGCTGGCCTTTGCCGACCCCGCGGCATTCTTCTGGCGGTGGACAACACTTGGGGCAGCGGCTACCTGTACCAACCACTGCAACTGGGCGCGGACATTTCGATCATGGCCCTGACCAAATACCTGTGCGGCCATAGCGATGTGGTGATGGGCAGTGTCTGTACGCGTGAAGAGGTCTGGTCGCCGCTGGGGCGGATGGGCGACACCCTGGGCAACGCGGTCAGTCCCGATGATGCCTGGCTGATACTGCGTGGCGCACGCACTCTGGCTTCACGCATGGATGTTCATGAGCGTCAGGCGCTGGACGTAGCGGTGTGGCTCGCTGCGCACCCTCAGGTCGGCCGGGTTTTTCATCCGGGTCTGCCCGAGCATCCGCAGCATTCGCTGTGGAAACGAGATTTCAACGGCAGCAACGGCTTGCTATCGTTCGAATTGCGTGAAGACAATCCCGCGCTGGCAGAGCGATTTATCAGCGCTTTGCAGCTGTTCGGTCTGGGGGCTTCGTGGGGCGGTTATGAAAGTCTGGTTACGGTTGCCGAACTGGGTAATCGGCAAGGCGAGCAGGGCAGCCAACTCAATACCGTGTTGCGTCTGCACATAGGACTGGAAGATGTGTCGGCGCTGATAGAGGATTTGCAGCGAGGATTTGACGCTTGTCTGGAGGTACAATCTCGCATGAATGTTATTTAATAACATTTGCGTGACTGGTATGTAATACTGTAACAAATAGTTGCAGGTTACTTTCGCGTGAAAACTCCTTTTGCCTCGATAGCAGGCTCCGTGCTGGCCCAATCGGCCTGGAAGCGGGTCCTGTTTTCTCTTGCGGTGCTGATATTGCTCTGGCTGGCCATCGGCTGGTCGGTGGCCATTCCATGAGTGCAGCCATTGCTCTGGAAAACCTTACTGTGGCCTATGAGCGCCGCCCGGCGGTGCACCACATCAGCGGGCGGTTCGAGGCGGGCAGCCTGACGGCCATTGTCGGGCCGAACGGGGCGGGTAAATCGACCTTGATCAAGGCCATCGCCGGCACCATGAAGCCTGCGCAGGGGCGCGTCGACCGTGGCCGCCTGGCGACCCGCACGATCGGCTACCTGCCCCAGGCCGCAGAAATCGATCGCAGTTTTCCGCTGAGCGTCGCCGATACCGTTTCGATGGGCGCCTGGCACAGCATCGGGCCGTTTCGCAGCCTGACACGCAATCATGCGCGACTGACCGGGGAAGCGCTGAGCACGGTCGGCCTGGAGGGTTTTGAAGGGCGCTGCGTCGGTTCGTTGTCGTCCGGCCAGTTCCAGCGGGTGCTGTTTGCCCGATTGCTGCTGCAGGATGCTTCTGTGATTCTGCTCGACGAGCCATTTACCGCCATCGACGCACGCACCACCCGTGATCTGCTGGAGCTGGTGCGCGCCTGGCATGGGCAGGGGCGCACAGTGATCGCGGTCCTGCACGATATCGAACAGGTTCGTCAGCACTTTCCGCAAACCCTGCTGATGGCCCGTGAAGCCATTGCCTGGGGCGAAACCTCGCAAGTGCTCAGCGCCGCCAACCTGCGCAAGGCGCGCAACATGGCCGAGTACTGGAGCCCGGACGCCTTGCTGTGCGATAGCGAGGACGAGCGCTCATGATGCTTTATAGCCTGGTCGTCGAGCCTTTTATCGAATTCGGTTTTATGCGCCGCGCGCTGGTGGCGTGCCTGGCACTGGGGATTGGTTCCGGGCCGGTGGGCGTGCTGTTGATGCTGCGCCGTATGAGTCTGGTGGGCGATGCCATGAGCCATGCGGTGCTTCCCGGCGCGGCGGTGGGCTTCATGGTCGCCGGTCTGTCGTTGCCCGCGATGGGCTTCGGCGGGCTGATCGCCGGGCTGGCAGTGGCTTTGCTGTCAGGGCTGGTGAGCCGACTGACTTCGCTGCGTGAAGACGCCAGTTTTGCCAGCTTTTACCTGACCTCTCTGGCGGCCGGGGTGCTGATCGTTTCGCTGCATGGCTCCAGTGTCGACCTGCTGCATGTGCTGTTCGGTACCATTCTGGCCATTGATGACACGGCTATCTATATGGTCGGCAGCATTGCTTCCTTCACGCTGATTCTGTTGGCAGTGATCTATCGCCCATTGGTGCTGGAATGCTTCGATCCGGGCTTTCTGCGTGCGGTCGGCGGGCGCGGCTCGCTGTACCACGTGTTGTTTCTGTTGCTGGTGGTGCTGAACCTGGTCGCAGGTTTTCAGGCGCTGGGCACCTTGATGGCCGTGGGCATGATGATGCTGCCGGCAACCGCGGCACGTTTCTGGACCAACTCGCTGAGTGGCCTGATGGTGATTTCGACACTGCTGGCGACCTTGTCAGGCCTGATCGGCCTGATCGTTTCCTACCACCTTGGCGTCGCCTCGGGCCCGGCCATCGTGCTTACCGCCAGTGCGTTCTACGGCCTTTCCCTGTTGTTCGGGCGCACGGGAATCGTGCGCCGACTGTTTCCCAAACCTCACCTGGCTAACTGAAAAGGTACGTCATGAAACGATTGATGGTGTTGAGTTCCATAGCTGCAGTGGCGCTGTCTGCGTTCGCCAGCCTGGCCCAGGCCAAACCGCTGGAAGCCGTCGCGTCGTTCACTGTCATCGCGGACATGGTCAGTACGGTCGGCGGCGACCGTGTTCACGTAAAGTCCCTGATCGGCCCGAACGGCGACCCGCATGTCTACGAGCCAACGCCAAGTGATGCTCAGGCATTGAAAAATGCCGACCTGGCGTTTGTCAGTGGCCTGCATCTGGAAGGCTGGATGGATCGTCTCATCAAAGCGTCGGGCTACAAGGGCAAGCCGGTAGTGCTCTCTGAAGGGATCAAGACCCGCAGCATGGACGAAGATGGCAAGCGTATTGTCGACCCGCACGCCTGGAACAGCGCCGCCAACGGGGTGATTTATGTGCGTAACATCATCGCCGCGCTGAAGAAAGCCGACCCGGAAGGAGCAAGCGAGTATCAAGCCAATGGCGATCGCTACATCGTCGAGCTGCAACAACTGGACATTTACGCCCGCGATCAGATTCATTCTATTCCGGCCGCCAAGCGCAAGATCCTCACTTCTCATGATGCGTTCGGCTACTTTGGCGATGCCTATGGCGTGACTTTCCTGTCACCGTTGGGCTTGTCTACCGAATCGGAAGCGTCGGCAGCTGATGTCTCGAAACTGATTCGTCAGATCAAGGCCGAGCATGTCAGTGCCTACTTCTTCGAAAACTCCAGCGACCCGCGTCTGGTCAAGCAGATTGCCGAAGCCAGTGGTGCCCAGCCAGGCGGTGAGCTGTATGTCGAAGCCTTGTCGCCAGCCGACGGCCCTGCGTCAACCTACGCGAAGATGTTCCGTTACAACGTCGATACCCTGACTGCGGCAATGAAGCGCAATCAGTAATCTCGAGAGTCGCCAGCCCCTGGGTTTTAGGGGCTGGGCGACTTCAACGTCCCTAGTTATTGAGAAACTTGAACACGGTGGTCTGGGTGTAGGCTTTGCCTGGGTCCAGTCGTGTGCTGGGGAATTTCGGCTGATTGGGCGCATCAGGATAGTGCTGGGTCTCCAGGGTAAAGGCACCCCAGTGCGGGTAGACCTTGCCCGCCTTGCCATGAATGCTGCCATCCAGGAAGTTGCCGGTATACAGCTGTACGCCTGGCTCTGTGGTGAACAGCTGCAGCCTGCGGCCTGATTGCGGGTCGCTGACCTCGGCGGCCAGTTTCTTCACATCACCCTTAGTGTCGAGTACCCAGTTGAAATCAAAACCGCCTTGTTTGGGTTCGGCATATTTCAACTGCTGGTGATCATCCTTTATGTGCTTGCCGAACGCGGTGGGCTTGAGGAAGTCCATCGGCGTGCCCGCGACGGCAGGCAGTTCGCCGGTCGGGATCAGCTTGTCGTTGACCGGTGTGTAGTGCGAAGCGTGCAGGGTAGCGACCTGTTTGAGTACATCACCACTGCCTGCACCCGCCAGGTTGAAATAGCTATGGTTGGTCAGGTTCAGCACTGTCGGCTTGTCAGTGGTGGCGCGGTAGTCAATCTTCAGCTCGTTTTTCTCATTCAGGCTGTAAGTGACTTCAGTTTTCAATGTGCCCGGAAAGCCCATCTCGCCATCCGGCGACACATAGGTCAGCTTCACGCCGACCGAATCACCGGTCTTGGTTTCTTCTGCCTTCCAGAGTCGTTTGTCAAAACCCTGAGTGCCGCCGTGCAGGGCATTGGTCTTGTCGTTGAGCGGGACCTGGTAAGTCTTGCCATCCAGGCTGAACTTGCCGCCTGCCAGGCGGTTGCCGAATCGGCCGATGGTCGCGCCGAAATAAACCGTGCCGTTGTTCTGGTAGCCCTGAACATCGTCGAAGCCCAGGACGATGTCCTCGACCTTTCCGGCCTTGTCAGGCACCAGCAGCGATTGCAGCGTCGCGCCGTAGGTGATGATGCTGGCCTGCACGCCGTGACTGTTGCGCAGGGTGAATTTCTCGACGGCAGTGCCGTCGGGCAGTTGGCCGAAAGTGCTGTGCTCGCTGGAGAGTGCTGCGGCCTGTGCAGTCAAGGTGCTGATCATCAAGGACAGTCCAAGGGTGCTGAGGAGAGCATGTGTTTTCATCTGATCTGCCTGCTTTTATTGTTATTGGTAAGACTATTTGATCGGATTAAAGCCGATGCATGGATTTATAGCCTATAAAATGCCACTTGAAAAATAAATTGTAATACTATTTAGTAGTGCCAGCTTCACTGAAGCCGGTCGATCCGCTGGATGCCTGCGAAACAGGTCGACTGAGCACGCAGGTTGGACAAGACTGCGACGCAAACATCCAAAAAGTGCCTTTACAACAATAACAAAGGACATTTTCCATGAACTGGCTGCCCGTTTCCGAGCACCGTTTCAAGCTGGCCGAGGGCTCGTTCTGGGATGCCGCAGAGCAGGCCTTGTACTGGGTCGACATTGCCGGTTTTCTGGCTTGTCGGCTGGTTGCCGGGGAGTATCGCCAATGGCGCATGCCCGAGCCGGTGTCTGCGTTTATACCGACCGGGCAGGGCGACGCACTGGTGACTCTGGCCAGCGGCGTGTATCGCCTGGACCTCACATCCGAAAAAACTTCACTGGCGTTGTTTTGCGTCGCAGACCCGACCCCTGGCAATCGCGCCAATGAGGCCCGTTGTGACGCGCGTGGCCGCCTGTGGCTGGGCAGCATGCAAAACAATATCGATGCCGAAGGCGAAGACGTACCTTTGGTCCGTCGTTCGGGCGGGCTGTTCCGGGTTGAACCCGACGCCCGCGTGACGCGTTTGCTGGACGGGCAGGGCATCGTCAATACCCTGCTGTGGAATACCGACGGCAGCGTGCTGTACAGCGCCGATACCCTCGACGAAGTGATCTACCAATACCCTGTGCAGGAAGATGGCTCGCTGGGACCACGTCAGGTATGGGCGGCCGAGCAGGGCCAGGGTTCGCCCGACGGCTCGGCAATGGATGCCGAAGGTTATGTATGGAACGCGCGCTGGGGAGGCAGTTGCCTGATCCGCTTTGCCCCCGACGGCAGTGTCGACCGGGTCATCGAGCTGCCCGTCAGCCATCCCACCAGTTGTGTGTTCGGAGGTCCTGACCTGGAGACACTGTATGTCACCAGTGCAGCGCCTGCCGATGCTCATGGACGGCTCGATGGCGCGGTACTGATGGCGCATGTCGGCGTCAAAGGAACGCTGTGTCAGCGCTTCAGCGGTTGAAAAAAAATGCCGCGCCGTCGCCTTTTCTGCGGCGGCGTCGCGGTGGGAAATGCAGGAGTGACATTCGGTTACATAGCGGTCATTCATTGTATGGTATGACTATTTAATCGGTTCTCGGACGCCTCCGCGTTTGCAACCGCCACCTCGCTGAACGCTGTAGCTATTCAATAAAAATAAGGAGTTAGCTATGTTGAGTCGTCACGGGATTCGTTCCCTGTGCTGTGCCGCCGTCACCACCGCCATTCTGGGCATGAGTGGCATCACCTCCGCTGCTGATGAAGTCAAAATCGGCTTTCTGGTCAAACAGGCTGAAGAGCCATGGTTCCAGACCGAATGGGCGTTTGCTGAAAAGGCAGGCAAGGAGCATGGTTTTACCGTGCTCAAGATTGCCGTGCCAGATGGTGAAAAGACCCTTTCCGCTATCGACAGCCTGGCCGCCAACGGTGCCAAGGGCTTTGTGATCTGCCCGCCTGATGTTTCTCTGGGCCCTGCAATCGTGGCCAAGGCCAAGGCGCTCGGTTTGAAAGTCATGGCCGTGGACGATCGTTTTGTCGACGCCAACGGCAAATTTATGGAGGACGTGCCGTATCTGGGCATGGCAGCCTTTGAAGTGGGCCAGAAGCAAGGTGCCGCGATGGCCACCGAAGCGAAGAACCGCAAGTGGGATGAGGGCGGGTGGAAAGGCACCTACGCGATCATCAACACTTACAACGAGCTCGACACCGGTAAGAAACGCACTGACGGTTCGGTGAAGGCGCTAGAGGAGGCCGGTTTGCCGAAAGATCACATCCTGTTCACCGCGCAGAAAACTCTTGATGTACCAGGCAGCATGGACGCCACCAACTCGGCGCTGCCAAAACTGCCTGGCGATGCGAAAAACCTGATCATCGGCGGCATGAACGACAACACTGTTCTGGGGGGCGTACGCGCGACGGCGAGCAATGGTTTCAGCGCGAAAAACGTTATCGGGATCGGCATCAACGGCACCGATGCCATTGATGAGCTGAAGAAAAAAGAGAGTGGCTTCTTTGGCTCCATGCTGCCAAGCCCGGACAAGGAAGGCTACAACACCGCGCTGTATATGTATAAGTGGGTCACCGAGGGCGTTGAACCGCCTAAATATACCGCTATGGACGATGTGACACTGATCACCCGCGCCAACTTCCAGGAAGTATTGACCAAGATCGGTCTGTGGAAGTGAGTTGACTGGGGGGCCTGATTTTCAGGCCCCTCACACGTGCGAGGAGGTTGGTTTCATGCAACAGGCTATCGAGCAAACATCCATAAACGGTGCCTTGCGCTTCAATGGCATCGGCAAGGTCTTCCCCGGCGTAAAGGCGCTTTCGGACATCAGCTTCGAAGCGCGCCCCGGCAGTGTTCACGCCTTGATGGGCGAGAACGGTGCCGGTAAATCCACGCTGCTGAAAATCCTCGGCGGCTCTTATCAGCCCAATAGCGGCACCTTGCAGATCGGTGAGCAGAGCTACCAGTTCAAATCCACCGCCGAGAGTATTGCGGCGGGTGTGGCGGTGATTCACCAGGAATTGCATCTGGTGCCGGAAATGACCGTCGCCGAGAACCTGCTGCTTGGGCACATGCCCAATCGTTTCGGTTTGATCAATCGTGGCGCGATGTACCGTCGGGCAGGTGAGCTGCTCAAAGGCCTGGCTGACGAAATCGACCCGCGCACTCGCCTGGGTGATCTTTCACTGGGCCAGCGGCAATTGGTGGAGATCGCCAAGGCCATGTCACGCAATGCGCACGTCATCGCCTTTGACGAACCCACCAGCAGCCTGTCGGCACGTGAAATTGACCGGTTGATGGCGATTATCGTGCGGCTGCGCGACGAGGGGCGGGTGATTCTCTACGTGTCTCATCGCATGGAAGAAATCTTCCGTGTCTGTGATGCCGTAACAGTGTTCAAGGACGGTCGTTTTGTAAAAACCTTTGAGCAGATGGCTGATCTGGATCATGACCGGCTGGTGACCTGCATGGTCGGCCGGGATATTCAGAACATCTACAATTATCGTCCGCGCCAGCATCAAGGGCCTAGCCTGCGAGTGACCGGGTTACTGGGGCCGGGGCTGCACGAACCCGTGAGTTTTGCCGTAGAGAAAGGTGAAGTGCTGGGTTTCTTCGGGCTGGTGGGCGCCGGGCGTACCGAGCTGTTCCGTCTGCTGTCGGGGTTGACGCGCAGCACGGCAGGCACGTTGCAGTTGGACGGCAAGCCATTGACGCTCAAGTCCCCACGCGATTCGATCGAAGCAGGCATTCTGCTCTGCCCGGAGGACCGCAAGAAGGAAGGTATCGTGCCGCTGTCCAGCGTCGCGGAGAACATCAACATCGGTGCACGGCCCCGGCATGTGAATCTCGGCTGCCTGATTCAGGGCCGCTGGGAGCGCGACAACGCACGCAGCCAGATCAAGTCGATGAACGTCAAGACACCATCGCCTGAGCAACAGATCATGTTCCTCTCCGGCGGCAATCAGCAGAAGGCGATTCTCGGTCGCTGGCTGTCGATGCCGATGAAGGTCCTGTTGCTGGACGAGCCCACCCGCGGGATTGACGTCGGTGCCAAGTCCGAGATCTACGAGATCATTCACAACCTGGCCGCCGACGGGATTGCGGTCATTGTGGTGTCCAGTGACCTGATGGAAGTCATGGGTATTTCCGACCGCATTCTGGTGATGAGCGAAGGCGCGATCACTGGTGAACTCAACCGCGATGAGGCTGATGAATCGCGACTCCTGCAATTGGCTCTGCCTCGCACGCGCAGCTGATAACCGGTCCCCTGACCATGAACAATAATAAAGAGGTGCATATGTCTACCGAATCCAGCCTGCAGGCTCCCCGTCAGGGCATGAACCTGCGTCGTTTTGCCGATGACTGGGTGATGCTCCTGGCTGCCGTGGGAATCTTCCTGCTGTGCGCCGTGTTCATCGACAACTTCATGTCACCGCTGAACATGCGGGGGCTAGGCCTTGCGATTTCCACCGTGGGCATTGCTGCCTGCACCATGCTCTTTTGTCTGGCGTCCGGGCACTTCGACCTTTCGGTCGGTTCGGTGCTGGCCTGTTCCGGGGTCATCGCCGGGATTGTTATCCGCGACACCGACAGCGTGTTTCTCGGTGTTTCTGCCGCGCTGGCGCTGGGGCTGGTGGTTGGTCTCATCAATGGCATCGTGATTGCCAAGCTGCGCATCAATGCCCTGATCACGACCCTGGCGACCATGCAGATCGTGCGCGGCCTTGCGTATATCTTCTCCAACGGCAAGGCCGTCGGCGTCTCCAACGAGGATTTCTTCATCTTCGGCAATGGCCAGATATATGGCGTGCCGGTGCCGATCCTGATCACCATCGCCTGTTTCATATTCTTCGGCTGGTTGCTCAACTACACCACCTACGGGCGCAACACCATGGCCATCGGTGGCAACCAGGAAGCTGCATTGCTGGCGGGTGTGCATGTCGATCGCACCAAGATCATCATCTTCGCGGTTCACGGGCTTGTCGGGGCACTGGCTGGCGTGGTGCTGGCTTCGCGTATGACCTCCGGGCAGCCAATGATCGGTCAGGGCTTCGAGCTGACCATTATCTCGGCTTGCGTACTGGGCGGTGTTTCGCTGAGCGGCGGCATCGGCATGATCCGCCATGTAATCGCTGGTGTGCTTATTCTGGCGATCATCGAGAATGCGATGAACCTGAAGAATATCGATACGTTCTACCAATACGTGATTCGCGGCACGATTCTGTTGCTGGCGGTGATCATCGACCGACTGAAACGTCGCTGAACCTGTTGGCCGCTGTTATGGCATTGCTGTTTAGTCGCGAGGGCATGAGCGACATGGATGGAGATGCAAGTAGCGGCTGAGTTCAGGGGGCTGATCACTTGCAGAGTGGACAGGTAACAACGCTATTGTTCTATAACAGTGCAGCCGCAAAGTGACTACTTTGCGGCTGTTTTTAACCGGTGCTTTTAGCCGCGAGGAGGGCAAGGGAGGCCGGTATCGTCACAGGCGTTGTTGATACGGAAGCCGTTTTTCAGCCTTGTCGCTACTTGCAGTGGTGCAGATGTGGTGCGGGTGGCTTCAGTCTTGCCGGCCTCTTGCACGAGCGCATGTTTGCCATCGACAGCTGGTGCGGTTTGTATACCGGTGGCGGCAAATGCCGTGCCCTGCAGGCCGATGATTGCAATGGTTGTCACAACGAGAGCTTTCAATGCGGACTTTGCTGTTACTCGGTTCATGATGTTTTCTCTGCGTGGCTTAATGATGGGGTGGCTATAAATAACTGCATTAAAGTTGCTGAATAGCAGGTTATTGGCCACGTGAATAATGTATATTTTTTTTATGACGGTAAGGCTGTTTTTTGGCCTGTGAAAAAAATTTAACTTAGCGTGCTTATTAATAGTGTCGCACCGTTAATCTCATGATGTTTCTCATGCCATTCATGACGCTGAAGTTATAGAGGCTTGCTGTCGAATTTACCGGTACTGCACTAGCCGAGTCCGGAAATCCAGCTCCGCTCTGGTGCCTAGCGTCGGCATCGACTCCAGGGTCAGCGTCCACCGAAATCGTTCGCAGATGCGCCGCACCAGAAAAAGCCCCAGGCCTTTCCCGGTGCCCGCTCTGGTCGAGTTTCTCAGCAGAGACAGGTAATGGAGGGACGCCTGCGCAGTGTCGAAGCCTTCGCCCGAGTCGGTCACGCTCAATACACCGTCCTTGAGGCGCACGGTGATTGTTCCGTCATAGGTGTTTTCGGCAGCGTTACGCAACAGGTTGCCGATGGCAATGCGTAACATCGCCTCGGGCACTTGCAGGCAAAGCGTCTGGTGGATGTGCACCGAAAACTGCACGGGTTTGCCGTCCAGAAGGTGTTGGTGGTCCTTGACCAGGCCTGGCAACAGGCGGTCCAGCTCGACGGGGTCGTCCGGCGCTGAGGACATGGGCTCGCGCGACAAATACAGCAGCGCGACCATGATCTCGGTCAGGTTATCCACGGTTGCCCGCATGCGTTGAATCGGTGGCGCTGCACACGCGGGTAGCGCTTGCCTGGCCAGCACATCCAGCGCGCCGCTGATCACCGCGATCGGCGTACGAAACTCATGACTGGCCTGATCGAGAAGGGCGCGTTCCCGGGCCATGAATTGCTCGACCCGTTCCAGATGTGCGTTTATACCGCAGGCAATGTCTTTGAGTTCTTCCTGGTCGTATTGCACTGGCAGGCGTTGCGAAAGGCTTTCCGGATCGAGTTGCTTCATGCCTAGCGCAAGCGCCTGAACCGGGCGGTGCAGGCGCACGTATAGCCAGGCGATTACGGCAATGATCAGTATCAGGTTCATGATCAGAAAAATGCCACCGATCAGCGCGATGAGGTTCTGCTCCTGCTCCAGATCACTGATGTCGATTGCTGCTACCAAGCGTTCATTGCCCAGCGACGTCACCAGCACGGCATAGTCGGGATCGGTGAAACTCGAAGCCCTTCGATCCATATCGCCCTCGTTGTAGAAGCCTGGGGCGAGTGAAGCCAGTAAGGGCGGCATGCCGGGCGCGGGCGTTTCGCCCGACAGTCTCCAGACCTGAATCCTTCCGGCTTTCTGTGGCGCTGGCTGCAGCGAGTTTTCGAGAGCATTGTTTGTCGCAGTTTCAAGCAGCTCTTTCCAGATCGGGTGATCGACGAGTTCCTGGCTCATGAACGCCTGAGTGGTCAGGCCGATGGTCATCAACAGCCCGAAGCCGAGCAGAATTGCACTGATCAGGCGATGCAGGCTGCCTCGACGACCGGGAAGATTGATCATGGGCACACGCACAGGCGAAAACCGACGCCCGGCACCGTGTGGAGTAGCTTTTGCCGGTTGACCCGGTCGCCATCGATGGTCTTTCTGAGTAAATGCATGTGCGAGCGCAGCAGGTCGCCGTCGGGCACGCTGTCGCCCCAGATGAGCGACTCCAACTGTGCGCGCGTCACGACGTTTGGAGAGTTGCGCATCAGAACTTCCAGCAGGGTTCGTCTTATCGGCGAGAAGGGTAACGGGACGCCGCCACGCATGATGGTTTGGGTGCTCAGGTCGAAGCACAGATCGGCGACTTCCAGCACCTGCCGTACATCCGAGCGCTTGTGGCTGCGTGCGGCCAGCACCCGCAAACGAATTTCCAGTTCAGGCAGAGCCAGTGGTTTGACGATGTAATCGTCCGCGCCCGATTCAAAGCCTTGCAGCTTGTCGTCCAGTTGATCCTTGGCGGTCAGCAACATCACCGGCACCGGATTGCGCAGTTCAGTGCGCAGATGACGCAGGAGACTGATGCCGTCCATACGCGGCATCATCCAGTCCAGCACAATGACGTCGTAATGGTTTTCGGTAATCAGGCGCATCGCGGACTTGCCGTCGGGTGCGGCATCCAGAGTGTGTCCGCATGCTTCCAGGTAGTCGAACATGTTGGCGGCCAGCGCCAGGTTGTCTTCGACGATTAATACACTCAGTGACCGTTCGATCATAATGGGCTCACAGTGAGTCAACTCCAGGCGCTGCACAGACAGTTTTCGGCATCAGAACTTTCTCGAAATACCGATGAACATCGAGGTAGAGCTGTCGGTATCATGCTCTACCAGCGGGCTGTCGCTCAGTTCATCCGGCAGGGCGCTGTAGCGCAGGTTACCCGAGACTTCCCACTGTTTGCCCAAGGGTTGGGAAAAACCCAGACCGACATAGGAAACCGTAGCGCTGCCAGGACGGTATCGGGCAATCCCGCGTTGCTCTTCTTCTTTCAGCGTGCCGTAATAGTAATCCACCAGGTTGCCGGACATATGGGTAACACCGATGTTGGGTTTGAAGCGCGTTTGGCCCCAGTTGAAGGGGTACGCATATTCGAGGTTCATCGAGTAGCCGTCGCTCGCACCGCTGATGTCGTTTCTGGCGACCGCTTCAAGCTGCCCTGCAGTGCCACGCAGTTTGGCTACCAGCCCTGCGTCGATACCATTGTCGCGGTCTTCCAGCAGATCGCTGTTGATGCCGTTTCTGGCCAGTTCGCGGCGACCAAAGTCGTCACGGTCAATGCCGTCCATCTGCAAGGCGAGAATGGCATCCAGGGAGAACGATCCGGTGTTGATCAGGTGGTAACCCGCGGTTACACCTTTCACGTAAAAGCGCTCGCCTTCATAGTTGATCAACGGGATCGGATTGACCTGTGTACCGACACCGGCATAAGGGCTTTTGCTGATTGCAGCGCCCAGGCCCAGGCTGAAATCACCCGGCTCGGCATGGGCGAACTGCAACGACAGGGCAGGCAAGGCAACAACGGTCAGCGCGGGAAGGAAAAGCGGTTTCATGGCGGCGGCTCTCTGAGTGATCTTTCTGACGTGCATCAGTGTGCGATGGCGTGTGTCGTCTGCATGTCGCTGTCGGTGATCTGGCCACGTGTAACGCTCATCCTGCTCAGACAGCTCTCTATTGCCGCACCTTTGCTTTAGCCGGGCAGGCGCTGAAAAATGCTGGCTATGCGTCGAAAGCTGGTATTCATTCCTGCCATCATCTATCAGTTGGCGCGGCCCACTTCCTTGCAATCAGGCCTGAAAAGATAGTTTTCAAGCAAAGTCACTACCTCTTGAACGAATCCTGGTTGTGCGAGGAGCTTCGGCCGATCAGCTGTGACAGTGTGGATAATTGCGTGTACAGCGATACCCATCAGATAGATCGAGAGATCCGGATCAGGAACATTCTTCATAAATGGCCTTAGCACCTGAGCAAACTGGTGTTGTAGAGCATCCTTATCGTCCTCCAGCTGCCGGATCGTACGTGGCAATTCCTCATGAATAGCCTTGTGCAGGGCCGGCGCAACACGATGCTCAGCGACAATCATCTCGATGATCATGGTCAGTGCCTCTCGAAGCGACGGCTGATCAGGCAGAACCTGTAACGCGTTGAGCAGATCTGTGCGCGTGTCGGCGGCGTGCCGTCTCTGTAATTCAGCGATGACTGCTTCTTTGTTCGGGAAAAACTGGTACAGCGAGCCGATGTTCACGCCTGCGCGTTCAGCAATCGCGTTGGTCGTCAGTCCCTCCCAGCCGACCTTGGTCAAAATGTAAGTCGCCGCTTGAATAATTGCGTCAACTGTCGCGCGAGAACGCGCCTGAGCCGGGATTTTCCTGGGGTTGACGGGTGTTCGGCTTTTACTCACGGGCAGCTCCAGAACATGAGTTTTTAAAATATAAGCTTTAACTTACGATTTGAATTGTGACAACACAACGTTGATCACGAATCGAGAACTCATGACCATGAACACACAGGAATATTTACTTCCCTGGGATGGCTTTCAGGCAGCCAATCGCTTTCGCCGGGCCATACGCAAATTCAACTCGAACCCCATTGTCCCTGGCGACATTCAGTTGCTGCTTGCAGAAGCAGCCTATGCCCCCTCCAGCGGGAACATGCAGCCTTATCAACTGCACTGGGTCCGCGATCCTGGGCTCAAAGCGAATTTGGCGGTCGCTTGCAACGGCCAGAAAGCTGCAGCATCAGCGGCCGAGCTCATCGTGATCGTGGCGAGTCCTGCGCTGGGGCTGCGTACAGCCAACGCACAACTTGACCACGTTGAAGGTTCGTCTGTGTTGGGAACAGATTCGAAGGCCTACTACCGCAAACAGATAGGTATGTTTCAGAAGGTTCTCGGAGTGGGATCTTCTGTCTTGTGGTCGCCGATTGTTGCGCTTGCAGCGCTGATCCGACCGACCCTCTCGCTACTCCCCATCGGCCATATCGGCGGTCGGCAATGGGCGGCACGCAATGCCATCTTCGCAGCTCAAACCATCATGCTTGGCGCAGCCGCGAAGGGCATCGATACGTGCCCGATGGAAGGATTTTCAGGCGCGAAAGTTGCCAAACTTCTCCAGCTGCCACGTGGTGCCGTCATACCGCTGGTTATCGCTCTTGGCTATCGAGCAGACGATGCAAGAATCGAAGAGCGGTGGCGCAATCCGATTTCAGACATCGTCGTTACACACTGAAGTAAAGCCTGACTCACGCGCGTGGCATGCATCACAAATGCCGTTCAGCGCGGGTGTGAAACCAGCACTGAACTGCCTAATCGGGTCAGTCCATAAAGCGCGGCTCCGACAGCGAGCATCATGCCGGCACGCAACCAGGTTTCAGGGCCTTGCTGGGTCAGCAAAAGCAGGCAGGAAAGAATCGCCAATACCGGAATGACCCAGTGAACCTGAAAATGGCCGGCTTCGACCTTGTCACGCTTGAGCACCAGAACCGCGATATTGACGCTGAGAAACACGAACAGCAGCAATAACACCACGGTTTCAGCGAGCGTGGTGAGGGTGCTGGTAAAGGACAGCGCGATGGCAACCACTGTGGTTGCGAAAATGGCCACGCCGGGTGTGCGCCGTTGAGGCAGAACCGAACCCATCACCGCGGGCAACAGTCCTTCACGAGCCATCCCGAAGGTCAGTCTGCTGGCCATGATCATGGTCAGCAGTGCGCCATTGGCAACTGCAATCAGCGCGATCACCGCGAACCATGGGGCAGGTATCCCCAACCCTGAAGCACTGACGACATCCATCAGCGGGGCCTGCGAAGCTTTCAACTGTTCGACGGGCAGCACCATGGCCGCGCCCACGCCGACCAGCATGTAAACCACGCCTGCAATGAGCAGTGCACCGAATAGCGCCCGTGGATAAACCCTGCGCACATCCTTGATCTCTTCGGCCAGGTTGGCAGACGTTTCAAAGCCCACAAATGAATAAAATGCCAGTAGCGATGCGGCAAGAATCGCGGTGGCGGGTGAGGTAGTGTCCAGTTCGAATACACGTTGCGGCACACCATTGCCCTGACTGACAAACCAGACTGCGGCCGCAATCACCATTGCCAGCCCGCTCAGCTCAATCAGGGTCATTACCAGATTGGCCGACAACGACTCCTTGATGCCACGCGCATTCAACAGCGCGACAATCACCAGAAAGCCCACACATACCCACTGTGCGGGCCAGCTTACCAACGCCTGGAAGTAGTCGCCGGCAAACGCGACCGCCAGCCCGGCAGCACTGGTGACACCTGCCGCCACCATGGAAAAGCCGACCAGAAACGACAGCAGTGGCTTGCCAAAGGCTTTTTCGGCGTACACCGCCGCACCGCCCGCACGAGGGTATTTAGTCACCAGTTCCGCGTAGGATGCAGCGGTCAGCAAGGCGAAGCACAGGGCAATCAGCAGGGGTGCCCAGATGGCTCCGCCGACACGTCCGGCGATGGTGCCTGCCAATGCATAGACGCCAGCACCCAGCACGTCACCGAGGATGAACAGTGTCAGCATCGGTGCCGTGATTGCCCGGCGCAGCGACGGAGTTTCGGGAGGAGTGGCCATGGTGAAAGAATCCTTTCTCGGCAGTTACAGGAGGTCTGTAAGGAAGATCGTGATGGTCCGGGTAAATTCAACGTGATCGCGAGAGGCCCGGATCAGCGGTGCTTTTTGCCGGAACAGGCATTTGAATAACCACTGCACCTGAACATGCAGCATGAACCAAGAGGCTTTTTCAGGGTCCTATTCGGGCCTTGAAATTCATGGCGTGCCTTTTCCTTTTCGAGTCTGTGTTCATGCCTGAATCGCACCGTTATTTCTGGCGCATGTGCGTGTACCTCGTGCCTCTGCTGCCCATGTACGCCAGCCATGCCAGTGCCAGTGACGAGCGACAACTGGTCCAGGCCATTAACGATTTTCGGGGGCAACCTCAGCGCTGCGAAGCACGGATGACAAAAATCTCCAGGGCGCTGACGCTCAACACCAGCGTAGCGTTGCCGATCAATTTCGCTGGCAGTTCACGTGATGCGCTCAAGGCATCCGGTTACCAGGCGGTCACCGTCCGGACCATACGACTTGCGGGTGCGCAGAGCGCTGGTGAGGCGTTCGGCATGCTCGAAAAACGCTATTGCGGCGCTTTGCTTGACCCGCAATACGCCGACATCGGTATCACTCGCGAGCGTGGCGACTGGCGTGTGGTATTGGCGAAACCGTTGATCGACGAAAGCCTGGAAGATGCACGCTCGGCTGGCCGCATACTTCTGGCGCAGGTCAATGCCGCGCGAGCCAAGCCGCGCATGTGTGGCAAGCAGCCGTTTCCTTCGGCCAGACCGTTGAGCTGGAACACGACCCTGGAAATGGCTGCACAGGGGCACAGCCAGTCGATGGCCAGCGAGAATTACTTCACGCATCGCGGCTTTGATAACGACTCACCGGCAGATCGCGCCCGTGCGGCAGGTTACGGCGGACGGCAGATCGGTGAAAACATCGCAGCAGGGCAGAGCACCGTCAGCAAGGCAATGGCCAGCTGGCTGGCCAGCCCGGGACATTGCGCCAACCTGATGAACCCGATGTTTACCGAGGTCGGCGCGGCCTATGCGACGGCTACCAACGCCGATTACGGTGTGTACTGGACCATGCTGTTTGGCGCTCCCTGATCAACCGAAAAGCCGCCTGAACGGCGGCTTGTCGAACATGCATGAATGGCTCAGACCTTCGAGCCGCTCCAGCGCGGTGCTTCTCTCAATTCGTCACGCTTCTGTTGATCCGGCGATTTGTGTGGCTCGCCGTATTCCACGTGTAACGTGTCATCAAGGCGGTTGGTGGAAGAGCCGCCTTCCTGCGGCGTTTCGTCGAAATGCTTCCACTCGGCACTCTGGAAGCGGAACAGGCTGTCGTCTTCAGGCGCTTCGCGTTCGCGATAGTGGTGGATCGAGTAGTGTGCATATTCGACCTTGTCGCCCCAGTCGGACTGCAGCAAACCGTCTGCCGCCAGATCGCGATACCAGTCGTTTTCCTTTTCGGATGCTTTCTGCTTTTTGTTATGGTCGACGAAATAGCCAATGATCCCGCCAACGACAGCAATCACAACGCCGACGAGGAAGAATGGCCCGGCCAGCGCGGTGGCCGCCGCGCCGCCTGCACCCACCAGCGCCGCGGTTCCCAGTACGCCGGCTGACGCGCCGAAGGCACCGCCGGCAATCTGCAGGCCGCCTGCGGCCTGAGCGAGCTTGTCACCTGACTTCACGCCGTCCTTGATGGTGAATGCACCCAGTACGATATCGGCAAAACCACCAGCCAGATCCGTTGCAGGCCCCAGCACTTTGACGACCGAGCCTGCGATTTTATTGGCAGTTCCAGAGGGCAGCTTGGCCCCTGAAGCCTGCACGGCGTCATCCAGCCGCTGGGTGATGCCGCCCATGGCCTGGCGTTCCGCTTCTGCACCGCCAGCCATGTCGCCCAGCGTCGAATTGAGCCGATATTCATCAGTCGCATCCAGTGCGGTGCGGATCTCGCTCAGGTTGCTTGCGGAAATGCCGCTGACCCTGACTTCCTTGGCCTTGCCAAAGCTTTCCTTGCCCCAGATCTCCGGTAACGTCTTGTCCAGCCCCAGCATGTCCACCAGGCCGCCTTTGCCCATCAGGTCGCCAACCTGATCAGCCAGACGTACAAAATGGCTGGCACCGCCGGCAAAGCTCAGAAAGTCCTTGGCAATGCCCAAGCGCTGAATCGGTGTCTCGCCTAGCTTGCCGCCGTTACCGACCAGTTGATAAATCGCCGAGAACAGCGACACGCCTGCTGCAACGGAGCCCATGACGCCTTTGCTATTGAGCGTATTGAAGATTTCGCCCAGTTTGCCGCGATCAGCGACCGGTATGTAGGGTTTGGAAAGGGCTGTCTTGATGTCTGCCTCGCTGACCTTGCCGTTTTTCTGATAGGCATCACCGACCTCCTTGAGCGCCTTTGCGATGTCTGCGGGCTTGGCGTTGCCCACGACACCTTCCTGAAGGAATTTTTCGAAGGTGGGCTGCAGGAAGCGCGGCATATCGACCAGAAAGCCCTTGAGCTCTGCCTTGAGCAGGCCGAACAGGTCCTTGGTGGCGAGGGCGTTATTCTCGTCGCTGATCTTCGACGGATCGGCGACCAGATCGTTGAGATCGCTGGTCAAACCGTCGGCCTGAATAGACTGTGCCGCCTTGCTGGCGCCTTCTGGATCGACCAGCGCAAGTGAGGACAAGGTGTCGCTCAGGTCTTTCTGCGCCTCTTGGCCAAGGCCCTGCTTTTTCAGGTCCTTGAGGTAAAGTACGTAATCGGGATTGGCGGTGAGGTCGAGCAGCTTCTGCTTGATTTCGTCCTTGTTGGGCACTTTGCCCAGTGCATCGGTCATCTTGCTCTGGTAGTCCTGCTGCACGGTAGGATCAGAGAACAGTGTGGTCAGTTGTTCTTGCAGCTTGCCGCCATCAATGATGTCGTGCATGTCGGCCGAACTGAGTTGGGTCTGTTTGCTGTCGAATTCGCGCCAGGTGCCGCCGAAAGCGCCTTTGGCCTCTTCATAACCGGTCAGGCCGCGACCGTTGTCATAAGCAGCCTGCGCCTCGATTGCCCTGACCAGTTTTGCGCGAGGGTCATCCTTGGCAATATCCCCTTTGTTCACACCGTCGCGGTATTGGTCGAGCAGTTCCTTGGTCGCCAGTTCGCCGACGTTCAGCTCTTCGGAATTCTCGTCATCCTTGTCGGCTTTCACGCCGGTTTTCTGCCCCATCAGATCCAGCTCGGCCACGGGCGGCAAGTTATGCCGACTGCGGGTTTCACCGATATTGCCGGTGCCCAGCTCATTCCATTTTTCCACCACGTCATCGTACAACTGCGGGCTGGAATCCTTGGAGACGATGAACTTGCCATCGCCGTTCTCGAAACGAATCAGACCCGCGCCTAATTCGTCCGGTGAACCGATGGTTATGTCCTGATTCTTCAAAAAGTCATGAGGCTCTGCCAACGTGTAACCTTCTTCCCGGCTGCTGTTGATCTTGTTCCAGGCGTCATGGAGGGTGGTTACTTTGTCGAATAGTTCAGGGGTCAATGCTTCAGTGACGACAATCCGCTCACCGCTCTGATTCTGATAGCTGATCTGGCTTCCTTCCTGGCCAGACACCCAAGTGAACTGTGTAATGTCGTTCAAGCTGGGAATGGGGGTGTTGCGGTCAGCAAGAATCTGCCCTTCGTTGACTGCTGTTTCCATCGCAGCTCTTTTTTGCGGGTCCGACACTATGGTTTGCAGCGCTGCCAGATAATCGAACAACTTCGGATTGTCGTCACGGGTGACCACGACCTTCTCTCCGTTGTGCTCATAACGGATAGTGTCCGGGCCGACCTCATTCAACGGGCCGACGGTGGTGCCGAATACGGGTGGCCATACTTCGGTGTCACCCGCCCTGCGATAACCTTGCGCTTCGCTCGTGTTCAGCCCGGTCAGGGTATTGAAAGCGTCTTTGGCCGCGCTGTACAGCTCAGGATTGTCGCTCTTGGCCACGACAATTTTATTGCCGTCACGGTCGACATAACGCATCACGCCCGGCCCGACTTCATCCACCGGGCCGACCACTGCAAAGCCTGCAATGTTTTCCGGCGGCTTTTCGTCCGCGCCTGCCACCCTGTAGCCTTCGCGCTGACTGCTGCCTACGCCGGATAGCGATTTGAACTCCGATGCCACCTGTTTGAAGAGTTCCGGGTTCTGTTGCTGCGAAACGATGACCTTGCTGCCATCGGCGGCTTCATAGCGAATCAGCCCCGGCCCCATTTCGTCCGGTGCTCCGATACGGGCATAGCCGCTCAGCGTCGCTGGCGCGGCAGCATCAGCCTTCGCTGGGGAGTAGCCAGCAGCCACACTGGCCCTGAAGCCTGCCACTCGGGGTTGGTCTTCGACGACCTGACGATAGAGCTCCGGGCTGGTGGATTTGCTTACCAGTACCTGATCGCCTTCCTGGGTGATGTAGCGCACTGTGTCAGCCGCCACAGTGCCGGGCTTTTCTATCGATGCGTAACTGCCCAGCGCAGGTGCCTTTTCGTCTGCGCCCGCTGGCCGGTATTGGCCGCCATTGCGGTTGCTGGTCTGCAGCACCTGGTTGAATCGCGTTCGGGCATTCGCGCCCGGTGCGGGGGGCGGAAGAGGGCCAGGCGCCGGGCTGATCGTGGACGTCGACATAGCATATAACTCCTGTTGTTAACCGCTGGACGTGGAGCAGGCGACTCAATAATTGAGTGCCGCGAGGCGAACGAAACCCTGTGTTCAATGACGAACTCTTTATTCGTGTGAATAGTTTGAACGGCGTCTCGTTTTCAAATCAAAAGAACAGGGCTTATGGGCCGACACTATCATTCCGACAAGTGAAGTGGCGGATCGCTAATCTCTTTTCACAACAATTCACACGCGTCGATAAATAATAACGGCTCTGGCGAACACCCCGTAAACGTTGGAGCCCCGTCTCGTGGTACATAAAAAATTAATATCACCAGAAATAAACCAGAAATAAATATCACTTTGATATCACCTTGGATTTACGGTATTAATTCGTTGTGAAATCTGATTTCACAACGTTTCACAGCATCGAACAAGTTTCGCTGATTACTATTAATTGGCAGCGCGGCAATTAGCTTAGTGTCTCTGCACCGTGTTGTGTAATGGCACATTGACCTGCTCTTGAGCCGGTTGTTAATCAGCAGATAGATCCCTACTCGAAGCAAGGAGAAACAACATGAGTTCGACTCCACCCGTAAGCTCCGGCAATTCAGACGCAGCAATCGATAAAATGTCGGCGACCTTTGATATGGCTATCGAGAAATCGGCCAAGATCACTGAAATCTCCACTGCCAAGAAAGCAGAGCTGGATGCTACCAAGCAACGTCCACAGAACTGACGTTGTCATGCAGGCAGCGCTACAGCTGCCTGCATTCACTGCGCATCGAAATTCTTCCGATCGACAGTTTTGCCCGGCTTTGACATGCCGTTTCCGGTAGATCACACGGTGGTGACTCGATCATGACAGCCTTGATCTCATTGAGCGGAACGCCCGACGCTGCTGTGCAGGAAAGCGGCGTAGCCCGGCTCGAAATTCTTCATGGTTTGCATCAGGGCGTTTCGCTGCTCCTGGACAATCCTGTCTATGTGATTGGCAGTGCTGTTCCGGCCGACCTTGTGCTGGGCGATGCTGATGTGGCCGAGCAACATGTTCGTCTGCGATTCTCCGTCGAACACGTCGCAATAGAAGCCTTGGGCGACGATGTGACGGTTTTCGACAGCCTTGGCCAACGTCGGGTTGTCAACGTCGGCCATGGTCAGCGCATCTCCTTGCCTGTCGAGTTGCTGGTCGGACAGAGCAGGCTGTGCTTGCGCAGCACACGAAGTGCCCGACCCATCCCCGCTGTGTCCCGCCGCCTGGCGCTGCTTAAATGGCCAGCACTGGCTGCACTTTTGTTGCTGGTGACATGTGCCACTGCATTTGCCTTTCGTGCACCTGCCGAGTCGGTCCGGCACTCCATTGCAGATTCCGTCCCTGGTTCGTCAGTGCCCGGCAAGAACGCCCCTACACTTAGCCAGGCCCGAAGCTGGCTTGAGGGTGCGCTACAGGACGCCAGGCTCACGCAATTGCGGGTTGAGGAACGGGGCGGGCAGCTCAATGTTGAGGGCGCTTTTCCCGCTGCCCAAAAAAGCAGTTGGCTGCAGATTCAACAGGCCTTTGACACTCGGTTTGGCCAGCATATTGTCTTGACGCCCAACGTGCAGGCAAGCACGGCGCTTGCGGCACCTCGCGTGCGTTTTCAGGCGGTGTGGTTCGGTCGCAATCCCTACGTGATCGATGAGCATGGCAAGCGTGTCTACCCCGGCGCACTGTTACCAGACAACTGGAGGCTGGAGAGTATTGAGGGCAATCAGGTCCGTCTTGTACGCGGTGATGAACGGTTTGCCTTCACCTTATGAAAGTCGATCTGCGGCCCGTAGCGCCGCCTTCAGCCGACTCTTTGCCCGCTGTCGAGCGTGTTGCTCCGGCGCAGCCGCGTCAGGGAACCCGTTTCGAAGCGCTGCTTGATCAGCGCGAGCGCAAGGTTCGTCGGTCGTTGCGCGGCGAGCTGGAGCAGACCGGGCAGGCTTCTGGTGTCAATGCGCAGCTTTTTGGCACAGCGCGTTCGCTACAAGTACTGCGCTATGTGCTGGACGAAGTGTTACCGGCACTGGACGCCGAACCGGAGATCCGCGAACTCGCCGAAGACGTGATTCGTGAAGAGATCGACATGCGGCTGCTATTGGAACAGCAACGCGCCGAGGTGCAGTCATGAGCATCAGTCAGGATCGCGAATGCATAGAGTTGCTCCACGGTATGGGTGATCTGTACCGGCGCAGTGGCCAGCCACAACGTGCACTGGTGATGTTGCTGATTGCGATACAGCTGGCACCGACGAACAGCGCGCTGCTGCACAGCCTGGTGCTGGCGTTCACCGACAGCGGAGACACCGACCGGGCCATTGCGGCACTGGACAGGCTGGTCGAGCAGCAAGGCGAGAGCGCCGCGCTGCTTCTGTTGCGTAGCCGCGCGTTGTGGAAGGCCGGCCGCAAGGACGACGCGCGGCAATGCTTCAGACGCTACCTGGAAGCCCGGAGGGCTGCGCAATGACCCTCATGAATGCTCTGAATCGCCTGGCGGTAACTGCGTCTAAACGCACCGATGTGATCATCGTTGCGTTCATGCTGATGGCTATCGCGATGATGATCATTCCGATGCCGACCTATTTGGTGGACGCGCTGATCGGAGTCAACATCGCCCTGAGCCTGCTGATTCTCATCGTCGCGTTCTACATCAACCACTCGGTGGAGTTTTCCGCGCTGCCGCCGCTGATCCTGCTCAGCACGCTGTTTCGTTTGTCGCTCTCGATCACCACCACTCGCCTGATTCTGCTGGACGGCAATGCTGGTCATATCGTCAAGGCGTTCGGTGATTTCGTGATTGCCGGTCAGGTCGTTGTGGGTCTGGTCGTATTTCTGATCATTACGGTTGCCCAGTTCGTGGTCATTACCAAGGGTGCTGAGCGGGTCGCTGAAGTCGCTGCGCGTTTTACCCTGGATGCGATGCCCGGCAAGCAGATGAGCATTGATAACGACTTGCGCAACGGTGACATCGACCAGTTCGAGGCCAGACGTCGTCGTTCACGCCTGGAGCGTGAAAGCCAGATGTTCGGAGCTATGGACGGCGCCATGAAGTTCGTCAAGGGTGATGCCATTGCCGGGTTGGTGATTTTG
This sequence comes from Pseudomonas syringae group sp. 26L6, assembly GCF_032587815.1. Taxonomy (NCBI): domain Bacteria; kingdom Pseudomonadati; phylum Pseudomonadota; class Gammaproteobacteria; order Pseudomonadales; family Pseudomonadaceae; genus Pseudomonas; species Pseudomonas syringae group sp. 26L6. Next base: position 72,972 of record NZ_JAWHPJ010000009.1, read on the forward strand.
TTCGTCAACCTGCTGGGCGGCATGATGATCGGCATGGTCCAGCGCGGTATGCCGTTCGCCGAAGCCGCGCATGTCTATTCGTTACTGACCGTCGGTGACGGGCTCATTGCGCAGATCCCGGCACTGTTGATTTCCGTAGCCGCAGGGACCGTGGTGACCCGCGTCAACAGCGACGGCGAAGAGCGTGACCTGGGCACCGAGATTGTCAGGCAACTGAGCGCCAGCCATCGTGCGCTGGGTCTGACTGCGCTGATCCTGCTGGGCGTAGGCATGCTGCCGGGGTTTCCGTTGCTGGTGTTTGTCGGTCTGGCCGCCGTGCTGGGCGGCAGCGCGTTTGTGCTCTGGCGCCGGGATCGTCGTGCCGCCCGGTCACTGGTCAAGGACGAGCTGCAAGAGCATGAAACGATGGCCGAGCCCGGGGCATCCTCTGGAGCTTCCGGGGCTTCGAACGATGCCGCGGAAGATGCCTTGGAAAGCGCCGAGCGGCCACGCGACAGCCAGGTGCTGCTGAGTATCGGAACCGGATTGGCCGAGGCCGCCCCGTTGCAGCCCCTGCGTCAGCGTATCGAAGCGTTGTGTCACGACATTCGTATCAATCTGGGTGTCGAGGTGCCGCTGCCCGAGGTTTATCTGGACCGCAGCCTGCCAGCCGATCGTTTCCAGGTCGAGCTTGAAGGTGTACCCGTCAGTGAGGGCGAATTCAGCGGCATGGCGCTTTTGCTGCAGGACGATCCGGTGCATGCACAACTGGTTTCTGTCGAAACCTTTGAGGCGCCTTCGCCGATCGGTTCCCGTCCCGGCCGCTGGGCAGGGCGCGAGCATGCGGAACGTTTGCAGGATGCCGGTATTGGTTTTCTGTTCGCCGATGAAGTGTTGCGCGAAGTACTGGACCGTACGTTGCGCCGTTATGCCGCCGACTTTCTGGGTATTCAGGAAACCCGCCTGATGCTGGAACAGCTTGAGGGTAAGTACGGTGAGCTGATCAAGGAAGTGCTGCGCATTCTGCCGCTGCAGCGTATCGCAGAGGCCTTGCGTTTGCTGGTCTCTGAAGGGGTATCGATACGCAATCGTCGCGGCCTGCTGGAGTCGATGGTGGAGTGGGGCAGTATTGAATCTGACGCGGGCAGACTGACCGAGCATCTGCGCGCAGGACTTGCGCGGCAGATCAGTCATCAGTATGCCGATCGCAACCGGGTGATCAGCGCCTTTGTACTGGCACCTGCGCTTGAAGAACAACTGCGCGCCACGCTGGCTCGCCAGGAAAAGAGCCGTGATTCGCTGCCCGATGACATCGGCCGGACCGTACTGGTACAGCTGCGTCGCCTGTGCGACATGCTGCCGGAACATGATTTGACGGTATTGCTTGTACATTCGGAGCTGCGTCGGTGTATGCGCCGTCTCATCGTGCGCGGCGAGCTGCAACTGGCGGTTCTGTCCTTTCGTGAACTGGCCAGTGAATACAACCTTCAAGCGGTCGGCACTGTCAGCCTGACCGATGTCCTTGCACGCCCGGCATCCAGGGCCGGTGCTGTCACTCCTCTGGCGACTGCCTCATGACCTCAGTAAGCGTAATCCGGATGTTTCTCGTGGGTGTGGGCGCGTTGCTCATGGGCACAGGTTCGTTTGCCGAAAACATTGCCAAAGGAGCCAAAGGCACAGTCGATCTGGCCATCGGTGAAGGCCGCGTTCTGCATTTTTCAGCCCCCGTGGACTCGGTGATGGTGGCCGAGCCGGGTATTGCCGACTTGCAGGTGGTGTCACCCGGCGTGATCTACGTGTTCGGCAAGGCCGCAGGGCAGACCAGTCTGATTGCCCTGGACAGCGAGGGCCGGGAGACCGCTGCGTTGAGTCTGGCGGTAAGCAGCGGCACTGCTGCTGTGACACGCCCGCTCAAGGCGTTGCACCCGCAGAGTCAGGCGCGGATCAATGCCTCCGGCAGCCGGGTGATTGCCAGTGGCTCCGTGCAGGATGTCGGTGAAGCAACCGATCTTAATGCCTTGCTGAGCACCGAGGGGCAGAACTTTCAGTCGACGGTAAACAGTGCCACTTACGCAGGGTCGGCGCAGGTGAATATCCGCGTGCGTTTCGCCGAAGTCTCGCGCTCCGAACTGTTGCGCTATGGCGTGAACTGGAATGCCTTGTTCAATAACGGCACTTTTTCATTCGGCTTGCTGACGGGGGGCGCTTTGGCCGCCGATGCAGCGGGCGGCGCATCGAACGTAATCAGCGCCGGGCTTGCGTCGGGCAATGTCAACATCGACGCGATGCTGGAGGCGCTGCAAAGCAACGGAGTGCTCGAAGTTCTGGCCGAGCCGAACATTACCGCCATGACCGGGCAGACTGCGAGCTTTCTGGCTGGCGGTGAAGTGGCGGTGCCGGTGCCGGTCAACCGTGAAGTCGTCGGTATCGAATACAAGCCTTACGGCGTGTCGTTGCTGTTCAGCCCGACGCTGCTGCCCAACGGGCGCATTGCGTTGCAGGTGCGTCCCGAGGTCAGCAGCCTGATGAGTACCACCACACTGGACGTTAACGGCTATCAGGTGCCGTCGTTTCGGGTACGGCGTGCCGACACTCGTGTGGAAGTCGGCAGTGGTCAGACGTTTGCCATTGCCGGGCTGTTCCAGCGTGAAAGCAGCCAGGACATGGACAAAGTGCCGATGCTGGGCGACATGCCGATTCTGGGCAATCTGTTCCGCTCCAAGCGCTTTCAGCGCAACGAAACCGAACTGGTGATTCTGATCACTCCGTATCTGGTCGAGCCGGTCAAGGATCGCGTGGTGGCGACGCCGCTGGACAAACAGCGCGCCGCCAGCACCGCGTCGGCAGGTCCGCGCAGTGGTGGCGCATTCGGCTTTTACATGAACTGAAAGGGAATGGCCATGAACCTCATCTGCGCTATGTCACGCCCGCCGGTTCTGATGCTTTTGTGTCTGCTGGCAGGCTGCAAGACCCACCTCGACCCAGTGAGCTATTCACCGGATTATGCAGCGATCACCCGTGCCGATGGCCGTGTGGAGCTGGTGCCCCAGGCCTGTGTGCAACCGGCTGCACAGGACGAGATCGGTGTAGGTGAGGATTTTCAGCCATTGTTGCCGCCGGGCTGTGCCAGCAACCTGATTCTGCTGCAAATGGTCGAGCAGCGCGCAGATGTCATGCACGGCCGTGACACCGGGCCTGTCATGGCTGCACCGGTCGGGCGCGCCGCGCAGGTTTACATCGACGGGTATGACCGCGAAGAGCTGCGTCGGCGTCAGGCAGAGCAACAGGCCAGTACTGACACGCAGGAGGCCCGATGACCTCAGTTAGCGTCAATCAGCCCCAGTTCACGAGCCTGCTCGGCGCGGTCCGGTATGGCCTTGACACGCCGGGCTTCGGCGATCAGCTTGCCGCGTTCGGCCTTGGTGATATCGTCGAAGGTCATGTTTTTGAGATCTTTCTCTTTTCCGGCCAGGACCATGACCAGCAGCTGGTTGCGTTGATGCCGCGGTTGCGCAAGGGGCGACTGGCTGACGCTGCGGATGGTCTCCAGGGCCTTCTGGTCGTCATCGCCCAAGGCGTATGCCAAGGCCAGATTGCATCGGGTGTCGAGGTCGTTCGGGGCCAGTCGCAGGCTGGTGCCGAAGGCGCTTTGAGCAGCGTCGGCCTGGCCACTCAGAATGTGCGCGATGCCCAGACGGTTCCAGGCCTGTGGCTGCTGCAACGCGTCGGCGGCCTGGGTCAGCGCAGTGATGGCGCGTTCCAGCTTACCCTGACGCAACTGCGCAGTACCCAGGCCCAGCAGCGCATCCGGGTCGTCGGCTTTCAGCTCAAGCGCCCGCTGATAAGCGCGCTCTGCGCCACGCGTGTCGTTGCTGACGAGCAGGGCTGCACCGAGTTTGCGCCACGCCTCGACACCCGCTTCGGGCTGCTGCGTGGCGCGCTGGTAGAACGACGCTGCCGTCGTCGAGTCGCCGCGTTTCTCCAGGTCGGCGGCCAGTTGCATGAAGCGCTCGTAGCTGGCGTCGGATTTGGGCTGAGTCGAACACGCCGCCAGACTCAGGCAGCCGAGCAACAACAACGTGGGGACGGAACGAGGTGGCATGGGCAAGGCTCTTGTGAAAGGGGGCGGGGCGAGGCGTATCAGCCGTCGACAGCCTTTGAGGGCGAGCGCCATTTTATAGCCCCTGCGCTGAATAGCGACCGTTTTCTGAAGCCTGTCTGCCAGCGGCCGTCGCATTGTCACGGAGGGCGCCATGAAGCACTTCAGGGCTGACCCGCCAGTTTCAAAATTGCTGATGCTGATCCTGCTGTGCCTGTTATCCGGCGTGCTTAAGGCCGCCTCGGAACGTCAGCCCGACTGGTTCTCAGAGCCTTACGCCTACGTGCTGGTCGACCAGGATATTCGCGGTGCGCTGACTGAGTTCGGTCAACACCTTGGCCTGATCGTGGTGTTTTCCGAGAAGGTCCGGGGCAACGCACGAGGCACGGTACGTGGCGAGGATGCCGGTGAGTTTCTCACCCGCTTGTGCGATGCGAATCAACTGAGCTGGTACTTCGACGGCAACGTACTGCACATCGCCGGTGCCGATGAGGTCACCACCCGTGTGTTCGACCTGCAAGGGCCGCGGCTTGAAGAGTTGCAGCGTTATATGGCGCGGCTGGAAGTGTCCGGCCAGCCGATGTCCAGCCGCGTCAGCCCCGATAGCGACAGCCTTTTTGTTTCAGGGCCGCCAGCCTGGCTGGCGCAGATTCAGCACCATGTGGATCGTCAACCTGCCGCCGAGGTCGCGCCTGTAGTGCGTGAACGCGGCGTGCGGGTGTTTCGTGGCGGTGTCGTCACTCAAGTCGCTACCGACCGTCAGTAAACCGAAGAAGGAGCACTACCCATGTCCATCAACGCCGTAGACAGCAATGTAGACATCAATGTTTCCAGTCAGGAATCGCGCTTCAACGCCGCCGTCGAAAATGCCGAGCAGGCTGCCAGCGACAGTGAGTTCAACGATGCCCTGATTACCCAGGCGGTCACCATTGGCGGGCAGTTCATTATCATGCCGCGCGCTCAGGAAATGCTCAACGAAGCCCAATCTGACGACGACTCTGAATAGGTTCCGACCATGACCGTCAATCCAGCTGCATCACCGGCGGCGGCTGCCTTGCCTTCGCCGGGAGGAGGCGGGGTTCCGCAGGCTTCCCAGAACCTCTTCGAACACATGGCCGAGACTTCCAAAGGCATGCCGCAGGGTGCCAGCCCGCATCAGATCGGTAGCAACCTGATGGAGCGACTGGATGGTTTTATTGACCGCTCGCGGCAGTTCTCAGAGCGGGCCGATGCGCTGACCCAGGGTAATGCGCTGCAGTCCGCCAATCATGCTCCGAGCCCAGCCACCAGCGCTGTCCAGGCGCCGGGCAAGGTAGGTGAGCCGCAGGTCGATCGCATCGTCCAATCGCTTGGACGGATGTTCGATTACTCCATCGAAACCCAGATGGTGGTACGCGGGGCAACCCAGATATCCGGCTCTGCCAACACCCTTCTAAAAGGTCAATGAACCATGCCCAAACGCCGCCGTGTCTTGCGCCTGTTGATAGTGGCGACGCTTGCAAGCCTGTTGCAGGCCTGCGATATCGATCTTTACACCAACCTCGGCGAGCGTGAGGCCAACGCCATGCTGGCGGTGCTGTTGCGTGATGGCATCCCGGCGTCACGCAAGGTTCAGGACAACGGTCAGCTCAAGGTGATGGTCGACGAAAAGCGCTTTGTCCAGGCGATGGCGGCGTTGGACGACGCAGGCCTGCCAGGGCAGAGCTTTTCCAATATGGGAGAGATTTTCAAAGGCAATGGCCTGGTGTCCTCGCCAGTGCAGGAGCGCGCGCAGATGGTGTATGCGCTGAGTGAGGAGCTGTCCCATACCGTTTCGCAGATAGATGGCATTCTGTCCGCGCGGGTGCATGTGGTGCTGCCTGACAATGATTTACTCAAACGGGTGATTTCGCCGTCCTCGGCATCGGTGCTGGTCCGTTTTGACCCGCGAACCGACATCAATGTGCTGATCCCGCAGATCAAGACGCTGGTTGCCAACGGCATCTCCGGGCTGGGCTACGACGGTGTTTCAGTCACGGCGATCAAGGCAGTCATTCCCGACAAGGCCAGTGCCCAGCCGCAGTTGGGCAGTTTCCTGGGCCTGTGGATGCTTGAAGATGACCTGCCAGCGGCACGCTGGTTGTTTGGCACTCTGCTGCTGGTTGCGCTGGTGCTTGCCGGACTGCTGGGCCGACAGTTCTGGCAGCGACGCCGGGGCGAGGGCTCATACGTGTTGAGTGAAGCGTCATGAATACGGCGCTGACCAGCCAGTGGCACGCACTGGCCGAACGTCCCTTGGCCTTTGTCCGCGAGCGCTGTCTGGCCGAATGCCTTGAACGTGACATTGATGCTGCCCGACTTGCAGCGTTACGCGATTCACCGCGCTTTACCGCACGCCTTGAACAATTGCTGACCGGACATTTCAAGCTACAGCCGCTGGCGCAGTTGGACCTGCCTGCGGAACAGGATCTGGCTGTACTGCTGCTGAGCGAAAGCGATTTTTCGCGTTTGACACGCCTGTGTGGTGCGGTCTGGCACGCAGCAACGCTGAGTCGGGAAATTCGTGGCGAAGTGGTCAGCGAGTACCGTCGTCTGCTGGGTAACGACACATTTTCGCTGGCCCTCACTCATCGGCATCTGGCCGGTGCGGCCAATCTATTGCGTACACCTGCCGAGTTGCTCCAGGCCATCGATCGCGATGGTGCTGCCTGTGTGGCCGCCTGGCTACAGTCCTGTCCTGCACAACTGCAGGCCTGGCTGCGGCTGCGTCTGGCTGAACCTGTGCACGCTGCACCGGATGATGCGAAACAGGTGACGGTGGTGCAAACCGTTGCTCGACACCTGACGGAGATCAGCAGCCATGAGTGATCTGCCAACACGACCAGGCTCCCGGGTGTTGCGTGCTGCCGACGCCGCTCGCTGGATCGACGGATTTGCCTTCATCGAAGCCGCGCATGAAGAGGCACGTTGCGTGCGGGAAAACAGCGCGCGATGGCTCGAACAGGCTCGCGCCGAAGGCTTCGAGCATGCCAGACAGGAGGGCGCCGAACGGGCCGCTGCATTGCTGGCACAGACCAGCGCCGAGGTCGACCGCTACCTTGCCGGCCTGGAAACTTCGTTGGCTGAACTGGCACTGGGTATCGCCCGACAGGTACTGGGAGAGATTGACGAGCGCGAGCGGCTGTTACGTTGTGCTGCGCAGGCGTTGGCAGCGTTTCGTCAGGATCAGGCGTTGACTCTGCATGTACCCGGCGCTGAAGTCGAAGGTCTGCGCCAGCACCTGGCCCATGCGCCGCTGCCCCTGCATTCGCTGAGTATCGAAGGCGATGACCAGCTCGAAGCAGGGCAGGCGCGGTTGGGTGGCCCGGCGGGGTCCGTGGAACTCGGGCTGGAGGCCCAGCTGGATAATCTGCGCCGTGCGTTGTTGCCGCTGGCAGAAGGTGATACGCGATGACTGAGGCTCTGACGACGCTGCTGCCCAACCTCGGGTTGCGCTTGCAATTCGCCCAGCCCAGGCCCATGCGTGGGACGCTGCGCAGTATTCGTGGCGTGTTGCTGCGCGCCAGCGTCGCCGGCGTAGGCATCGGAGAGTTATGTGTGCTGCGCGATCCGGGTAACGGCCGAGAGCTGTCGGCGGAAGTTATCGGCTTCGATGAAGATGACGCGATCCTGTCGCCTATCGGCTCGATGGAGGGCCTTTCGACGCGTACCCAGATCATCGCCACAGGCCAGGCGCTCGGCGTGCAGGTTGGCGATGCCTTGCTGGGTCGTGTGATCAGCCCTATGGGCGAGTTTCTCGACGGGCCTGCGCCGACTGCCACGCTCGGGATGCAGCATTATCCGTTGCATGCAGAACCTCCGGCGCCCTTCAGCCGCCAGCGAATCGTCAAGCCACTGTCATTGGGCATACGAGCTATCGACAGCCTGTCGACCCTCGGCCAGGGGCAACGCATGGGTATTTTCGGCGAGCCGGGGGTGGGTAAGTCTTCCTTGTTGGCGAGTATCGTTCGCAATAGCGATGCCGACGTGATCGTCATCGGGCTGATCGGCGAGCGTGGCCGTGAAGTACGCGAACTGCTTGAAGGGCAACTCGACGCCATGGCCCGTGCACGTACCGTGGCGGTGGTTGCCACCTCTGACCGGCCCGCCGCCGAGCGGGTCAGGGCGGCTTACGTAGCGACCACTCTGGCTGAGTATCACCGTGATCAGGGGCGCAATGTGCTCTTGTTGATGGACAGCCTGACCCGTTTTGCCCGTGCCCAGCGCGAAATTGGTCTGGCAGTGGGGGAGCCGCCGACCCGGCGCGGTTATCCGCCTTCTTTTTTCTCGGCATTGCCGCGCCTGCTGGAGCGCGCCGGCCCTGGCCCGCAGGGCAGCATCACGGCGCTTTACACCGTATTGACCGAAGGTGATGCGGCCATGGACCCGGTGGCCGAGGAGACTCGCTCAATCCTTGATGGCCATATCGTGCTGAGCGCCGAACTGGCGCAGCGCGATCACTTTCCGGCAATCGATGTTTTACGCAGTCGCAGCCGCTTGATGGACCACATTGCGACTGCCGAACACAGGCACCTGGCATCACGGCTGCGTGAGTTGATTGCCCGCCGTCAGGAAATCGAACTGTTGATTCAGGTGGGTGAGTACGCGGCTGGCAGTGACCCGATAGCCGACGAGGCAATTGCCCGCCATTCGCCGATCGAGGCATTTCTGCGTCAGCCGCCCTCCGAACATGACAGCCTTGCGCAAACTCTGGCCCGCCTGCGCAAGGTGCTGGCATGAGCCCGTTTTTCGATTCGGCTCCTGATTCACTCTACGACTCGACGCCGATGGGTCTTTGCTATGGAAAAAAACGATGAAGAAGGCCGACCTGTACAGCCTGCAAGCCTTGCGTCTGTTGCGTGAGCAGCGCGCTGCCGCTCATCTTGGCGCTCAACGGGAGCGCTGCCGTGATAGCCACACCGAGCTGGATCAGGCACGGGAAAAGTTACGCCTGCACCGGGAACAACTGGCTCGGGAGGCCGAGCAGGCGGTCGGCCAGCTCGGCGAGGGCCTGTCGGTCAGCGAGTGGAAGGTCGTTCAGGAGCGCTTGAAGCAACTGCATGACGAACGCAAGGCATTGCAGGCCGATGCCGATAATGCGGTGTTGAACCTTGAGACTGAAGAGCAGGCACGCAAGCGGCTCAGGCAGGCGCACCTTGAACAGCTGAAAAAGTCCCGAGCCTGGCAGAACCTCGTCGAACAGCGTATGCGCAACGATGCGCGGGCCAGTGAGCAGCGCGATGAGGCCGATCAGGCAGACCTGCCCGTCAAAGGGTCCCCACCTGGAGACGAGCAATGACGGTGTGCGTACAGCCAATGCCTTCGCCTCCAGGCATTGGTTCAGTCCGAAGCCGACTTGCCCGGTTCGATGCTGATCTGCTGAGTTTGCATAACCTGTTGCATCGCCAGACAGCATCGTGGCGGATCGTTCTTGGGCAGCGCGTCATGCACGTGAGCTTGGCCAGCGCAGGTGGCGAGTGTCGCCGACCGGTGAGGGTGGCCATCAGGTTCGGACAGGCCTACCTCGAACTTGTTGTTCCGTCGCGTCTTTTCGAGCTGTCAGGGCTGGGCTGGCTGCCAGGTGCGTCAGTCGATACCCAGACCGACACCTTGTTACTGGAGCAGGCCTGGCTGAGCTGGATCGAGCCTCTGGAAACATTATCGGACGAGCCTGTTCAGGTGCTCCCGTGGCCTGCACATCCGCTCGAAAATCCACTCAGGCTCGCGTTGGAAGTGCGGCCTGATGAGGGGCAGGCACAGACGCTGGAAATACATTTGAATGCTGACAGTGCCCGGCACGTCATCGCGCTGCTCGACCGTAACGCTGTTACAAGACCGCAGCCGCTTGATGCATTGGTACTCACGCTGAGTGTCGAGGCCGGGCAGGCACCATTAACCACCGCAGAGCTGCACAGTCTGGTGCCGGGCGATGTGGTCATGCTCGACACCCTGGCCGACACCCAGGTGCTGCTGCGACTGGGCAAGCGCTACCGGACGGTTGCCAGGCACCAGGGTGAAACCCTCGAATGGCTGGGTCCTCTGCGCACCGTCAGTCCCCATTATGTTTCCCACACTTTCAACAGGAACGATTCGATGAGTGAAATGACCGACGGTTCCGATCTGGATACTTCGCTGGATGAGCTGCCGCTTACGCTGGTCTGCCAACTGGGCAGCGTTGAACTGACGCTGGCGCAACTGCGCGAGATGGCGCCGGGCAGCCTGTTGCCGCTGGCCGGTTCGAGGCACGATGAGGTGGACCTGATGGTCAATGGCCGCCGTATAGGCCGTGGCGAGTTGGTGAGTATCGGCGACGGTCTGGGTGTGCGACTGCTGGGTTTCACTGCCTCATGAACGGTTACCAGCCGAACCTGATCGAAATCATTCTGGTCGTCGCTACTATCGGTTTGATTCCACTGGCCGTCGTGACGCTGACAGGATTCATGAAGATATCCGTGGTGCTGTTTCTGATCCGCAATGCGCTGGGCGTGCAGCAGACGCCGCCCAATCTGGTGCTTTACGGCATTGCGCTGATTCTGTCGGTATACGTGACCACGCCGCTGATCGGTGACATGTACCGGGAGGTGCAAGGCCGCGATCTGAGCCTGCAGAATGTCCAGCAACTGGAGGAACTCGGCAGCGCCTTGCGCCCGCCATTACAGGCGCACCTTTCGAAGTTCGCCAATGAAAGCGAACGCGGTTTTTTCGTCCAGGCCACTGAAACCATATGGTCGCCCGAAGCGCGAGCCGATCTGCGCGATGACGATCTTGTCGTGCTGATTCCGGCGTTCGTCAGCTCTGAACTGACCCGTGCCTTCGAGATCGGTTTTCTGCTCTATATCCCGTTTCTGGTCGTCGATCTGTTGGTCTCCAATGTGCTCATGGCGATGGGCATGTCGATGGTCTCGCCCACCTTGATTTCAATTCCGTTGAAGATTTTTCTGTTTGTGGCGCTCAGTGGCTGGTCACGACTGATGCACGGTCTGATCCTGAGCTACGGAGGCTGACGCTGTGGGCCAGGATGTTTTTCTCTCGCTGATGAACAAGGCGCTGATGACTGTCTTGCTGCTCTCCGCTCCGGCATTGGTCGTGGCCATTGTCGTCGGCCTTAGTGTGGGACTGTTACAGGCGCTGACCCAGATTCAGGACCAGACACTGCCGCAAGTGGTCAAGCTGGTAGCGGTATTGCTGGTGATCGTGTTTGTCGGGCCGTTGCTGGCCGGGCAGGTGGCAGAGCTGGGCAATCAGGTGCTGGACAACTTTCCCTTGTGGACCCGATGAGTCGTCATGGGCGCTGATCTGACCAATGCGTTCATCGAAATCGCTTATCCGGTGATCAGTTCCGCATCGCTGGCAGCTTCGCGGGCGATGGGTGTGGTGATCATTACCCCGGCATTCAATCGTCTGGGCCTGACCGGCATGATCCGTGGCTGCGTGGCAGTGGCGATCTCGGTGCCGATGATCTTGCCGGTGTTCTCGGCGTTTACTTCTATGCCCGAGCACAGCGGTTTTTTCCTCGCGGGGCTGATGATCAAGGAGTTGCTGATAGGGCTGCTGATCGGCCTGTTGTTCGGCATACCGTTCTGGGCTGCCGAGGTGGCTGGTGAACTGATCGACCTGCAACGGGGTTCGACCATGGAACAGCTGGTCGACCCTTTGGGGCAGGGGGAAGCGAGCGTGATGGCCACGCTGCTGACCGTCATGCTCATTACACTGTTTTTCATGTCGGGCGGCTTTATTCTGATGGTCGACGGTTATTACCACAGCTATCAGCTCTGGCCAGTTACCGAGTTCACGCCGTTGTTCAGCAGCGCTGCTCTGACCTCCATTCTGGCCATTCTCGACCAGGTGATGCGCATTGGCGTGCTGATGGTTGCGCCCTTGCTGATTGCGATGCTGATCACTGATCTGATGCTCGCTTACCTGTCGCGCATGGCACCCAGCCTGCATATTTTTGACCTTTCACTGCCGGTCAAAAATCTGTTTTTTGCGGTGTTGATGGTGGTTTATATCGGGTTTCTGATTCCGGTCATGATTGACCAACTGGCGCAATTTCGAGGAACGGTCGAGGTTCTGAAAACGCTGGCCAGCGAGGGCCCGGGATGAGTGAGTCAAGCGAGGAAAAAAGCCAGCCGGCCTCGGACAAGAAGCTACGCGATGCACGCAAGAAGGGGCAGGTTGCCAAGAGCCAGGACCTGGTGTCGGGCATGGTCATCCTGATGTGTACCTTGTGCATCTCGGTGCTGCTGCCCAAGGCACGTGCGCAGGTCGAGGCACTGATAGATCTGACCGCACTGATCTATATCGAGCCGTTTGCAGAGGTCTGGCCACGGCTGCTCGATCATGCCGAGCAGATTGTCATCGGCATTACAGTGCCAGTGGTAGCCGTGACTGTCAGCGCGGTGATCCTGACCAACATCGTGACCATGCGCGGCGTGGTGTTTTCGATCGAGCCGATTCAGCCGGATATCAAACGTATCAACCCTACCGAGGGATTCAAGCGCATTTTCGCGATGCGCAACCTGATCGAATTTCTGAAGGGGCTGGTCAAGGTTGTGTTACTGGCGCTGGCATTCTATGTCGTCGGCCGCCAGGCGCTGCAGGCCCTGATGGAGTCATCACGATGCGGCGAAGGCTGCATCGAGTCGACGTTCTATCTGGTCCTCAAACCACTGGTATTCACCGTGCTTGCAGCGTTTCTGCTGGTCGGCGCGGTAGATGTGCTGATGCAACGCTGGCTGTTCGGCCGTGAAATGAAAATGAGCCATAGCGAACAGAAACGCGAACGCAAGGACATTGATGGCGACCCCATGATCAAGCGCGAACGCCAGCGCCAGCGTCGCGAAATGCAGGCACTGGCCACAAAGCTTGGGTTGGGGCGCGCCTCCTTGGTGATTGGCGACAGCGGAGGCTGGGTGGTGGGCGTACGCTATGTGCGCGGTGAGACACCGGTGCCGATAGTGGTCTGTCGTGCCTCCTCACAGGATTCGAGCACCTTGCTGGCAGAGGCCTTGTCGCTGGGCATTGCCCGCTGGCCCGACGCAAGTCTCGCCGAAATGATCGCCCGGCGCAGCGTAGCTGGTGATCCGGTGCCGGAAAATACGTTTCAGGCAGTGGCCGATGCGCTGGTGGCGCAGCGGCTGATCTGACGCCTGACGCGGTGTTTCAATGCACCGCCGGGCAATGGCGATGGGCTGGTGTGCCGGGGGCGATTTTCAGCCGGTTGAGGTCAGCGTTGATGCGCCACGCCCAGAAATGTGTACCGTCCTGCCGAGCGATGTCCAGTGCCTGGGTCAGCATCTTGCGTACGTCTTCCAGCGCATGAATGTGTGGTTGACTGAGCATCAGCTGTGCCTTGACTCTCATGATCTCCGGCAAATACCAACGATCATGGTGTTCAACAGCGTTGGTGTGAATTTCATCCAGCGTTTCCAGCGCAAGGGGTTCAAGCCGTAGCGCGGCCAGACCTGATACGTACTCGGTATGCAGCATTGAACACAGCGGCGTTTCCACATGGTTGCGCAGCTGTTGAAGCGCTTCTCCCAGCAATGGCACGCCTGCTGCCGGGTCGCCTTCACGAATCAGCAGGATACTCTCATAGCAACTGGTCAACTGACGCCAGATATGCAGCGGTTGCCGTTCGCTGCTTTTTTTAAGCACATCCAGAAAGTGACGTGTCTTGTGCAACGTGCCTGCAATCAGCGTTGCGGGGATCGCACTGATGGCCAGGGTATACCAGAGCGTCGCGGGGTGACTCAGGGCAATGGCCTGCTTCACGTTGGTGTCCAGGGCAACCATCGCCTGGCCGGTATTGCCAACCAGCAACTGTACCTGGGCACGCAATGATTGTGCGGCAATTCGCTGGTCGAAATGCATGTCGATGATATGTGACGAAGCAGACCTTGAAGCGCCCAGAGCTTCTTCGATCGCCTGCCCGGCGGTTTTCATATCGCCCATGTAAAACGCGCTGGTGGCGCGCATTCGCCTGCCCAGCAACTGGCAGTCGGCGATTCTGTAATCCTTGCCCAGCGCGAGGAATCGCAAGGCTACTTCCTTACCCTTGCTGTGCCTGTTGCTGCAGGTGTGGTCGTTCCACTGGCCCCACAAAGCGCGCAGGCGGTACTCGGAGTCGTTGAGCTCTTCGGCATCCTCACTGACCTGTTGCCAGACCTCGCGCATTTTCTGCCCGGCACCGTAGGTAAGCATCAAAATACTGCCGGACATGGTCAACAAGCGCATACGCTGACGACGATCCATCTGTGCCTTTTCTTCGACGTGGCGCGGTGTACCGAGGCTGACCCAGTCCTGGTACTCGCGCACCAGTGACAGCCTGAGCCACAGGGGCGAGCTGCTCAGGGTCAGTTCTACACCAAGTTGTCGATCACCCTCGGCTGAAAAGGCCCAGGTCAGTGCTGCGCGAATAGTGTCGATCTCTGCGGCGTAGCGCTGGGTCCAGACGTCTTGTGTCAACTGATCGAGATCGAGTCTGGCCTGGTTGAGCAGGCGCAGTGCCCACTGGGCGTGGGCGCGGCACAAACGCGGCACATCATCGAGCTGAACGAGCTTGTCATGAGCATATAGACGCGTGGTTTCCAGCAGCCGAAAGCGCTTGCCCTGGCTGTGGTCAAAGGTTCCGAGAAGGGATTTGTCGAGCAGGCTTTCCAGCATCGGTAGCGTCATGCGTACATCCGGCAAGCCGATATTGACGATTGCCATGACGCCATCAAGCGTGAATGAGCCGTTGAAAATGGACAGTTGACGCAGGAGTGCCTGCTCGTGCCCGGTGAGCATGCCGTATGTCCAGTCCAGCGTGGCGCTTAGCGAACGCTGACGCGGTAACGCGGTGCGCAGCCCGGTCATCTGCAAGCGAAAACTGCCGTCCAGCAGCCCGACCAGATCGGCAATGCCGAATGTCCTGACGCGTGCAGCGGCCAGCTCGATTGCCAACGGATTGCCGTCCAATTTGCGGCAGATGGCTGAGACCGCTTCGGTATCGTTGTCAGTCAACACAAATGCGGGGTCCTGCTCTCGGGCACGTGTGACAAACAGTTCCACACCCGAGTAGGCAATGGCAGTCTCGGCGCTGACAGTCTGGTTTTCGTCCGGTACTTGCAGGGGGCTGAGTTCATGCACCCATTCGCCTTGTACGCGTAATGGCTCACGGCTGGTGACCACTACGCAGCACAGTGGGGCATTGGCCAATAATGCTTCTACGGCAGAGGCGGTTTCATCAAGTACATGCTCGCAGTTATCCAGTACCAGCAATTGCGGCCGCTTTGCCAGTGAGGACGGGATGTCACGCAGTGGCTGTTCGTTTTCAGTGCTTAAACCCAGGGCGAAGGCAATGCTGCCCACGACAGGCTGAGCGCAGGTGACCGGCGTCAGGTCAACGAACGCCGTGCTCAACGAGGCATGTGCAGCCAGGCTATCTGCCAGCGCCAGCGCCACAGTGGTCTTGCCCACGCCGCCAGGACCGGTCAAGGTCAGCAAGCGACGCTTCAGCGTCAGTTCATGCAACTGCCGGACCAGCGCGTCACGGCCAAGCACCTGGCGCTTTATCGCCGGTGCCGCAGCAAATGTGTCTTTTGCAGGTGCAGGTGCAGGTGCAGGTAGCGCAGGAGCGGTTGCTGGTTGAACGCTCACCGGGGCGCTGAATCGATAACCCCTGCCTGGCACGGTGACGATATAAGTGAAATCGTCCTGCTCTTCCAGCGCTCTGCGCAACGTCACGATCTGAGCGCGCAGGTTGCATTCTTCCACCACCGCCTTGGGCCAGGCCAGTGTCAGCAATTCGGCCTTTTCCAGCAGTTCGCCGGGGCGTGTTGCGAATGCCACCAGCAGAGACATGGCGCGACTGCCCAGCGGTACCGGCTGCGAGTGCCTGAACAACAGCTGCTGTTGCGGGTGCAGCACAAAAGAGCCGAAGCGGATAGCTTCCTGCCCTTGGAGAGCGTCACGCGTTCTGATATCGACCATTGTACCCGGGCCGCCTGTTTCAAAATCCATGCTTAGACCTGTATCAGAAGTAACAACTGTGCTACCGCACCTTGCAGGAGCATGAAGTATTGATCTTTAAACGGTTTTTTTGATCTGCTTACATCCCGTAACGTCAGCTCGATGAGCTAGACGCGGCTGTTCGGCTGGGACGCTGAATCTTAATTAGCTGATGTGACCGTTTAGTTAGCTATGCATAAACCACGCCCGTAGTAATGGACACCATTTGCCGGTCAACCCGAGTACCGTCTGTCGACTGAGCGATAATTTTCTACAACCCTCATAAAGCGTCTCGGTGAGTTCGACGACTTCGGGCCCTGGGCCGTTGAGATATTCATGCGAAAAACCGGCAATGTGCTGTATTTGCCGTGCCTTCAAGGCTGTATGACTTGTCAGCGTGTCATCAGAAGTAAACCGTCTTGTTACCCGTAACGCGCTGCGTAATGAGGGCGCTGAGACAGCTGTTCGAGGTAACTTTCCGGTCTGTGTCATCCCTTCTTAACGCAAGTCCGATTTAATCGAGTGTGATCGCGGATGCCTGGTCTTTGATCAGGTCCCGTGCCTCTGCCTTTTAGTCAGGCCCAGCTCGCACCAGTCTGACTCATGGCGCAGCTCGTTCTTTTGCGCGGGCAGCAGTTGTCGCTGTGATTTTTCTGGTGACCAATGGAAGGATAAAGACAATGACCTCCGTCAGCAAAATCACCACTGAAAAGCCAAAAGACCCGTTAGACGCCAAGGCCTGGGAGCAGGCCGTGCAGCAGTCCAGGGATGCCGGTATCCAGTGGGAGTTACCTTCAGATGACAAGCGCTCTGCACAGGAAATCATTGACGACAACCCGTTGCTCAAAAGTCTGGGCGGACGAGGCGACCGTGGCGAAGCCAAACAGAACCTGATCGCTCAGGTGGGCGATTACACCAAGGATTCGAGCGCCGCATTCCGAGCTGTGCAACTGCTTGAACACATTGAGACCTTTGACGCCAATGGTAACCGTCTGGCCAGTAACGACATCGGCAATAATCGCATCGACGGGTATACCAGCAGCAGCGACGCGAAGCATGGCAGCGAAGCGGGTCGTTTGAAGGATTTCGGCAAGTTCGGTTTTTCCAGTCTGAAAGGCAAACTGCATGAGGTGCGATCCCCGGCTGACGACCCTGCCATCCGTGAGCAGGCCGAGAAACTGGGCATTCAGTGGGAGCGACCGAAAGGCGACGAGCGCGACGCGCAGGCCATAATCGACAGCGACCCGTTGTTGAAAAATCTGGGTAACCAGAGTGACGTCAAGGACATGCTCAAGGAGCAGGTCGGCGATTTCGAGCGCGATGCCGACGCAGCCTATCGCGCGACCCAGGTGCTGGCTCACATCGAACAGTTCGATGGCAACGGCGTGCGGATTGTCGGTAGCGATGTAGCGAACGGTAGCATCAACGGTTTCACCAAGAGTGGCGAGGCGAAGAACGGTACTGAAGCCGGTCGCCTGCAGGACTTTGGCAAGGACGGGTTTGCAAGCCTCAAGGGCGAGATGACCAATGTGTCATCAGTGGGTGACAACAAGGAAGCACGTGAACAGGCCGAGAAACTCGGTTTTTTGTGGGAGTTGCCCAAGGATGACAAGCGTTCGGCCGAAGAGATCATCGACGCTAATCCGTTGTTGAAAAATCTGGGAAATCAGAGCGGCGTCAAGGACATGCTCAAGGAGCGGGTCGGCGATTTCGAAAAAGATGCCAATGCCGCGTTTCGTGCGGCTCAGGTGCTTGACCGAGTGACCCTGTACAACGAGAAGGGCGAGGCTCAGTCAGGTGGCCAGGTGTTCAACAGCAGCATTGATGGCTTCACCAAGGGCGCCGAGGCAAAGCATGGCACCGAGGCCGGACGGTTGCAGGATTTTGGCAAGCTGGGCTTCGCCGCGCTGCCCGAGCTGAAAAAGACCGAGGAGATCGGTAGTTACAAGGATTTTCTCAAGGCCAACCCTGACGCCGATGAGGCTTCAAGGCAGATCGCCAGATATGCGGTGATCATCGACGAAAATTACGACGCGATCAAAGGCAAGACCGGCTCTTCGGATTTCAACGCTGAAGCACTGACAGCCTACAAAGAGAAAAACCCTCAGTTGAGTGATGAGGTCAAGGAAGCGTTGGACTTCTGGTCGCAACCCGGTGCCTTTGCGTTGCTCGACAATGCGAAGAGTCCCCTGGAGCAGGGCACAGATGGCAAGGCCAGCCGCGGTGACATTCAGGCCTTCATCAGGACGGCTTCGCCGAAGGACGTCGGGGCGGTAGGTACATTGCTGGAAGCCGTTGCCGAAGGCAATCTGCTGGACAAGGTCAACACCGACCCGCTCAACAAGGATGTGTTCGATAACCCGCAAAATTACAGCGCAGAGCAGAAGGCTGCCGTACTTCAGGAACTCAAGGCTGCACAGAGTCTGATCGTGCAGGGCAGCGGTGCCGGGATGTGGAAGGACGACAAATCCAAGGTCCAGATCGCCAACAATGTACGCAGTCATCCCGATGCGCAGAAGCTCCTCGATGATGTCAACAAACATGTAGCGATGCTTGAAAAGGATGCCGCAGTAGTCAAGTTCTATAACGAGAATGCCACCAGCGAGGCAAGCAAGGTGCTGGAGGGCAGCGACGGGCTCAAGCGCGCGCTGCAAAGTACTTACGACAACGATATCAAGACCGGTGCTGCGCTGGACAAGCTGTGGGACGCCAATACCAAGGATGGCAAGACCGACCAGCAGACAGCGCTTGCTCAGTTCTACAGCTCGGCGCAAAGCGTTCAGGGCGCGCTGGGTTTCAGCAAACCGGGCGAAATTCAGGAAGCAGTGCAGAAATCCTCGCATAACAAGGATTTCGAGGCCTTCTATGAAAAATCGCTGGTGTCCGGTGAGCGCCTCAAAGAGCTGCTGAAAACTGAAAGCTTTGAAGTGGCGACCAGCCAGTTCAGCATGGAAGTGGCGATGTACAACGCCGCGCTGAACCCAGAGTTCACGGGTAAATACGACGACAAGCTGACAGAGAACTACACCGCGATTGCTCAGGAGAACGTCTTCAACGATGCCAGCTTCGAGGACCTGAAAAAAGCGTTCGGCAAGGAAGGCAGTGAAGCGCTGGATGAGGAGAAGGTCAAGGCACTGATCGATGAGATCAGCAAGAGCAACCCCGAACTGCTGATGCATGCCGATGGCAAACCCGCTACGTCTGACCAGATTCTTGGCGTTTTCAGAGGCAATTGGGATTTGCTGCGTCAGGGCACCAAGTCCATTTCCGAGCTGGGCCTGTTCAGCGATAACTCGTCGATAAAGGCCGCTTCCGGTGCCGGAGTCCTGCATGGCGTCAGCGGCCTGTTCATGGCCGGTATCACCATTGCTAAAGGCGCAAATGGCGCGGGGGGCCTGACTGATCGGCAAATCGTCGACATCACTACCGGTTCGGTACAAAGCGCAACGTTGCTGGTCGAGGGCGGCATCAAGAACGTCACGACCATGTTCAAGGACATCAAGGACGTATTGGAGCCGGACGTTTACAAGGACATCACGACTAACCTGTCGAAATTGGAAAACGCTGCGAAGGGGCTCGGTGGACTTGCCGGTGTGGCTGCGGGTGCTTACGGCATCTTTGATGGAGTGAAGTCGATCAGAAGAGGCGAGCTGGTTGCCGGTGGCATGAGCATCACTGCCGGATCTCTTGGCGCTATGGCAGGTCTGGCATCTGCAGCTGAAGGCGCTGCGGGCGTTCTGCAACTGACGGGCAGCGTGGTCCGTGCCTTGCCGCTGCTCGCTGGCAGCCTTGGTATTGCCGCAGCCGGCGTGGGCGCTCTGGCGTTGCTGATTCCCGGTCTGATCGAGGAGGGCAAGCAGGAAACGCGCGTTAACCGCTTCTCCGATCACCTCAGGGACTACCTGACCCAGTACGAGATCGACGGCGTCGAGAACGGCGACATCTATGATGTGCCGGACAGCGAGTGGCCCGGCCCAGAGGAAACCACGATCGCTTCGTGATGTGAGCAGGCTGGGGTAACCCGGCCTGTTTTTTTATGCGAATCCCTGCCTGCTTCAATCAGTTTTTCATTTCGGCCTCACACATTTCAAACATCTGGAGCCTGATCATGGCGACATTCGCGCTCTGCGAAACACGCCTTTATTGATCATCCAGGTAGACACAATGAACAAGCTGCCCCAGATAACCCTGGCCTTCTGGATCATGAAGATCTGCGCGACCACACTTGGTGAAACAGCGGGCGACTTATTGTCGATGACGCTTGATGTCGGGTATGCGATCAGCTCTCTGATACTGATAAGCCTGTTTGTAGCCACGCTCGTGACACAGCTCGCCGCAAAACGTTATCACCCGATGCTTTACTGGTTGGTCATTCTTTCCACCAGTACCGCAGGCACCACGATGTCGGACTTCATGGACCGGACACTCGGGCTTGGCTACGCAACGGGTTCTGCAATTCTGATTACCCTGCTGATGGTCATTTTTTGCGCGTGGTATGTCAGCGAGAAATCGTTGTCGGTAGACAGAGTCTCAACGCTGAAAGGTGAGCTTTTTTACTGGTTCGCGATTCTCATCTCCAACACGCTGGGCACAGCGCTCGGCGATTATCTGGCCGACGACTCGGGGCTCGGTTTTGCCGGGGGGGCAGTGCTGATCGGTGCTGCGATAGCGTTGGTCGTCGTCCTGCATTTCACTACCAGACTGTCCTCGATCATGCTTTTCTGGATAGCCTTTGTGTTGACGAGGCCATTCGGGGCAACGCTGGGTGATGTGCTGACCAAGCCCTACGAGAAGGGCGGGCTGGATTTCGGCACGATAGGGTCGTCCGCAGTGCTGCTCGCGGTGTTGCTGGTGCTGGTGGTGGTGGCGACTTACCGTGAGCGTAAACCTTCGCCAGCCGATAACAGGCTGATTGAGAGCTGACCCGGTCAGGCCTGAAGCAGTTCGCTCAAGGCCTCATTCAACTGCTCTGCACTGAACGGTTTGGCGACGCAGCGCCGGTCAACCCATACCTCGGGGATGCCCAGTCGCCCATACCCGGAGCAAAACATGAAGGGTATGCCGCGATGGGCAATGGCCGCTGCTATCGGGAACGAGTTACCGCCGATGATATTGATATCCAGAATGGCGAGGTCATAGTCGCCGTTGCGAGCATATTCAATGCCTTCGCCAAGCGAACTGGCGTGGTAGGCGGTAGCGAACCCCAGGTCCTCAAGCATCATTTCCATCAGCATTGCGAGCATTGTCTCGTCCTCGACCAGCAGCACTTTGGGGAGCGAGGTATGGTCGTCTGATTCTGAACTCATAAGCTGCCTTCCGGTTTGTCTGGCCAAGGGATCAGCATCGACCAGATAATGCCTGTGCTGGCGAACTGAATGTCGACCTTGCCTTTGAGTTCTCGTTCGATACTGCGGCGTATCAAGCGAAAGCCAAAGCCTTTTACCGTGCTTTCGGCAATCGGCGGGCCGCCTGTTTCACTCCATTCGATCTTCAGCGTGGGAAGATTGTGCCCGGCATCCAGGGTGGAGATCACCGTCACCTGGCCTGCTGCTGATGAAAGTGCACCATGCTGCACCGCGTTAGCCATCAGTTCGTGCAGAACCATTGAGAGCGTCAATGACACGCGCGGCTCCAGAGTTACCGGATTGCCTGTGAAGCTGATCTTGTGCGCCCCCGCGTTTACCGCTTGAAGTTGCTCGATCAGGTCGACCAGTTCAGTGGATATCCACTCTGCCCGGGCCAGGGCATCATGCGCCTGGCTCAGTGCAAACAGACGTGCATCGAAGCTTTTGCGAAAGGACTCCAGTGAGGCAGAGCTGTTGACCGTGAGAGAGGCGATGGCCTGAACGGTTGCCAGGGTGTTTTTGACCCGATGGTTCAGTTCGTTCTGCAGCCCCGCGCGGGTCAGGCGATCTTCCAGTTGCTGGCGCTCCAGTTTGCTGGAGATCGATTGCGCCAGTCGATGAGTCGTGCCGCTCTGTTTTAAAAACGTCGCCTCGCCAATGACATCCTGCCCCTGATGCATAGGCAGCGTGAAGGAAAATACACTTCCCGAATCGAGTGAGCTTTCGGTCCACAAGCGTCCACCGTGGGCGGTGATAATACCCTGGCATATATAAAGACCCAGGCCGTTGCCTCGCGGGTTGCCTTCCTTGACAGACCAGTAACGCTGGAAAATATAGGGCAAGTGTTCCGCCGGGATACCTATCCCGTCATCACTGACCTTGAACAGGACTTCATTTTCACTGGCGACCGCATTGATGTTGATTCGGCCACCTTTGGGGGTGAACTTAATGGCGTTACCCACTAGGTTGGAAAGCACCTGAAAGATTCGCTCCGGATCCGCATTGATGACCAGACCCTGCGCGGCTGTGCAATTGAGTTCGATATTCTTTTCAGTGGTCAGCATGACCAGAAGGCTGCATGCCTCTTCAAGCAGACTGGTGACACCCAGCGGCAAGCGTGAGAGCTGATAACGGCCTGCTTCAATCTGTGCGGTATCGAGCAAGTCTTCAAGAAGACTGTTCATGCGGGTTGTCGCTTTCTCGATGGTGCCCAGTGCGCGCCGGATGTTGCGGTTTTCAGAGTGTGTATCGCCGATTGCCCATCGCTGCATCATGCCGCACTGCATGATGATGATCGACATCGGGTTGCGCAGGTCATGGGACACCACCGCGACCAGCTCATCGCGCAAACGCACCGCCTCCTGCTCGCGCTGAACCTGGCGCTCCAGGTCGTTCTCCAGCGCTGAGCGGCGTATGTCTTCAGCACCATAAAGATCGCCCCGCGACCAGGGGCTGGCGATGCCTGTGACCTGCTGTTCCCACGCGTCGAAAGACTGTCTCGGGCGCAAGCGGTGGCGTGCGGAGCCTTCCGGGCTGGTACTCACATGGTGGGCCGGGTTTCCGCTCCAGTTCATTGTCGAGGTGAGCTGAGCACGAAACCACATGACCGCGTTATCAATCGGCTTGGGCAATGTAAAGGCAATGACGCCGCTCGCGACATCTCTGTAGGCCGCGCTTTCGGGATACTCCTTGTGCATGGAGTGGGTATGAAAAACACCCAGACCCTGCAAGCCTGTCGTTCGCTGCGTCGACCGCTGGCGTGCCAGCCCTGTGTCCCGAATCCAGAGGTACAGCGCTTGCACCTGCTCGGTCGTAGGGCATACGCCGAACAGGTGAACCCGGTCGTCAATCAGAACCGCGACGCCGTCCGCCAGTGTCAAGGACTGAAGCAGTTCGGGTCGGCTCACCAGGCCGTCGAGGATTTCATGGTCGGCGCGACTCATTGCGTCTGCCAGTTGCCCGAGCAGGACAACTTTCTCTTCCCGTTCGCGCTGAATATCAGTTGCAACAATTGCGGAAATTTTTACCGACAACAGTTGCCCGATCATTGCACAGGCATCGCGCAGCTCTCTGGACACCAGCAGCGGTTCAGGATGCCCACAGGCGATAAGACCCCAAAGTTCGCCGCCGTCCAGCAGCGAGATGCTCATTGATGAGCGCACGCCCATGTTCTTGAGGTATTCGCAGTGAACAGGGGACACGCTACGCAGCGTCGAGAAGCCCAGATCGAGTGGCTGGCCTGTTGCAGGTCGCAGTGTCGGTATCAGGGGGACGGGAACGTAGGTTGCGTCCGGAATCACCCGAATCCAGTTCAAACGATACAGCTCTCGCGCCTGGGCAGGAATATCCGAGCCTGGGAAGTTCAAACCACTGTAACTGGGTAATAGCCCGGTCAACGCCTGGGCAACGACTTTGCCATGCCCCTCGGGCTCGAACCGGTAAATCATCACCCGGTCGTAGCCGGTAAGTGCCTGAATCTCGTGAACACTGATATCGAACAGCGTTTCCAGCGTGGTCGCTGCCTGCAGGTTGCGCAACACACGGGTAATGATTCTGGACTGTTCGTGGCCGGCTTCGACGAAGGGTTCCAGTTCGATAATCAGCACGTCATCGGTACGGTGCAGCGAAGCACTGTAGTGAGCGCTTCCCAGCGTCAGTCGTATCGGATCAATGTGTGGAGCAGCAGGGTGGTGGTACGCATTTTCGATAATCGTCGCCTGCTCGGGCGATAACAGCAATGACAGGGGCCTGCCCAGCAACGCGTCGCTGTCCAGCCCAAGCTCATTTGCGCAATTGGCGCTGACTTGTTCGATACACAGCGGGTTGCCTGCAACGCTCAGCAGCACGCCATGAGGCTGGATTGCGCCGGGCACCCGAATCGGTTCACGGGCACACTCGGCAAGCGCGGCTTCAAGCGCTGCATCTGGGCCTGTAGCCAGCATGGGCTCGATCATTTGCGTGAACTCCATAGGGTATTTCAACCGGAAACAGCCTGCCGCTGCCTTGGTACGACATGCAGTCGTTAAGCACAAAGAGCGATTCGGATAGTTTTTGTCAGCCGCGACAAAACTTTGAGCGACCAACAGCCCGGATGGACAGCGCAAGAAAATGCGAGGTTGCCGCGAAGGTGCGGCGTGGAGACCTGGATAATACAGCTCTGCTGATACAAGCCAGAGAGTGAAGGAGGTGTGCCACCATAACAGGTGCCAAGAGGACGCGTGGCTTTAACTGTTTTTTCGGCCAGAAGGCGCCAATTACAAAAAAGCCCCGCCAGACATTGTCTGGCGGGGCTTTGCTTCAAGCTGTGAAAGCCTTAGAGCGCCATGTCACTGGCTGGATTGCTTTTCGCTGGCTGTGCAGCAGGTGCAGGTGTTGGAGCATTACCTGTCTTGTTCACCGGCGGCGGCGGAGTCAGTTGCAGGACTTCGGCTGTGTAAGCCCATTCCTCGGCAACGCGATCCGGGTTGTTGTTCAGCTTGGTGCCGTAGCTAGGCACGATCTGGCGCAGTTTTGCCTGCCATTCCGGAGTCGCTACCTTGTCCTTGAAGACTTTCTCAAGCACGCCCAGCATGATCGGCGCTGCAGTCGAAGCACCTGGCGATGCGCCCAGCAGACCGGCGATGGAGCCGTCCTTGGAAGCAACGATTTCGGTACCCAGCTTCAGAACGCCGCCTTTCTCTTCGTCACGCTTGATGATCTGCACGCGCTGACCGGCTTGCATCAGGCGCCAGTCTTCTTTCTTGGCGTTCGGGAAGTACTGCTGCAGAGCAGCGAAGCGATCGTCGTCAGACATCATTACCTGACCTGCCAGGTATTCGATCAGCGGGTACTGTTCGATACCAACGCGAGTCATCGGCCACACGTTGTGAGTGGTGGTGCTGGTCAGCAGATCGAAGTAAGAACCGTTTTTCAGGAACTTGGTCGAGAAGGTCGCGAACGGGCCAAACAGGATCACGCGCTTGCCATCCAGAACACGGGTGTCAAGGTGCGGAACCGACATGGGTGGCGCGCCAGTCGACGCGATACCGTAGGCTTTGCCCATATGCTGCATGGCCAGAGTCTGGTTGTCGGTGACAAGCCACGAACCGCCGACCGGGAAGCCGCCGTATTCTTTGGCTTCAGGAATACCGGATTCCTGCAGAAGGTGCAGGGCAGCACCGCCAGCGCCGATGAACAGGAACTTGGTGTCGGTCTCGGTGACAGTACCGTCTTTCAGGTTCTTGTACTTGACGCGCCAGGTGCCGTCGTCGTTGTGATTGATGTCTTCGACTTCGCTCGACAACTGCAGATTGAAATTCTGCTTGGCTTTCAGATTGGCGACGAACTGGCGGGTGATCTCGCCGAAGTTGACGTCGGTGCCAATCGGGCTCCAGGTCACGGCCAGCTTCTGCGCCGGGTCACGACCTTCCATCATCAATGGAACCCACTTCTTGATCTGCTCGTGGTCTTCGGAGTACTGCATGCCGCTGAACAGCGGGCTGGC
The DNA here is from genome assembly GCF_032587815.1 of Pseudomonas syringae group sp. 26L6. Classification (NCBI taxonomy): domain Bacteria; kingdom Pseudomonadati; phylum Pseudomonadota; class Gammaproteobacteria; order Pseudomonadales; family Pseudomonadaceae; genus Pseudomonas; species Pseudomonas syringae group sp. 26L6. Next base: position 98,887 of record NZ_JAWHPJ010000009.1, read on the forward strand.
CTGCAATGCTGCGTAACGCTTGCGCAGGAACTGGATGTTGTTGTCGCCCCACACGAAGCTCATGTGCGGCGTGGAGTTGATGAACGAACGCGGGTTCTTCAGAACGCCGGTCTTGACCTGCCACGACCAGAACTGACGGGAAATCTGGAACGCTTCGTTGATCTCGATGGCCTTGGAGATATCAACGTTGCCGTTCTTGTCTTCCGGGGTGTAGTTCAGCTCGGCCAGGGCCGAGTGGCCGGTACCGGCGTTGTTCCAGCCGTTGGAGCTTTCTTCGGCCACGCCATCGAGGCGCTCGACCATTTCCATCGACCAGCTCGGCTCCAGCTCGTTGAGCCAGACCGCAAGCGTTGCACTCATGATGCCGCCGCCGACGAGCAATACGTCGACTTTCTTGGTTTCAGCCGCCTGCACGGGCATCAGGCCCATGGAAATGGCCAGACCCAGCAGGGCCGTGTTCACTTTTTTAAACATTCTGTCATCCATCTGATAAACGCCATCCGCCGACTACTCCTGAAGAAACGGCCTGTCACATGCATCGAAGCCTGCGACAAACGCTCGCACCCACAGGGACTAGAGGTGGACATACAAGGCCAATATAATACCGCTCGAGACCTCAATTTATGTCCTGCTGCGCTGACTTCTTATCATCATTGGATTCAGCGTCATGAGTGACATTTGCTCTGTTGGTGTGCGGCGACGCCCGGGAATATCACCCCTCGGCATCCTCCAGAAAACACACCTGGTCAGCCTGTTCACGGAGTCTGAGACGCCGCATCGGGGCATGGAGGCACGCCTGATGTGCAATTTAATGCACGCGTGCTGCGACATTCCCACGGTGGCATACCGGCAAAGACGCGGCATTTTCGCATAATGTGCACCTCGGTTGCGAGATGCCATCATCAAATCGGGCGCGAATGCCTTGATTTAGACGCTTCACAGCCTGCCCCCCATCTATATCGTCGTTTATGCGCGGGTCTTTAGCCGCTTGCCAGAATGTGGCAATCCGCCGGACCCCGTCGCACGCGCACATTTTTAACTGCCGCACGGCATTCATGAGCTAGTTTCACAAGAGTGTGTGGATTTGCCTGGCTAATCAGCATCCCGACCACCTGCTAGTGTCAATACACGACTGTGGTGTGTGGTGGCTGCAATCTCCGGATACAGACGCCCGTCAAACAGTTGGAACTTTACCAGCGCTGGCCAGTTAAACACTTAACCGGTGATAGCGTTTTGGCTCTGATCACCCATGAAAGCCCGATGAAAGATCAAGGCAGCACGCCGTTGAGCAGGAGTACGCCCAGGCGGCTGACCACACAATAACGCCCGACGCTTTACAGCAGCGTCGGCTATTACCGAGTGACCCTGATGAGTGAACCCAAAAAGCACAAGGATTCTGCTGTGGACAGCAGTGCCGTGCAGCCTTCGCGCCGAAACTTTTTGAAGTTCGGTGCTTCCGGCATTGCTGCGGCCACGCTGTCTACCTGGATACCCTCCGACGGCATGCTGCAGGCAGCCCCGGTGGCTCCTGTAATCGAAGACAGTGACGCGCCTGCAGCGGGCGAGCAGCGCATCCAGTTGAAGGTCAATGGCCAGGTTCATACCCTGAACGTGCCGGCCAACGCCGTTCTGCTCGATGTGCTGCGTGACCGCCTGCAACTGACGGGCACCAAAAAAGGCTGCGACCATGGCCAGTGCGGTGCTTGCACGCTGCTGGTCAATGGCGTGGCGATCAATTCCTGCTTGTCCATTGCCGTCCAGCATCAGGGCGACAGCATCACCACCATCGAAGGCCTGGCCGAGAACGGCAAGCTGCACCCGGTACAGGAAGCCTTCTGGGAACACGATGCCTATCAATGCGGTTATTGCACGTCTGGACAGATAATGAGCGCGGTCGCGATTCTCCAGGACCCGAACATCCCTTCCGATGACGCCAGCGTCAGAGAAGCCATGAGCGGCAATATCTGCCGCTGCGGCGCCTACAAGAACATTCTCTCGGCCGTGCAGTCTGCGCGTTCGAAGATGGGAGGAGCTGCCTGATGCGAACGTTCGATTACGCTCGGGCTGCATCGCCCGCGCAGGCATTCAGCACTGCGTCGGGTGAGGGGCAGCGCTTCTATCTGGCAGGTGGCACCACGTTGCTTGATCTGGTCAAGCTGGATGTGATGCAACCGCAGCAACTGGTGGACATCAATCATCTGGCGTTGAAACAGGTCGAGTCGCTGCCCGATGGGCGTCTGCGCATCGGCGCGCTGGTGAGCAACACTGATCTGGCCAGGCATCCACTGGTGCAGCAGCGCTATCCGGTGTTGTCTGAAGCGATTCTGGCAGGTGCTTCGACCCAGTTGCGCAATAAGGCCACCACCGCTGGCAATGTCATGCAGCGGGTGCGCTGCCCGTATTTCCGCGATGGTATTTCAGCCTGCAACAAGCGCCAGCCGGGCTCCGGTTGTGCAGCTATCGGCGGCATGAACCGCAGTGTGCATGCGGTGCTGGGCACCAGCGATCACTGCATTGCAACGCATCCTTCGGACATGTGCGTCGGCATGGCGGCCATCGGCGGGCAGGTAACCGTTCAGGGGGCCAATGGCTCGCGAGATATTCCTTTTGCCGACTTTCATCTGCTGCCCGGTGATACGCCGCAGCGTGAAACTGCGCTGGCGGCCCACGAGCTGATCACCCACGTGACGCTGGATGCACCGCTGGCAGGTGGTCGTTCTTCTTATCTCAAGCTGCGCGACCGTACCTCTTACCAGTTTGCCCTGGCGTCCAGTGCAGTGATTCTGGTGATGGACGGCAAGCGAATCACCGATGCGCGTATCGCGCTGGGTGGCGTGGGTACCAAGCCGTGGCGGGCCGTGGAGGCTGAACGTGCACTGATCGGTCAGCGTGCTGACATGGACACCTTTGCGCGGGTCGCAGCGCTGGCTATGAAGGGCTCCCGGGCCTATGAACATAACGCCTTCAAGATCCCGCTGGGTCAGCAGGTCATTGTCCGCAATCTTCGTGACCTCACGGCCTAGGAATCTCTCATGAGCGAAAACATCATTGGTGTGCCGCAGCGTCGTGTCGACGGCGGCAAGAAAGTCAGTGGTCAGGCGCGCTATGCCGCAGACCATCCGATGGGCAAGATGCTGTATGCCTATGGCGTCTACAGCACCATCGCCAACGGGCGCGTGGTTGCCGTAAAGGATCAGCAGGCCAAGGCGATGCCTGGCGTTGTCGATATCTTCCATCATGGCAATTTTCCTGCTTTGCACCGTACTCCGAACACCAAGCTGAGCTTCGCCAAGATGCTTTCGGCCAGCAAGGCGGACGAGCATCGCCTGCCGTTTGAAGATGACCGTATCTATTACCCCGGCCAGTTTGTCGCTCTGGTGGTTGCCGAGAGTTTCGAGCAGGCGAGGGCGGCTGCCCACCGCGTGACGGTCGAGTATGACGAGCGCCCGGCGGTCAAGGACCTTGACGAAGGCATGCGGGTCAATGGTGCCCGTGATGGCGGTGCCGGGCACAACCGGGGTAAGCCGGACAGCGCGTTTGACAGTGCAAAAGTCAAAGTCGATCAGACTTACACCACGCCGGTTGAAGTGCATAACCCGATGGAGATGCACGCCAGCACGGCGTGGTGGCAGGACGGTAAGCTGTTTGTTTACGAAAGCACTCAGGGCGTGGTCAACCACCGCAACCTGCTGGCCAACGTTTTCGACCTTTCGCCCGACCGCGTTGAAGTGCGCGCACCGTTCATAGGCTCGGGCTTTGGCGGCAAGCTGTGGCCATGGCCGCACTCCGTGGCAGCCTGCGCCGCGGCCAGGGTTACCGGTCGCCCGGTGCAACTGGTGTTGCCACGCGCGCAGATGTTTACCACCGTGGGCCATCGTCCGGAGACCCGCCAGCGCTTGCGTCTGGCCACCGATGCCAGCGGCAAGCTGGTGTCGATCCGTCACGAGTCGTTCAACAACACGTCGATGCTGGATGATTACACCGAAAACTGCGGTGGCGTGACCAAAAGCCTGTATGCCTGCGACAACGTGCTGGTCAGCCACAAGATCAGCTCTATCAACCGGGGTACGCCGACTTCCATGCGCGCGCCGGGTGCGGCACCAGGACTGTTTGCGTTGGAGTCGGCCATTGATGAGATGGCGTTGGCCAGTGGCATGGACCCGCTGGCATTTCGCAAGCTGAACCTGGCCGACAAGGATCAGAGCGTCGGCTTGCCGTGGTCCAGCAATCACCTGCCGGAAGCTATCGACAAAGCCGCCGAGCGATTCGGCTGGCACGCGCGCAAGGCCGATATCGGCTCGATGCGCGAAGGCGATGAAATCATTGGTTACGGCATGGGCGCCTGCAACTGGGAAGCCTATCAGGTGCCCACCGATGCGCGGGTCATTCTGCGTTCTGACGGTACGGCGCTGGCCCAGTGTGGCTTGCAGGACATTGGCACCGGCACATACACCATCGTGGCGCAGACTGTCAGCCAGTTGACCGGCATTCCCGTTGAGCGTGTTGAAGTGGAGCTGGGCAGTTCGTCATTTCCGGCCGGCCCCGTTTCCGGTGGTTCATGGGTGACCGCCAGCGTAATGCCGGCGATTGCCGGGGCCACGCGTGAAGCGTTGCAGAAGCTGCGCCAGTACGCTGTCAGCAAGGATGCGGTGTTCGCCGGGCAGGACGCCGAGTCGATCAAGGTCGAAAACGGGCAACTGGTGATCGGCGAACAGCGCGCCAGCTTTGTCGACGTGCTGAAGGGGCAGCGCCTGTCGCGCGCTGAGGGTAATTTTCAAAGCGGCATGCCGGAGGCGGGCAAGTATTCCTTCCGCTCGTTCGGTGTGCATTTCGTCGAAGTGCGCTGGGATCCGGGCATTTCCAGCCTGCGCGTCTCGCGGGTGGTCAGTGCCATTGACGTGGGCAAAGTGGTCAACCCGCTGGCAGCACGCAATCAGGTGGAAGGCGCAATCGTGATGGGTATCGGCATGGCGTTGTTCGAAGCCGGTGAATATGACCCGCGCAGTGGCATGCCGGTCAATAACAACTATGCCGAGTACGTCGTGCCGGTGCATGCGGATCAGCCGGATATCGACGTCTTGCTGCTCGATTATCCGGACTACAACCTGGGTGAGTTCGGTGCGCGGGGCATCGGCGAAATCGGTGTGACCGGGCTTGCAGCTGCCGTGGCCAATGCGGTGTATCACGCGACCGGCAAACGGGTGCGCAGCCTGCCGATCAGCAAGGAAAAACTGATGGCGGGGTTGTAGCAATGAAACAGCTCGATTTGCAGGTGGTGCAACAGGCTCGTGACTGGCTGGCTGGCGGCAAAGCCGTCTGGCTATGCACGGTTCTCTCTACGTTCGGCTCGGCCCCACGCGGGCCCGGGGCAATGCTGGTGGCGCTGAGCAGCGGTGAGCATCGCGGTTCCCTGTCTGGCGGCTGTGTGGAGGAGGACTTTCTCGAACGGGTCGCTGCAGGGCAGTTTCAGCCCGTCAATCAGGTCGTTCGCTACGGCGACGGCGGCTTCGCACCAACGCGGGCCCTGCCGTGCGGTGGTGTGCTGGATGTATTGATCGAGTTCATTGCACCGAGTCCGCAAGCGGATGCACATCTGGGGGCTATCGAGCAGGCGCTTGCCGGACGCGAGCTGGTCAGCAGGCACGTGCAGTTGGGCGGTGGGCAGAGAGAAATCGGACCTGCAACGATGGGCGAGGCGCGGGTGCAGGTGGACGGCGAACGCATCAGCATTCGTATGGGGGCGGTGTATCGCGTGCTGCTTGCCGGGCTATCGCCGGTGGCGGAGTTCTGCGCCAGCTTTGCCGTCGCGATGGGCTATGAAGTCATCGTCTGTGACCCGCGTGTCGAGGTCACCTCAGGGTTTTCGATGCCGGGTGTCGAGGTGCGCGGTGTATTGCCTGCGGTGTTCATTGCCGAAGGTGGCTGTCACAGTTCGACGGCGGTACTGGCGTTGACCCATGATCCGAAACTGGACGATCTGAGCATGCTCGAAGCCGTACGCACTGAGGCGTTCTACATAGGCGCGATGGGTTCGATGCGCACCAGCAGCAAACGTCTGGAGCGTCTGGGCCGGATCGGCGGGCTGGATGCCAGGGTGCTGGAGAGAATCCATGCCCCCATCGGCCTGAACCTGGGCAGCAAGACGCCTTCCGAAATCGCCATTGCGGTGATGGCTGACATCCTGCGCGTGGCCAACGGTGTCAGTCGTGCCGAGGTTTAAGGTATTGCGCACAGGCTTGCGCCAGCGCTGACGGAGTGTCGGCGTCGCGCAGAATGCCTGGGTCATCGCAATTCAGTACGTCACACACCTCCGGGTTGTTCATGATCAGGGCTTTAGCGCCCTGATCGCCTTCCAGCGTCAGCAGTGTCGGCCAGAACTGCCGACCAATGATCACCGGATGGCCGCGCTGGCCGCCATGCATTGGCACGGCAATGCGTTGAGGATTGGCCATTGCGGCCAGGTCACGCAGGGTCTGCGGCTTTATCCAGGGCATATCTGCAAGCAGAATGGCGACGGCCTCGGCAGCGGATTCCATTAAGGCGGCAATGCCGCTGGCGAGACTGTGGCCCATTCCCAGGTCGGCATGTTCGCTGCGGATGATTGTTACGTGTGCGGGAATACCCAGTGCTTCAGCGTCATCGTCCGTACGCAGTACCAGCCCCACATTGCAGAATTCGTTTCTAGCGTTTTCAAGACTTGCGGTCAGCAAGGTACGTCCACAGGGCAATGCTGCCTGTCGTTTATCGCCACCAAAACGCCTGCTTCGGCCTGCCGCCAGTACCAGGGCGAACACTTTGGGGTTCTGGCTGTCTATGCTGCTCAATCCGATGCCTTATGAGTCGTGAGAGGGTTCGCGTGCAACCACACCATGCAGTACGGCTGGTGTACGCAGAATGCCTTATTTCGCTGCTCTGCCGGTAGCGGTACGAATCATGTTTTCGAGGGTTTCAAGTGGACAATCACATTCGTCCTGTCGAGCTGGAAAAAGCCTACCGTCTGCTCAATCACGGCCCGACTGTGCTGGTGTCCTCCAGTCATGAAGGCACTCACAACGTCATGTCTGCAGCATGGGCCTGCGCGCTGGATTTCTCGCCGCCCAAGGTGACCCTGGTGATCGACAAGATGACCAAAACCCGCGGGCTGGTGGAGAAGAGCGGTTATTTTGCGTTGCAGGTGCCCAATCTGGATCAATTGCAGATGACCTTCGACGTCGGCACCCAGAGCAAGGTCTTCACCCCGGACAAGCTTGATAAAGCCAATGTCGACCTGTTTCTGATTGAAGATCATGTCACGCCGCTGGTTGTCGGTTGCTCTGCCTGGCTGATCTGCAAGGTCATCCCGGAGCCGCACAATCAACAGACCTACGACCTGTTCATTGGCGAAGTCATCGGCGCCTGGGCTGACACCCGTGTGTTCAACGACGGGCACTGGGAATTCGAAAAGGCCGACCCGAAATGGCGCAGCCTTCATTACGTGGCGGGCGGGCATTTCTATACGATTGGTGAGCCTGCGGTGGTGGAAACGGGCGAGGAGTAATCGCCCTGGACGCTTGGAAGACTGGACGCAGAGCGTCCAGAACGGCATGCCGACGCAGAGCGTCGCACGATAGTTGAAGTTCACGCACCCAGAGGTTCTTGTGGGAGCGAGCTTGCTCGCGAAGAGACCCGCATGACCGCCAAAGATTTATGCTGATGTGAGTCCGCCTTCGCGAGCAAGCTCGCTCCCACTGGGACATGTGTACTGGTGTTTCCCAACCCTCAGTGCCGATCGCGCCATACGGTCTGTGCATTGCAGAACTCGCGTACACCGAAGTGCGAGAGTTCACGGCCAAAGCCGCTTTTTTTCACGCCGCCAAACGTCACGCGCGGGTCTGAAGCGCTGTAGCCGTTGATGAACACACCACCGGTTTCCAGTTCTTCGGTCATGCGCTCTGCCAGTTGCAGATCACGTGTGTAGACCGTCGCGGTCAGGCCGAATTCGCTGTCATTGGCCAGCTCCAGAGCGTGCTGCGCGTCGCGGGCGGTAATGATTGATGCTACCGGGCCGAACAGCTCCTGCCTGAAGGAAGTCATCTGGTCGGTCACGTCGCCCAGTACGGTCGGCTCGTAGTAGTTGCCTTGGCCATCAGCCTTCTTGCCGCCCAGCAACAGTTTCGCGCCTTCGGCAAGGGTGTCCTGAACCTGAGCATCCAGTTCATCGCGCAGATCGAAGCGTGCCATCGGACCAATGTAGGTCTCGCCGGACAACGGATCGCCGATCACCAACTGGCGAGTCTGCTCAACGAACCTGCGCGTGAACTCCTCGACCACACCTTGTTCGATGATCAAACGCTTGGCCGCGGCACAGACCTGCCCAGTGTTCTGGAAACGACCGATGACAGCCGCTTTCACAGCCTGATCCAGGTCTGCGTCATTGAGCACGATGAACGGGTCGGAACCGCCCAGCTCCAGCACGCACTTCTTGAGCGCCGCACCGGCCTGAGCACCAATGGCCTGGCCAGCGCGAACACTGCCGGTCAGCGTGACGGCCGCAATGCGTGGGTCGGCAATGGCCTTCGAGACGCCCTCGGCGGTCACGTTGATGACTTCAAACACGCCCTCCGGAAAACCGGCACGCTTGAAAGCTTCCAGCATCAGGTAAGCGCAACCCATAACGTTGGGTGCATGCTTGAGCACGTAGGTATTGCCTGCCAGCAATGTCGGAATTGCGCCGCGCAATACTTGCCAGATCGGGAAATTCCACGGCATCACCGCAAGAACAGGGCCCAGCGGACGGTACTCGATGCGTGCCTTGTCATGCTCGACCTGAGTCGCCTCGGCCATCAGCATTGCCGGGCCTTGCGCTGCATACCAATCGCATAACTGCGCGCATTTCTCGACTTCGCCTCTGGCCTGCGTCACAGGCTTGCCCATTTCCCGGCTGATCATCTGGGCAATGTTTTCGGCGTCGTCGCGCAGGGCCTGGCCCATGGCGATGATCAGTTGCGCACGTTGCTGGACAGGCGTGCGCTTCCAGCCTGCAAAGCCGGCCGTCGCACGCGACAGGCTGCGATCCAGCATGGCGTCGGATTCGAAGGCGTAGTGGCCGATCTGTTCGCCTGAGGCGGGGTTGATCGAGATTGCGTGGGTGTTGCTGGTGACAGTAGTCATTGCGCCATCCTGTTGAGGTGGGAAGTGGGACCAGAATATAGGCGTGCAATGCTTTCTAAAACTGAATAATAATGATCGCATCGTTCATGATTGGAGAATGAAATGGATCTGGTTCAGCTGGAGATGTTCAAGGCGGTGGCTGAACACGGCAGCATCAGTGCCGCCGCGCAGCACATCCACCGGGTGCCCTCGAACCTGACCACGCGCATCAAGCAGCTGGAGCAGGATCTGGGCGTCGACCTGTTCATTCGCGAGAAGCACCGCTTGCGCCTGTCTCCCGCAGGCTGGAATTTTCTCGACTACACGCGACGCATCCTGGATCTGGTGCAGGAAGCGCGGCTGGCGGTTTCTGGCGAAGAACCACAAGGGCCTTTTTCACTTGGCTCGCTGGAAAGCACGGCGGCCGTGAGGATTCCGGCGTTGCTGGCGGTCTACAACCAGCAAAACGCCAAGGTCGAACTGGACCTGTCCACCGGGCCGTCCGGCACCATGATCGACGGTGTGCTTGCCGGGCGCCTGGTTGCCGCGTTTGTCGACGGGCCGGTGCTGCATCCATCACTCGAGGGTGTGCCGGTATTCGAAGAGGAAATGGTCATCATCGCGCCACTCAACCACGCGCCGGTCAAGCGCGGGCGGGATGTGAGCGGTGAAAGCATCTACGCGTTTCGTGCCAACTGCTCGTACCGGCACCACTTCGAACGCTGGTTTACCGAGGACGCCGCAGTACCGGGCAAGATCCACGAAATGGAGTCTTACCACGGCATGCTGGCCTGCGTCAGCGCCGGTGCCGGGTTGGCGCTGATGCCACGCAGCATGCTGGAAAGCATGCCCGGTTGTGCCATAGTCAGTGTCTGGCCCTTGTCCGAAAAGTTTCGTTACCTGCACACCTGGCTGATCTGGCGTCGAGGCACCGTATCGCGCAGCCTGACCCGCTTCGTGGAGTTGCTGGAAGAACAGGCCAGACCGCCGCAAGCCGGATGAGGTAACGTCAGCACTACTGCGCGGCAGATACCCGTCCGGCAATCGCTGCACCCACTTCCTGGGTCGAACGCATGCCGCCCAGGTCCGGTGTGACGTCGCCACTGGCAATCACTTGCTCGATAGCAGTGATGATCTCGTCATGAGCCGCCGTGAAGCGTTCATCGCCCTGGCCGAGGAATTCCAGCATCAGCGCGCCGGACCAGATCATCGCAATCGGGTTGGCGATGTTCTTGCCGAAGATGTCGGGCGCCGAGCCGTGCACCGGTTCGAACAGCGACGGGAAGTTACGCTCCGGGTTGAGGTTGGCCGACGGCGCAATGCCAATGGTGCCGGCACACGCCGGGCCGAGGTCGCTGAGGATGTCGCCGAACAGGTTGGATGCCACCACCACGTCGAAGCGCTCGGCTTGCAGCACGAAGCGCGCGCACAGAATATCGATGTGTTGCTTGTCCCAGCTGATGTCCGGGTACTGACTGGCCATCGCCTCGGTGCGCTTGTCCCAATAGGGCATGCTGATCGCCATGCCGTTGGATTTGGTCGCGGAAGTCACGTGCTTGCGCTCGCGTTTGCTGGCCATCTCGAAAGCGAACCTGAGAATACGGTCCACACCGCGACGGGTGAACACAGATTCCTGCAACACGAACTCGTTTTCGGTGTTTTCAAACATGATCCCGCCCAGCGACGAGTATTCACCTTCGGTGTTTTCCCGCACCACGATGAAATCAATGTCGCCCGGTTCGCGATTGGCCAGCGGGCAGGGCACGCCGGGAAACAGGCGCACCGGACGGATGTTGGCGTACTGATCGAACTCGCGGCGAAACTTGAGCAATGAGCCCCAGAGAGAGATGTGGTCTGGCACTTTTTCCGGCCAGCCCACGGCACCGAAAAAGATCGAGTCGAAGCCTTTGAGCTGTTCAAACCAGTCGTCCGGCATCATCTTGCCGTGCTTCAGGTAGTAATCGCAGCTGGCCCATTCGAAGTATTCGAACTCCAGCTCCAGACCGTACTTCGCGGCGGCAGCCTGAACCACGCGTACGCCTTCGGGCAGTACTTCAAGGCCGATGCCGTCACCGGCGATGGCAGCAATACGCAGTTTCTTGTTGTTCATGTCGGGCACTCTTGTCGGACGGCTTGTCAGGGATGAGTCACACAGGCCATCCATGCTATAAGCACACGATATAAAGATAATCAGTCGATTAATGGATTAAGAAAATACGAATCGTGAATTATCCAAACCTTGATGACCTGAACGTGTTCATCCACGTTGCTCGACGCTCGAGCTTCGTGGGTGCTGCCAATGAGCTGGGCATGTCCGCTGCTTATGTCAGCAAGCGGGTCAAACTGCTGGAGCAGAATATGAGCGTGGTGTTGTTGCACCGCTCAACGCGGCAAGTGTCGATTACCGAAGACGGCGAGCGAGTCTATGAGTGGGCTAAAGGCATTCTGGAATCGGTGCAGCAGATGGGCGACGAAGTTGCCGCGCTGCACGGCGAGCCCAGTGGCTTGCTGCGAGTGGTCAGCAGCCAGGGCTTCGGTCGCCGTTTCGTAGCGCCTGCCTTGTCGGAGCTGGCGGCGCTTTATCCGAAGCTGGATATACGTCTGGATATCCAGGACCGGCTGGTCGATCTGATCGAGGAGGGTGTCGACCTGGACATCCGCGTCGGCAACGAAATTGCCCCGCACCTGCGTGCAAGACACCTGGCCAGCAACTGGCGCGTGTTGTGCGCGAGCCCCGCTTACCTGAAAGATCATGGGGTGCCATTGAGTATCGGTGAGCTGGCCAACCACGATTGCCTGGTGATCACGGAGCGCGACCGTCCGTTCGGCATATGGCATCTCAATGGGCCGCAAGGCGCTGAAACCGTCAAGGTAACCGGCAGCCTGTCCACCAACCACGGCGAAATCGCCCGCCAGTGGTGCCTGGACGGGCGCGGTGTGTTGCTGCGTTCGCTCTGGGATGTGCGCACTGACCTGGCCGAGGGTCGGCTGGTCCAGATGCTGCCGGAATACCGTCAGGATGCAGACATCTGGGCGGTGCATACCTCGCCGCTGATGAGTTCGGCCAAGGTCCGCGTCACGGTGGAGTTTCTGCGTGACTACCTCGCGCTGCATCCCTCACCGGCGAACCACTGACGCGTGCTCACCGGCGTCAGTGCGCTCCCGCTGCCTTGTTCAGGTCGCTGTCCGTCCATTCAGTGTAGATACACGCGTCGGCAGCGGCCCAGCGTACCCGCACCGGTTCGCCAGCCCTGAGCCGCATGCCGGTCGCTGAAAGCGCTTTGACAGTCATGGCAGTACCGCCTGTGGTGACCACCGAGCAGGTCTGGCTCTCGCCGAGAAAAAGCACCTCATTGACCTTGGCACTCACTTCGTTCCAGCCTGCTTCCAGTGGTGTGCCAGCAGCCTGTTCAACGCTCAGCGCCTGGGCTTTCTCCGGGCGAACCATCAGCAGAACGTCCTGATCGGTCTTCAGGCCCGGGGTCAGGCGAATCGCCAGCGCAAGGCCTTCAAACGTAGCTACGGCGTTGCCCTGTGCTTTGAGCCTGAGGAAGTTCGAGTTGCCGAGAAACGACGCAACGAAGGCATTTGGCGGGTCCTGATACAGGTCATAACCCGAGCCCAGACCGACGATTTTGCCGTGGCTGAAAATCGCGATGCGCTGGGACAGGCGCATGGCTTCTTCCTGATCGTGGGTCACATAGACGATGGTGATGCCCAGCCGACGATGCAACTGACGCAGTTCGTCCTGCAGGTCTTCACGCAGCTTCTTGTCCAGTGCGCCCAGCGGCTCGTCCATCAGCAGGATGCGTGGCTCGTAGACCAGCGCCCTGGCAATGGCGACTCGTTGCTGCTGGCCACCGGACAGTTGCGAAGGGCGGCGGTGAGCAAACTCTTCCAGCTGGACGAGCTTGAGCATCGCATCGACTTTCTTTTCGCGTTCGGCCGCAGGCAACTTGCGGATCGCCAGCGGGAAAGCAATGTTGTCGCGTACCGACAGGTGCGGGAATAGCGAGTAGCGCTGAAACACCATGCCGATGTCGCGCTTGTGCGGCGGCACATTGACCAGCGATTTGCCACTGACCAGAATCTCGCCCGAACTGGGCGTCTCGAAACCGGCGAGCATTGACAGCGTGGTGCTTTTACCCGAGCCACTGGAACCGAGAAAGGTCAGGAATTCGCCGTCCTGAATATCCAGGGAAATGTTGTCGACGGCGGCGAAATCACCGTAGTGCTTGTTCAGGTTGCACAGGCTGACCAGCGTTTTCTGATCCTGATGGGCGGGGTCTTTGATCACGGCACTCATGAAGTACTCCTGGCTTCGTTGCGGCGACGCAGGGTCGCGGCGATGAACATGATCAGCACCGACAGGGCGATCAGCAGCGTTGAGGCAACAGCGATGACCGGCGTCAGGTCCTGACGCAGGGTGGTCCACATTTTTACGGGAAGGGTTTGCAGGGTCGGGCTGGCCATCATCACGCTCAGCACCACTTCGTCCCACGAGACCAGAAACGCGAACAGTGCGCCAGCCATCATGCCCGGACGGATGCCGGGAAAGGTAACTTTGTAGATCGCCTGCAGGCGTGACGCGCCACAGATTACCGCGGCATCTTCAATGGACTGATCGAACAGTTTCAGCGAGTTGATGATCGAGATGATGGTGAACGGCAAGGCGACGATCACATGGCTGACGACGAAGGAAAACAATGTGCCGGTGTAACCGAGTTTGAGAAACAGGGCGTACACGGCAACAGCGATAATCACCAGCGGCACAATCATCGGCAAGGTGAAGACGCCGTACAGGAAATCGCGCCCGGGGAAACGGCCGCGCACCAGCGCGAAAGCGGTGGGCAGGCCCAGCGCCACCGAGGCAATGGTGGTCAGAATCGCGACCTTGAGGCTGGACATGGCGGCGGCTATCCAGTCCGGGTTGGAGAAAAACTGCTGATACCACTTCAGTGTCCATCCGGGTGGCGGAAATACCAGCCACTGTGATGAACCGAATGACAGCAGTACGATGAACAGGATCGGCAGCAACAGAAACAGCGCGATCAGGCCAGTGGTCAGGTACAGACCCGTACGCAGGCCTGGGCTCATGGCATTGGGTGTCAGGAGCATGGCGGTTTACCTCGCGTTACTGGCACCGACCGGCGATTCCGGCTGGAGCTTCAGGTAGAAGTAGAACAGCACCAGCGTAATCAGCACCAGCAACGCAGCGGCGGCACTGGCCAGCCCCCAGTTGAGGAACGACTGCACCTGCTGGACGATGAATTCGGGCAGCATCATGTTCTGCGCGCCACCCAGCAGCGCCGGGGTAACGTAGTAACCGAGCGACATGACAAACACCATCAGCCCCCCGGAAAACAGTCCCGGACGGCACAGCGGCAGGAATACCCTAAAGAAGTTGGTCCATGGGCTGGCACCGCAGATCGAGCCGGCCTGCAACACCATCGGATCGATGGCTTGCATGGTCGCCTGCAACGGCAGGACAATGAACGGAATCATGATGTAGCTCATGCCGATCACCACACCGGTCAGGTTGTGCACCATCTCCAGTGGCTGATCGATGATGCCCATCGCCATCAGCGCCTTGTTGACCACCCCGGACGCCTGCAACAGCACCAGCCACGAGTAGGTGCGCGCCAGCAGGCTGGTCCACATCGACAACAGCACAATGTTCAGAATCCAGCGTCCCCAGCCACGCGGTACCAGGGTGATGACCCAGGCCAGCGGGAAGCCCAGCAGCAGGCTGAACAAGGTCACCAGACCAGCGACGGAAAAGGTATTGAGCAGCACCCGCGAGTAAGCCGAGTTGGCGAACAGTTGTTCGTAGTTGCCAAGGCCCGGCACCGGCTCAAGCACACCGCGCAGCAGCAGGCCGATCAACGGGGCGAAGAAAAACAGTCCGAGAAAGATCAGCGCCGGAAGCAGATTGCGGCTGCCACGCCAGCGCTGAGCGAGGGAAGGGGATCGCTGCATGCTCGTCGCCTTGTCGTGTGCCGCACCGGCGGTGCGCGGAGCACCACCGGCCGGGATGGGTTGACGAGGAGCGACCGCTGTCATTTTTACTTGACCAGCCATTCGTTCCACCGTGTCGCAATGTCTGCGCCATTCTTGGCCCAGTATGCGAAGTCGAGAGTGATTTGATCGGCAACATGGGCGGTCGGCAGGTTAGGTGCCAGTGTTGAGTCCAGGCGCGCAACGCTCTGAGTGTTTACCGGGGCATAGGCACTGAGGTTGGAGAAGTCTGCCTGGCCTTTGGCGCTGGTTGCATTGGCGATGAATTTCATCGCGGCATCCTTGTTTTTTGCGCCTTTTGGCACGACCAGAAAATCAGCCATGACCAGGTTTTGTTTCCAGCTCACACCCACCGGTGCGCCGTCCTGTTGCAGCGCATAGACCCGGCCGTTCCACATCTGGCCCATCGCCACTTCGCCAGAGGCCAGCAGTTGTTGAGACTGTGCGCCGCCGCCCCACCAGACGATGTCCTTCTTGATGGTGTCGAGTTTCTTGAAGGCGCGGTCGAGGTCCAGCGGGTAGAGCTTGTCGGGGGCTACGCCGTCGGCCAGCAGGGCCAGTTCAAGCACGCCGGGGCTTGGCCATTTATACAGCGAGCGTTTGCCGGGGTAGGTTTTGGTGTCGAACATGGCGGCCCAGTCGACGGGTGGTTTGGCACCCACTTTGCTTTCGTTGTAGCCAAGCACGAAGGAGAAGAAGAACGAACCGGCACCGTGGTCGGTGACAAAGCGCTTGTCGATCTCGTCGCGTTTGATGGTGTTGAAGTCCAGAGGCTCCAGCAGGCCTTCGCTGGCGGCACGCAGGGCAAAGTCGGCTTCGACATCGACAACATCCCACTGCACGTTACCGCTTTCGACCATGGCCTTGAGTTTGCCGTAGTCAGTGGGACCGTCCTGTACGACCGTGATCCCGCTGGCCTTGCTGAACGGAGCTGCCCAGGCTTCTTTCTGGAAGTCCTGGGTGGAACCGCCCCAGCTCACGAAGTTGACGCTCTCGGCGGCGCTCGCGGCGACACTCGAGAGAGCCAGCACGCCGGCCGCCAGAACTGCTGCTGCACGTTTGTTCAACACCATTTTCACGCCCTCATTTGTTGTGTTTTGAGCGGGCTTTTCTTGCCCGCGTAATCGGGAGCAGTAGGTCCAATGGGCCTTGAAACCTGGTACAGGTCAGGAGCTGTTATTAGTGCTGTCCCTTGGCGGGCGCGCCTGACTAAATCGTGTTTTTATGGAATGTCATATTATGGTATTCCAAACTTTCTGCAAGCGTTTTGCCCTGTCAAAATGCCTTCATCGAGTGTTTTTGCGGTAAACCCATGCGGTTGCCGAGCGGAGGCCGTGGGGCGTGCCCGTGGTACTTTTGCCGGTCAGCCGGGAAACGGAATATTTTCAATCACTTCCAGATCGTAGCCGGTCAAACCTGCGTATTTCAGTGGCGGGCCGAGGTGGCGCAGTTTGCCGACACCCAGATCCTGCAAGATCTGAGCGCCAGTACCGACCTCGGAATAGATACGCGATTGCGAGCGAGTGTATTGGCGCGGCGGCTGGGTAAGTTGCGGAATTCGCTCCAGCAACGCCTGTGAGGACTCGTGATTGGCCAGCACCACGACCACGCCGCGACCTTCTTGCGCCACCCGTTGCAGCGCGGCCCAGAGCGTCCAGTTCGACGGGCCGGTGTATTCGGCACCGACCAGGTCGCGCAACGGGTCGACCACATGCACGCGCACCAGAGTAGGGTCGTCGCGGCGGATATCACCCATCACCATGGCCATGTGTACGCCACCTTCGATGCGGTCTTCGTAGCTGAACAGGCGGAAGGTGCCGTGTACCGTGGGCAGGTCGCGCTCCCCAATTCTGACGATGGTGTGCTCGGTGCTAAGCCGGTAATGGATCAGGTCGGCGATGGCACCGATACGGATTCCGTGTTTCTCGGCGAACAGTTCCAGATCAGGGCGACGCGCCATTGTGCCGTCGTCATTCATGACCTCGACAATCACCGAGGCGGGGGAAAAACCAGCCATACGTGCCAGATCGCAGCCCGCTTCAGTGTGCCCGGCGCGGGTCAGAACACCGCCGTCACGCGCGCGTAACGGGAAGATATGACCCGGCTGCACCAGGTCTTCCGGTACTGCGTGCGGGTTGACGGCGGCCTGAACGGTACGCGCACGATCTGCCGCGCTGATGCCGGTGGTCACGCCCGTTGTCGCTTCAATGGACACCGTGAACGCGGTGGCGAAGACACTGCCGTTGCTCGGTACCATTTGCTCCAGGCCCAGACGCTGACAGTGTTCATCGGTCAGCGTCAGGCAGATCAGCCCGCGTGCTTCGCGAGCCATGAAGCTGATTGCCTGTGCTGAACAGCAATCAGCGGCAAGCAGCAGATCGCCTTCGTTTTCCCGGTCTTCGTCATCAACCAGCAAAACCATCTTGCCCAGGCGGTAGTCTTCAATAATGTCTTCGATGCGGTCGAATGCCATGTTCAGTATCCCGGTTTTATGGGTAAACGAATCGTGGTATACCATAAGACAGAATATTTCACAGATTCCCCATCATTGAAACAGTGAGATCAAGATGAAGGCTTATTGGATTGCACACGTCGATGTAACCGACCCTCAGCAGTACACTGAATACACCCAGCGTGCCCCCGCAGCGTTCGTGCTGTTTGGTGGCAAATTTCTGGCGAGGGGCGGGCGTTCCGAAGCGCTGGAAGGGCGTGCGACGCCACAACGCACGGTGATTATTGAATTCGAGTCGTACGAGCAGGCAGTTGCCTGCTATCACTCGCCGCAATACCAGAACGCCATGAGCCATCGACAGGGCGCAGCCAAGGCCGAAATCGTGATAGTCGAGGGGCAGCCTTGAGCAGCAGACAAAATCCAGGTGCGGCCCGGACTGCTTCGCCTGGAGCTGCACTTAACGAATAAAATGGACCTTGCCGGTGTCGTCGTTGCCGATGTAGATGCCATACACCCCCGCCTGACGCTCTTCGATATAGCGTTCCAGTATCTGGCGGATGGCGGGGTAATAGATGCTGTCCCACGGGATGTCTTCAGGGGCGAAGAATTGGTAGTCCAGGGTTTCCGGGCCGAACTGGCCGGTGACTTCCAGGGCGATGGCACGGAACACGATGTAGACTTCGCTGATCCGCGGCACGCTGAAGATGGAATAGGGCGAGACGATTTCGGCACGCACTCCGGTTTCTTCCCAGACCTCACGCAGCGCCGCCTGCTCGGTGGTTTCGCCGCTTTCCATGAACCCGGCAGGCAGTGTCCAAGTGCCGGGGCGCGGCGGTATGGCGCGTTGGCACAGCAGATATTTGCCTTCCTGCTCGATGATGCAGCCGGCAATGATCTTCGGGTTGACGTAATGAATGTACTGGCAGCCGCCGCATATCAACCGCGCGTGGGTATCGCCCTCGGGGACGCGCTGAGCCAGGTCAGCGCATCCGCATTGAGGGCAGAAGCGCGGTGTGACCATGTCAGCGCCCTATGCGGGGTTCTTTGAGTGCCACGGGCGCGATGATTTCGCGGACTTTGGTGTCTTCGTCCTGCTTGGATTTCAAATATTCCAGTGCCACGCGTGCGGCGTTGCGCACGTGATCGACCGAGGCCTGATGCGCGGCCATCGGGTCGCCGCTCTTGATGGCCTCGACCATCAGTTCCATTTCCTTGTTGCTCGCACCGCGGCGGTTTTCCTGGGAGACCGATGTGGCGCGTAGATAGCTGATGCGCGCCTGCAACTGACGCAGCTGTGTTGCGGCGACGTGATTACCGGAGCCTTCCAGCAGCACGTCATAGAAACCCTGAACCGAATCGATCACTTGCTGCAGCTCGCCTTCCTTGAGCGCCTGGCGATTTTCCTCCAGAGCTTTTTCCAGGGCGCGAATGTCCTTGGGCTTGGCGCGCAGGGTGAACAGCTGAACAATCAGGCCCTCCAGTACGCACCGCAGCTCGTAGATATCGCACGCGTCTGCCAGGGTGATAATGGCAACGCGCGGGCCCTTGGCATCGGCGAACTCGACCAGGCCTTCGGATTCCAAATGGCGCAGCGCCTCGCGCACTGAGGTGCGGCTGACGCCCAGACGGTCACACAGATCACGCTCGACCAGACGATCGCCCGGCAGCAGCTGAAAATTCATGATCGCGCTGCGCAGCTTGTCCAGCACAATCTCCCGCAGGGTGACGGGGTTGCGGTTGACCTTGAAGGTGTCATCGAGTGGCAGGCGTTTCATCGGGTGTGCTCGGAATGGGGCTGTCAAAGTAAAAACGTGACTGGAAACCGTGGCTGGAAACAAAGTCTCGCTCATGTCGGCAGCCCACGAACCACGCGGGCTGCTGCATGGCCCGGACGGATGAACCCGGGTCGCGGCCGAGTTTATCACGCCGATGCCTGCAACCACCAAAACCGCCCGGCGCAGCCTCAGACGATGGCTGGCAGTGCGCCCATCTTGCCGCGGTGATAAACCATTGGTGTGACTGGTACAGCGGGCAGGATCAGGTTTTTCACTGCGCCGACAATGATTGCATGATCGCCACCGTCGTATTCGCGCCACAGCTCGCATTCAATGATAGCGGTTGCCTTGCCCAGCAGCGGGTTGCCCAGCTCGCTCAAGTGCCACTCGATGCCTTTGGTCTTGTCCTTGCCCTTGCTGGCGAACGCATAGGCTTCGACCTGCTGGTCGGCAGACAGCAAGTGAATGGCGAATTTTTTGCTGTCGCGCAGCACCGGGTAAGTGTCCGATGCGTAGTTGGGGCAGAACAGCACCAGCGCCGGGTCGATGGACAGCGCACTGAACGCACTGGCGGTGATACCGACCAGATTGCCCTCGGGGTCCAGCGTGGTAACAATCGTGACGCCTGAAGGAAATGACGCCATGACTTCTTTGTAGATACTCGGTTCGATCATCGCAGCGGCCTCGTTAACGCATGACAAATGGATCAGGCATGGGCGCCTGCGAAAGGTTGATCCACACCGTTTTCAGTTCGGTGTAGGCCAGTACGGAGTCTATCCCGCTCTCGCGGCCGTAGCCGCTGTTTTTGAAACCGCCGATAGGCGCCATGGCCGACACGGCACGATAGGTGTTGACCCAGATGATACCCGAGCGAATATCCCGCGCCAGGCGATGCGCACGGCCCAGGTCACGGGTCCAGATTCCGGCAGCCAGGCCGAACTGTGAGTCGTTGGCAATGGCCAGCGCCTCCGCTTCGTCCTTGAAACGAATCACCGATGCCACCGGGCCGAACACTTCTTCCTGCATGATTTTCATCGAGTTGCGGTCGCATTCTAACAGCGTAGGTTCATAGAACCAGCCTTTGCTGTCCAGCCTCGGGCGCTTGCCGCCCAGACGCAGGCGTGCACCTTCGGCCAGCGCGTCCGCCACCAGGCCTTCTACCACGGCCAGTTGCTGGGCTGTGGCCATCGGCCCCATTTCGGTAGTTTCATCCTGCGGATTGCCGATCCGGATACGACTGGCGCGCTCGGCCAGGCGTTCAATGAACTCATCGTAGATTTCGTCCTGCACCAGCAGTCGCGAGCCGGACACACAGCTTTGCCCGGACGCTGCATAGATGCCTGCGACCGCACCATTGATGGCACTGTCCAGATCGGCGTCGGCGAAAATGATATTCGGTGATTTTCCGCCGAGTTCCAATGACAGTTTGGCGAAATTCTCGGCGCTGCTGCGCACCACGTGGCGAGCCGTGGCCGCGCCACCGGTAAAGGCAATCTTGCGCACCAGCGGGTGGCGGGTCAGTGCAGCGCCTGTTGTCGGGCCGTAACCGGTGATGACGTTGACCACGCCGGGCGGGATACCCGCTTCAAGCGCCAGCCGCGCCAGCTCAAGCACGGTGGCCGAGGCGTGTTCCGATGGCTTTAGGACGATGGTATTGCCAGCCGCCAGCGCCGGGGCCAGCTTGATGGCGGTCAGGTACAACGGGCTGTTCCACGGAATGATTCCGGCGACCACGCCCATCGGTTCATGCACGGTGTAGGCGAACAGGTCCGGCTTGTCGAGGGGCAGGGTGCCGCCCTCGAGCTTGTCAGCCAGCCCGGCGGTGTAATGAAAGAACTCCGGCAGGTAACTGACCTGACCACGGGTTTCGCGAATCAGCTTGCCATTGTCGCGGCTTTCCAGCTGCGCCAGATTCTCTTTGTTTTCGGCGATCAGGTCGCCCAGTTTGCGCAGCAGCTTGCCGCGTGCCGTGGCAGTAAGGCCTCGCCACGCTGGGCCCTCGAAGGCTTTCTGAGCAGCCTGCACAGCACGTTCGACATCGGCTTCGTCGGCGTCGGGCAGTTGCGCCCACGGTTCAGCCAGCGCCGGGTTGAGGCTGTCGAAAGTCTTGCCGGACAACGCATCGACCCATTGGCCGTCGATGCACATCTGAAAGCGGGTAAGGCTCATGCAACTATCCCCTTGATCGAGTTGTGGGCAGTCGCCAATTTGTCGAGACCGGTTTTTTCAAAGAAGTCGAGTAACACCTGGTTGACCAGGCGCGGCGACTCAACCGGCATCATATGGCGTTGATCGGGCAGTATCGCGACTTCGGCACCGCTGATGCGCATGGCCAGCTCACGGGCCATTTCCGGCGTTGATCCAGGGTCAAGTTCGCCAGTGGCAATCAGGGTCGGTGCGCGAATATCGCCCAGATCTTCGGCGCGGTACATATCCTGGGTAGCAAACAGCTTGTAGGTAGTCAGGTAGCCTTGCGGATCGTTACTGGCCAGATTCTGCCGAATGGCCGCAATCTGCGCCGGGTTGGCCGCCTGATACTCACGGCTGAACCAGCGTGACAAAGCTTCGCCTGCGTTGGCGTCCGGCCCGTGCTCGGCGGCCTGGCTGGTGCGCGCAATGACGCCTGCACGCTGTTCAGGGCTGCGGTTGAACACGCTGTTGAGAATCACCAACCCGGCGAGAAGCTGCGGAAACTCCAGCGCGAATGCCCTAGCCACCAGCCCGCCCATCGAGAAGCCGACGACCGTCGCCTGGGGCAGTTGCAAATGCTCGAGCAACTCACGAAGTTGCTCGGCATAGCCCGGAAGGCCAGTGTCCGGGTCCGGACGCGGGCTGGCACCATGGCCGAGCATGTCATAAGCGATTACCTGATAATGCGTAGCCAGGCCAACGATCTGGCCGCCCCACATTTCCTTGTTCAGGCCCACCCCGTGAATCAACACCACGGGGTGACCTTGGCCGGTAGCCAGATAGCTGGTACCCGCCGGGGTGTGTTCAGCGGTGAGCTGAATCATGGATCGCTCCTGCGCAGAGGTTGGAAGATTGATCGCAGCTTTTATGGATTACTGAGCCTTTTCGGCGGCCAGTTCTTCCAGGTCGATATAACGATTGCCGATCCGCGGGTGCAGGCGTCCGCCGTTGGCGGCACCGAGGACTACGATGATTTCGTCGGCACGGGGCGAATCTTCGATGTGCATCTCCAGCGTGATGTAGTGCGAGCGCAGGCCTTCATCATCCTTGTGCATCATCGGAATCTGGATGGACGTGCCTGGGCCACCGCGCTTATTGGTAAAGCTCAGGTAGCTCTTGGCCTTGACGGCTTCACGGTAATGATTGCCAAAGCGCAGGGTATGGATCACCGCCGAAGCGTGTTCGATTTCGCCTTCCGCCCCGACCACTGCAGCCTTGCCATAGGCCTCGATGTTCTGCGCGCCGCCAATCGCATCGGTGAGGCGCTTGACCATCAACTCGCCCAGTGCGGAGCAGTTGGCGCGAATCTCCGGTTTCAGGTCTTCGACGAAACCACGGCCCAGCCAAGGGTTCTTGATCACGGCCGCCAACCCGATCATGGTGACCGGCTTGTCGGCGGCCTTGCCGCCCTCGATAAAGGTTTCTTCGGTGTACGTGACGATCTTGCGAATTTCAAAACTCATGAACGACTCCCGGAGTAAGTGCTTTTGTATTTCGTATGATGGTATACCATAAGATTGGGTGTGCAAATGCTTTCTTTGCAGTGAATACAGGGGCCGGGACTCATTTCATATTCCCGGATCAATACGCACGAACCGCTCTGGCTCGCGCTCATCAATGACCACTCGTCAGGTATGAAGGCAATCACTTTGAACAGGCGTCTTCTGGTCGTGACAGATATTCGGTGAGCCTTAAAAAGCCCTACCGAATTTTTCACCTAAGGAGACTCAGAACATGAAAGCCATCGTCTATGGCGGTCCGCGTGACGTCAGTGTCAAAAACGTACCGGATGCGAAGATCCAGAAGCCAACAGATGCTCTTGTCCGAGTGACCTCCACCAACATCTGTGGCTCGGACCTGCACATGTACGAAGGCCGCACGTCTTTCGAGACCGGGCGCATTTTCGGCCATGAGAATCTCGGCCAGGTGATCGAAGTCGGCGCCGGCGTCGACCGCATCAAAGTGGGCGACTGGGTGTGCCTGCCGTTCAATATTGGCTGCGGCTTTTGCGAAAACTGTGAGAAAGGCCTGACCGGTTATTGCCTGACCGCCAACCCGGGCAGCGCGGGTGCGGCTTACGGCTTTGCCGACATGGGCGATCATGAAGGTGGCCAGGCCGAGCTGTTGCGCGTGCCGTATGCCGACTTCAACTGCCTGCTGTTGCCTGAAGATGCTGCCGAGCGTGAAGAAGACTACGTCATGCTCTCGGACATCTTTCCTACCGGTTGGCATGCCACCGAGCTAGCCGGCCTGCTGCCTGGCGAAAGTGTTGCCATTTACGGTGCCGGTCCGGTTGGTCTGATGGCTGCGCACTCGGCAATGATCAAGGGTGCTTCGCAAGTCTTCGTGGTCGACAACCACCCGGATCGCCTGGCACTTGCAGCGAAAATGGGCGCGACGCCGATCAATTCGCTGGAGCAGGGTGCGGTGGATCAGATTCTCAATCTGACCAATGGCAAAGGCACTGATCGTGGTTGCGAGTGCGTGGGTTATCAGTGTTGCGACCGTCATGGTCATGAGGCCAATCACGTCACCATGAACAACCTCGTGGCCTCGACCAAGGCCACTGGCGGTATCGGTGTCGTGGGTGTTTTCGTGCCACAGGACCCGGGCGCGCATAACGATCTGGCGAAGGAAGGCAAAATGGCCTTCGATTTCGGCTCGTTCTGGTTCAAAGGCCAGCAGATTCGCACCGGACAGGCCAACGTCAAAGCCTACAACCGTCGCCTGGCCGAGCTGATCCACCATGATCGGGCCAAGCCTTCGCAGATCATTTCCCATCGTCTGAAACTTGAGGAAGGTCCTGCGGCCTATCAGCATTTCGACGCGCGCGATGAAGGCTGGACCAAAGTGGTTCTCAAGCCGAGTGCCTGATTGCTGCAACTGATCAACCCCCTTGTCGCCTTTGGCCGTGCCCGGCGACAAGGGGCAGCGCTATTTTTATTCAGTCAGTTTTTATTGAGCCAGGGAGATTTATTCAGATGAACGAAGAATACCCAAAGCCACCGTTTGCCAGTCAGCCGCAAGAGGTTCCAGGGTTGCAGGGTAAGATGGACCCTTATCCGGATTGCGGCGAAAAAAGCTACAAGGGCTCCGGGCGCCTGCAGGGCAAGATTGCATTGATCACCGGTGCCGATAGCGGCATCGGTCGCGCTGTCGCCATAGCCTTTGCACGAGAAGGCGCGCAGGTTGCAATCTCGTACCTGAACGAGCATGAAGACGCGGAAGAAACCAAGCGCTGGGTCGAAGAGGCCGGTATGAAGTGTCTGCTGTTGCCGGGTGATCTGGCTCAGAAGCAACAGTGCGAAGACATCGTGAGCAAGACGGTGGCTGAATTTGGCCGTATCGATGTGCTGGTCAACAACGCCGCGTTCCAGATGAATCACGAGACGCTGGAAGAAATCTCCGACGAAGAGTGGGTCAAGACCTTCGATATCAACATCACTGCGATGTTTCGTATCTGCAAGGCCGCGGTCCCGCATATGCCGAGGGGTGGCTCGATCATCAACACCAGTTCGGTCAATTCGGACATGCCCAAACCGACGCTGCTGGCGTATGCGACCACCAAAGGCGCGATTGCCAATTTCACCGGTGGCCTGGCGCAGTTGCTGGGCGACAAGGGTATCCGCGTGAACAGCGTGGCCCCCGGCCCGATCTGGACCCCGCTGATCCCGGCGACCATGACCGACGAAGACGTCAAAAGCTTCGGCAGCGAGACCCCGCTGGGCCGTCCAGGTCAGCCGGTGGAAGTTTCGCCCATCTACGTTTTGCTGGCCTCGGACGAAGCCAGTTACATTTCCGGCTCGCGCTATGCAGTGACGGGCGGCAAGCCGATTCTGTGAATTCATAGAACGTTAGTGCGGTTGAAGCGGTGCCTGGAGGGTGCCGTTTCTCCCGCATCAGGCGTGATATTTCTGGCGCGATGTATGGTCCGGTGCCACTGCGGATACACACCTTTCCGGGTTTGAATAGGCATTGAAGCCTGTCAGTAAGCTGAACGGATCCAACTGTTGCAAGAAATTTCAATGCGTTAGCGGTGTCCATGTAAGACATCCCGTGTTCAGGCAGTTGTTAATGAAGTTCTCCAGATTTTCTCAATCCCTTTCGAAATGGGCCGGCAGCCCGGCCACTTTTGCTTCAGCAGTCGTGCTTATTTGTCTCTGGGCATTCACCGGTCCGTGGTTTCACTACAACGATACCTGGCAGTTGATCATCAATACGTCGACTACCATCATTACCTTCCTTATGGTGTTCTTGATCCAGAACACGCAGAACCGTGACAACGACGTCCTGCACCTGAAAGTCGACGAGCTGTTGCGCGTGACCAAGGATGCGCAGAACTCGTTGCTGAACCTCGACGGCCTCACGCAGAAGGACCTCAGGGCCCTGCGCAAGAAATACGAAGCCATGGGCGGCGAGCACGATATCGAGGCCCCTTTGCCAATGGCTGGTGCCGAGCAGCGAGTCTGATCGCTCAGTAACGCCGTTTTTTCAATTACCTATGGAGATTTTCATGTATCCAGACGTACAGCTTTATATCGATGGCCAATGGCGCGCGAGCCGCGATGGCCGTTCCATTCCGGTCATAGACCCTGCAACCGGCCAGTCGCTGGGCAGTGTTGCACATGCCGGTATCACCGACCTTGACGAAGCCCTGGCGGCGGCCGAGCGTGGCTTTGCCACCTGGCGCGCCACCTCGGCCTATGATCGCTACAAGCTGATGCAGAAAGCCGCGAACCTGATTCGCGAGCGTGCCGACAACATTGCCCGGATCATGACCCAGGAGCAGGGCAAGCCCTTGGCCGAGGCGCGGATGGAAACCCTTTCTGCCGCTGATGTCATCGACTGGCTGGCCGAGGAAGGGCGTCGCAGCTATGGCCGTATCGTGCCTTCGCGTGGCGTGGCCATTGAGCAGAAGGTCGTCAAGGAGCCGGTCGGTCCTGTTGCGGCGTTCACACCGTGGAATTTTCCGATCAATCAGGTGGTGCGCAAGTTGTCGTCTGCACTGGCAGCCGGGTGCTCGATCATCGTCAAGGCTCCGGAAGAAACTCCGGCGTCGCCTGCCGAGCTGATTCGGGCGTTTGCCGATGCCGGTGTTCCGGCAGGCGTGATTGGTCTGGTCTACGGCGATCCGGCTGAAATCTCTGGCTACCTGATCCCGCATCCGGTGATTCGCAAGGTCACGTTTACCGGTTCGACACCGGTCGGCAAGCAACTGGCTGCACTCGCCGGAAAACATATGAAGCGGGCAACCATGGAGCTGGGTGGTCATGCGCCGGCGCTGGTGTTCGATGACGCTGATATCGACCTCGCTGCGCGCGTGCTGGCCACCGCGAAGTTCCGCAATGCCGGACAGGTCTGCGTATCGCCGACGCGGATTCTGGTGCAACGCAAGGTGCTGGATGTGTTCACCGAGAGATTTGTGGGCCTGACCCGCGAGATCAAGGTCGGCAACGGTCTGGAGGCGGGCACCACGATGGGGCCGGTAGCCAACGAGCGACGTATTCCTGCGCTGGTCGATCTGATCGAAGACGCTGTGCGTGGCGGTGCAACCCTGTCTGCCGGAGGCAAGGCTGTCGAGGGGCCGGGCTATTTCTTCGAGCCAACCGTATTGAGTGGCCTGACACCGCAAATGCGCATCATGAACGAAGAACCTTTCGGGCCGGTTGCGCTGCTGGTGCCGTTCGACACGGTTGAAGAGGCTATTGCCGAATCCAACCGGGTGCCGTTCGGGTTGGCGTCCTACGCGTTCACGACCTCGATGAAGACTGCTCAGGCGCTGAGTACTTACATTGAGGCGGGCATGCTGTCGATCAACCATCAGGGTATCGGCTTGCCGGAAGTCCCGTTCGGCGGGATCAAGGATTCCGGTTACGGTTCCGAAGGCGGCACCGAGGCCATTGAGGCGTACCTGAACACCAAGCTGGTCACTCAGTACAACTGAGTGCGCAACGGGTAAATAAAAACGGTCGCGATGTGCAAGCATCGCGACCGTTTTTTTGTTGCACGTACCCGTCAGTCTTTGGCTTGAATACCGGTCTGTCTCATGACCAGATTCTTTTCTTTCTTGTACTGCAGGGCAACTTCAGGTGCCGGGCCGCTCTGGCCCGTTTCCATCCACTTGCGTATACGGCTGGCGTCAGCGAAGTGGGTGTACTTGCCGAAAGCATCGAGAATAACCACGGAAACCGGACGATTGGCCATGCTGGTCAGCAGCACGAGGCAGTGGCCGGCCTGATTGGTAAAGCCGGTTTTGGTCAGTTTGATATCCCAGTTGTCCTTGCGCACCAGGTGGTCGGTATTGCTGAAACCCAGGGTGTAGGTCGGTTTGCGGAACGTCACCGTCTTTTGCTCGGTGGTGCTCAGTTCACTGAGCATCGGGTATTTGCGTGCCGCCATCACCAGCTTGGTGAGGTCGCGTGCGGTGGATACGTTGTAAACCGACAGGCCGGTAGGTTCGACATAGGCGGTATGTTTCATGCCCAGTGCCTTGGCCTTGGCATTCATCGCCAGAATGAACGCGGGATAACCACCGGGATAGCTGTGCGCCAGGCTCGCCGCAGCGCGGTTTTCCGACGACATCAGGGTGATCAGTAACATGTCGCGGCGGTTCATTTCACTGCCGAGTTTGACCCGGGAGAAAACACCTTTCATTTCCGGGGTCTGGGAGATATTGACCGGTATGACTTCGTCCATCGATTGTTTGGCATCAAGGACTACCATCGCGGTCATCAGCTTGGTGACGGAGGCAATCGGCACAATCACGTCCGGGTTGCTGGAGTACAGGACCTTGTCGGTTTGCAGGTCGATGACCATTGCGCTGCCTGAGGCGAGGTGCAGATTGGAAGGATCACGATTCAGAACAGCGGATTCGTTTGCCAGCGTGGTAGTGGAAAGCGCCGGGCCGGTAAGTACAAATAATAGGCCCAGAAGAGACAGACGAATTTTCAAGAGCAAGGCTCACTCGATAAAGGTGGTAATGGAAGGGATCGCGTCAAAACGCTGCATTTTATGAGCAGACTTTGCGGTATGTCGATGGGTGTCGTAGGGCGTTTCATTAATAAATGCAGGAAACGGGATTTCGTTAAGTTGCGGTTAAGTGGCTTTTTGCTCTCAAACCTGTTTAAAACCGAACCACAATTGAATAGTCGTGGTGTGAAAGGCCTGCACCGATTAGCATTCCATGCCATTCAGGTCACCGATTCAAGGAGTCATGCAATGCTCAAGGGGTTTGTCAGCAAGGATTACGCAGTACTGGTGATCATCGCTTCGCTGGTTGTCATCCTGCTGCTGGGTGTCGGCTTTACATCGCGCCCCAGTGACTGGGCAGGCTGGATGCAGGCCATCGGCCTGATCGTAGGCTTGATGGTTGCCGTGGCTGTACCCGCCATTCAGCGCAAGCAGGAAGCGGAGCAGGCGCGCAAGCAGATACGCGACCGCGAAGTAGGCTATGCCCGGCGCATGCAGTATCTGTGTGGCGAATTGAGCGAATTGCAGGGCCGTATCAGTCTCAACCTGACGCATCTACGCGCCACTGACCGGCACAGCTTGAAATACACATTGCAGGACTACCTGCATCGTTTGTTCGAGTCTCACAAACAGGACCTGAACGATGATCGCGTGGTGCTGGCTCATGAGCTGCGTCAGGTTGCCAATGACCTGATCGATGAACTCGACAGTGGTCGTACCGATCGTGTGGTGTTCATGGCACTGGAAAAGCGCCTGCAGAAGCTGGCGCATCGTTGTCAGGTCAATGCCGCTATGGCCGAGCGCAGCTGAGGCGGATCGTCTGCTTTCCCTGGCTCAAAAAAAGCCCGCCTTCAAAGAGGCGGGCAAGGGGATGTGCGGAGCAACGCACGAGGTTCGCAGAAAAAATCAGCTGTTGAGGGGCTGGCACTGCATTTGCCGGGACAACTCTTCGGCGACAGGCAAAGACGCCAGAGGGCCGCTGACCGGCTCGCCATCCTGAATCAGGTACCAGCAGGCCAGCAGACCTCGCTCTCTGAGCGGCGCTGGAACTGCACTGCCGACGACGGACATGATGTGTACCTTGGTCATAACTGCCTCCTCAATCCATGCCGCTACTGTAGAGGCCGATCGGGAAAGGTAGAAATCGACACTCTCAATAGTGGTCATTGATAACAACGAGGGTCGGGCACATTGCATCGGCAGGCGATAATGTGAGCACACCAATGAAAAACCCGCCTGAAGAGGCGGGTTTTTTGTTCGGTTACCAGCGGCCGCGTGGCGGGCCGTAGTAATAGCCCGGGCCTGGTGGTGGCCCGTAGCGATGGTAGTAGCCTGGCGGTGGAGGCGGTGGGTAGCGCTCGACAACCTGGTAGACCGGGGCCGGCTGATAATAGACCGGTGGTGGTGCGTAGTAGACCGGCTGTTGTTGCACATAAACCGGCTCGCGCTCTACGTACACGGTTCTATCGCGACTTGAAGATACCGCCGCCCCGACAACGGCAGCGCCTACGATAGCACCTACCACGGCAGGGCCACCCCAGCCACGGTCAGCATTCGCCTGGCCAGCAAGGGCCAGGGCACCTACAAACAAGGCGATCTTGGGGATTTGACGAATCATGATTGTTCCTCGCTCTCAACCCGTTGTCGCGCGCCTGCATCACTCTCAAGCACTGCCACGGGATAACACTATGACATCGAAATTGTAAGAATCTGCGAAAGTGCTGAGTAAATTTTATGTAAGGTGTGCGGCGCGTGTCCTCGCATTCACTGGTGCGTAGCATACGCTTTTATCGAATATTCAAGCCATTACCGTCTGGAGGAAACCCATATGCCCATTACTGCAAACAGAGACACATTGTTGTGCATGTCCATGGCCGCCCGTCCCGGCAACTTTGGCGTGCGTTTCCACAATCATCTTTATCAGCAGTTGGGCCTTAACTTCTATTACAAGACCTTCTCACCCAATGACCTTGCCGCTGCCGTGGCGGGCATTCGGTCGCTGGGGATACGCGGCAGTGCGGTTTCGATGCCGTTCAAGGAAGCCTGCATTGAACTGGTCGACGAACTTGATGCTTCCGCCGCCGCCATCCAGTCGATCAATACCATCGTCAACACCGACGGGCATTTGAAGGCGTTCAACACGGATTACATCGCGGTTGCGCAGCTAATGGAGAGCCACGCCGTCCCTCGTAGCGCATTTGCCCTGCGCGGCAGCGGGGGCATGGCCAAGGCGGTTGCGTTCGCGTTGCGCGATGCGGGTTTCACCGATGGCCTGATCGTGGCCCGCAACGAGCAGGCCGGTCGACGCCTGGCCGAGGCGTGTGGCTTTCGCTGGCAGGCGGAGCTGGGAAGCGTGCGACCACCTTTACTGGTCAACGTTACGCCGCTAGGCATGCAAGGTGCCCAGGCTGACGAGTTGTCGTTTGACTTGCAGGCCATCGATGCGGCCGAGACGATTTTCGATGTGGTGGCTACCCCTGCCGAAACGCCGCTGATCCAGGCTGCACGTCGCCTGGGCAAGCGCGTCGTGAGCGGCGATGAAGTCGCGGCGATCCAGGCACTGGAACAATTTGTGCTGTATACCGGCGTCCGCCCGACCGATGAGCAGTATCAACAGGCTGCGGCGTTCGCCAGGGCTGTATAGCCTTAGCCTGAGCGCCGGGCCGGACGGGGAACGCCGGGCATCACTCCAGTCTGGCAAGGCGCTCTTCAAGGGCCGCGACGCGCGCTTCCAGCTCGTCAAGACGCTGGCTGGCAGCCGGGTTTGCCGCATTACGCTCAGGCGCGTGTTGACGGGCTGCAAGCAGCTCTTGCAGATCATCCGGGTCGCCCAGCAGGTGCATGTAACGATCTTCCCGTTGACCGGACTGGCGGGGTACGAGCATCGCCAGGCCTCTGGCGATGAGCCGTTCCAGTTGATGGATGAGTTGCTCGCTGTCCTCGAAATCGTGCATACGGTGACTGCGCGTGAGCAGTTCGCTGACGGTTTGCGGGCCGCGCAGCAGCAAAAGGCCGGTCAGTATCACCTGCGCGGGGACCAGCTCAACGGCCTTGTCGACCCGGTGCTCCCAGCGATCAGCGCGACTGCCCATCACCAGACGCGTCAGGCCTCGACCCTCAAGAGCGCGCAGGCTCTGACCGACCTGGCCTTGAGTCAGGTTCATGACCGGATCGCGACTGGTCTTCTGGTTGCAGGCAAGCACCAGTGCATTAAGGGTCAGCGGGTAGGTTTCCGGGTTGGTCGCCTGTTTCTCGATCAGGCAGCCCAGAACACGCACTTCAGTGCTGTTGAGTTGCAGGGTCTCGGCATTCGGGGAGGATTCGGAGGAGGGCGATTCAATGGACATGACGCTTCCCTGAGTGATGGCGGTGGATCAGCGTAGGGCGTGGCGCACATTATTGCCAGTGTCTGTTGCGCTGATCTGCAGGGTCGCTGAAAAGTGTCACGGTGTTTGCCGTCAGGTGGGTCTATAATTGCGCCTTTCTCAATCAGGATATGTCATGTCTATTTCCCTGTACGCCGCTTCCATTCCTGTCTTTCAGCAAATGCTCAATGCGCTGAGCGATGTTCTGACCAAGGCCGAAGCCTACGCGACCGAGAAGAAAATCCAGCCGCCAGCACTGCTGCAGGCGCGTCTGTTCCCGGACATGTTGCCTTTTACCCGTCAGGTGCAGATTGCCGTCGATTTTGCCAAGGGTGCTTCGGCCCGCCTGGCAGGCGTCGAGATCCCGCAATACGATGACACCGAAACCACCTTTGCCGAACTGCAGGCACTGCTTGCCAAGACGCTTGCGTTCATCGGCAGCATCACGCCCGAACAGGTCGACGGCAAGGAGGGTATCGAAATCGTCCTGCGCCCCGGCACTGAAAAGGAAAAGCGCCTGAACGGTCAGGCTTATCTGCTCAGCTACGCCTTGCCGCAGTTCTTCTTCCATGTCACCACCGCTTACGACCTGCTGCGCCATAACGGCGTTGAAATCGGCAAGCGTGACTTCATGGGCAAGTTCTGATTCTGAAACGTGCGGTGCTGAAGCCTCGCTGATGTACTCGTCCCTCGGCGTTATGCGCAAATCCAACTGACTATCATGCCAATGCTCCGCATTGGCATGCATTGGCTGACGCAGAGCGTCACGAAATGCATTACCACGCGGAGCGTGGGAGCGAGAGTTGTTGGGGTGTCAGCCCTGTTTTTCGGGCTGTAGTGTTGTTCTGGAGTATTCATGTTGTTGCCCATACTTCTGTTGTCGGCCGCCGGTTTTACCGTGCTGACCACAGAATTCGTCATTGTCGGTCTTTTGCCTGCGGTTGCCCGCGATCTGGATGTCACGGTTTCGCAAGCGGGGCTGCTGGTCACCCTGTTCGCATTCACGGTTGCAGCGTTCGGTCCTTTTCTGACCGCTTATTTCTCGCGTTTCGAGCGCAAGCGTCTGTTCATCAGCATTCTTGTGCTATTCGGCTTTTCAAATCTACTGGCAGCGCTGGCACCCAATATTGCCGTGATGGGGCTGGCGCGGCTGATTCCTGCGTTGGGGCTGCCGGTATTCTGGGCGCTGGCCAGTGAAACCGCCGTGGACATCGTCGGGCCGCAGTTCGCTGGCAGGGCGATTGCCAGAATCGGTTTCGGCATCGTTTGCGCCACTGTGTTCGGCATCCCCATAGGTACTTTGATTTCCGATGCTTTCGGCTGGCGCAGTGCGTTTCTGGTGCTCGCCGGTCTGGCATTTGCCAAGGCTCTATTGCTGGCGGTCTATCTGCCACGGGCCGCGGCGAAGAAAAACCCGGTGTCGATCCTCAACCAGTTCGGTATTTTGCGCAGCCGGATGATGCAGGGGCATGTGCTGCTGTCGGTACTGGTATTCAGCGGCATGTTCACCGCCTACACCTATCTGGCGGACATGCTGGAGCGTCTCGCCGGGTTCGATGGCAGCCTGGTGGGCTGGTGCCTGATGGGGTTTGGCGCGGTCGGCTTGCTCGGCAACTCGCTGGGCGGGCGCATGGTTGACCGGCATCCGCTGATTGCCAGCCTGGTATTCTGCGCCTTCATGGTGGTC
This sequence comes from Pseudomonas syringae group sp. 26L6, assembly GCF_032587815.1. Classification (NCBI taxonomy): domain Bacteria; kingdom Pseudomonadati; phylum Pseudomonadota; class Gammaproteobacteria; order Pseudomonadales; family Pseudomonadaceae; genus Pseudomonas; species Pseudomonas syringae group sp. 26L6. The sequence goes on from NZ_JAWHPJ010000009.1 coordinate 132,472, forward strand.
GGCATGGTCGCTGTGGTGCCCAGCATCCACTCGGTGTTCGCCTTGCCAGTCGCGCTGGCAATATGGGGTATCACCCAGGCAGCCTTGTTTCTGGTCAGTCATGTGCGGTTGATCAAGGCCGCGCCGCAAGCACCTGCGTTCGCGGCGTCGCTTAACATCGCCGGAGCGAATCTTGGCATCGGGATTGGTGCGATGATCGGTGGCAGGGTCATTGATCACCTCGGTCTGGGTAACGTCGGTTTCGCCGCCGCTGGCATTATCGCTCTTGCGATTGTGCTGGCAGTGCTGCTGATCAGACGTGATTCCGGCCCGCTTGCCGCCTAATTTGCGTCGGTAAACAACTGGTTTCGTGCGCTTTCGGCGATGGCGACAACGCCAGGGTGTTTGACCTTGCGCTCTACGGTGATGGCGTAGAAGGATTCGGTCACCGCATCAGTGTGGCCTATCAGTTGTACGCCATACTGGTTCTGCACCTCATCGGCGATGACGCTGGGCGCAACAAAGACACCGCTGCCGGATTTGCCAAACGCCTTCATCAGCGCACTGTCATCGAACTCGCCGATGATGCGCGGCTGGATGCTCTGTTCGGCAAACCAGCGCATCAGCCTGCCGCGAACGACGGTTTCCTGGCCTGGAATCAATAGCGGCGCACCGTGCATGCACTGCGGAAAGCCACTTCCGATACGTTCTGCCACTTCACGGGTCGCAAAAAAGCTGACCCCGCATTCTCCCAGTTTCTGGCTGTAGCCCTTGATATCCAGGTGCTGCGGCATGGGGCTGTCCGAGATCACCAGGTCCAGACGCTGAATTGCCAGGTCTGCCAGCAGCCTTTCCAGTTTATCTTCCCGGCAGGTAATGCGAATGGACTCACTGAGGTTCATGGTCGGGGCAATCAGCCGGTACACGATGGACTTGGGCACCACATCAGCGACCCCGATGCGCAACAGCAGTTGCTGTTCATCGGGCTGCGAGCGCAGCAGGTTTTCCAGATCATTGCCCAACTGAAACATCTGTTCGGCGTAGGGCAGGGCCAGGCGACCCGCTTCAGTCATTTCCAGTTGCCGGCCTACGCGCTGGAACAGATCGACACCCAGTGATGCCTCCAGCAGGCTGATCTGCCCGCTGACGGTCTGCGGGGTGAGATTCAACTGCTCGCAGGCGCGCACGATGCTGCCGGTTTTGGCTACTACCCAGAAATAGTGAAGCTGACGGTAATTGAGCATGATCTCTGCCGATTCGGTAAAACCGAAGTATAAGCCTTATAAAATCGAATTTTCCGTATGTTTCAAAATGTCTAGAATCTGCTTCCAACGCCGGGCTGAACACGCCGCCCAGCCTTGCTTAACGAGGAAGCCATGAATAAAACTCTTTACGCTGCACTGCTGGGCTGCTCGCTGCTGGTAATGTCAGGATGCGATCAGATAGAGTCATCCACCAAGCATGTGGTGAATGCAGCAGCCGACACTGCAAAACAGGCGATTGACGAAACACATCAAGCCGCAACCAAGGCCATTGATGAGGCAAAACAGGAACTTTCGGTGCAGCAGCCACCACAAAGCTCGGCTGAAACCGAAAATACGACCGATAAATAAATCTGACTTACAACTAATATTGGCTCAGGCAGGGCAGTGATCTATGGAATACCTATTGGAACTCGCAACAAGTCCGGCAGCCTGGATCGCGCTGGCAACACTGGTGGTCATGGAAGTCGTATTGGGTATCGATAACCTGATCTTCATCTCGATCATCACCAACAAGCTCCCTGAGCACCAACGAGAAAAGGCCCGCAAACTGGGTATCGGTATGGCGCTGGTGATGCGCCTTGGATTGCTCAGCACCGTGGCGTACATCGTGCAATTGACAGAGCCGGTATTCGAGGTATTCGGCCAGGCGTTCTCGTGGAAGGACATGATTCTGATCGCTGGTGGCCTGTTCCTGGTCTGGAAAGCGACGACGGAAATTCACCACAGCATGGACGTCAAGACCGAAGAAGAGAAAGCCCTGGGTTCGGTCGTGGCATTGAGCATGAGCGCGGCCATCGTGCAGATCCTGATGCTGGATCTGGTGTTCTCCATCGACAGTATCATCACTGCCGTGGGCATGACCGAACACTTGCCGATTATGGTCATTGCTGTAATTACTGCCGTCGTCGTGATGCTTGTTGCCGCCAACCCGCTGGCGAAGTTCATCAACGATAACCCGACGGTGGTCATGCTGGCCCTGGGCTTCCTGATCATGATCGGTATGACGCTGATCGCCGAAGGCTTTGGCGCTCATGTGCCCAAGGGCTACATCTACGCTGCCATGACCTTCTCGGCAGCCATTGAAGGCCTGAACATGCTGGTACGCAGAGCAAGACGCAAAAAGGCTGCTGCTCAGGTGTCCGCGCACTGATAGCAGGCCAGGCTGAAAAAAGGTCGACCCGGGTAACCGGGTCGACCTTTTTTGCATTTCCACTGCCGACAACTTTATTCGAGCGGCACAACTAACTATCAGCTGGCCACAGCAGCAGGTACTTTGACAGCCTTTACCAGGCTCGGCCGTTTTGCCGCAGGTGACGCTGCACTGTGCGGCTGGTGATGGCGACGGGATATGCGCATTACGCCCCACAGCATTGCACTGGCTACAGCAAGCCACGAAGCGAGCAGCATCACGATTGTCAGTTCCAGGCTCATAAGTGCCTCCACATTCCTGCTTTTGTTGCGGTCTTGATAACTGACAGTCTAGTACGGGGCATGTTTCGGTTAATTGACCAGTGGCGCAGGGCTATGAACTATTTTCTCCATTCGGCCCGATGAGCCGCAGTGCCTGACTATACCCTGAACCCCCAGAGCTCTATGATCGGTGTCCAGGCCGGGTCGTGGGTTGCCCGGCATCAGTTGAAGCGAGTGAACATCTTGTCGGTCTCTTTCTATTCCGGTACTGCCGGTGCATTACGTTCATGGCTGGTTTTAGCCTTGCTCACGGGTCTTGTCGGCTGTTCTTCAATGGTCACGCCCGAGATGAAACGCCTTCCGGACCGGGTCGAACTGACGTCGGTGCCTTTCTTCCGTGGGAACGCCTACCAGAGCGGACCAATGGTGCTGGCAAGCATGCTGGCCAACCAACAGGTACAGACCACGCCCGGCTTGCTCGACAAGCCGCTGCAACTGCCAGGTGCCGAAGACCGGCTCGAACAGAATATGCAGAAGGTTGCGCGGGAATACGGGTTCATGGTCTATCCGCTTGATGGTCAATTACACGACCTGCTGACTCAAGTGTCGGCGGGCTATCCGGTCATGCTGCGCTTTTCCCAGGGCTCTGCACTGTGGAAGAGCCCACGTTATGCCGTGTTGATTGGTTACAACCGGGTAAAGGAGACGGTGTTGTTGAATGCAGGCATGGATCGTCGCTATTCAATGAGTTTCAGCCGCTTCACATCGGCGTGGAAAGAGGCCGGCAGTTGGGCGGTGCTGGTTCAGTCGCCCCGGCAGCTGCCCGCCAACGTCGATCAGCAGCGCTGGTTGCAGGCCGCTGAAGCTTTATCGAAGTCCGGACAGGAGCAGGCGGCGGGCGAGGCGAAACGAACGCTGGCACGCGGCGTTAAATGAAATAAACGCGGCACAAACAAAAACGGCACCGATAAGGTGCCGTTTTACTGTCAGCGAACTTAAAAACCCAACCTGTCACGCAGGCTGTAATACCAGGCACCCAACGCAGTAAGCGGGGTGCGCAGCATCTGCCCGCCAGGGAAAGGATAGTGGGGCAGGTCGGCGAACGCATCAAAGCGCTCTGCCTGACCGCGCAACGCCTCGGCCAGTACCTTGCCCGCCAGATGCGTATAAGTCACGCCGTGTCCGCTGCAACCCTGCGAGTAATAGATGTTGTCGCCAAGCCTGCCAACCTGAGGCAGGCGAGACAGGGTCAGCAGAAAGTTGCCGGTCCATGCGTAGTCGACCTTCACATCCTTGAGCTGTGGAAACGCCTTGAGCATCTTCGGCCGGATAATGGCTTCGATGTTGGCGGGATCTCTGGCACCGTAGACCACGCCGCCGCCGAAGATCAGGCGCTTGTCGGCGCTGAGGCGGTAGTAATCCAGCAGGTAATTGCAATCCTCGACGCAGTAATCCTGCGGCAGAAGTGTTTTGGCCAGTTCATCGCTCAGCGGCTCTGTGGTGATCACTTGAGTGCCACAAGGCATCGACTTGGCAGCCAGCTCCGGAACCAGATTGCCCAGATAGGCGTTGCCGGCCACGATGATGAATTTCGCGCGGACCTTGCCTTGCGCCGTATGGACCACAGGGCTGGCACCGCGCTCGATGCGAATGGCCGCCGACTGCTCGTGAATCGTGCCGCCCAGGGTCTCGACCGCGGCCGCTTCACCCAGCGCCAGATTGAGCGGGTGAATATGGCCGCCGGTCATGTCCAGCAGCCCGCCGATATATTGATCACAGGCAACGACTTCGTTGATCCGGCGCTTGTCCATCAGCTCAAGGCCGGTGTGGCCGTAACGCTCCCACAGTCGCTGCTGGGCTTCCAGATGCGCCAGTTGCTTCCCGGTCAGCGCTGCAAATACACCGCCATCCTTCAGGTCGCACTGGATACCGTAGCGGGAAACCCGATCACGAATGATGGATGCGCCCTCAAAGGCCATCTGCCCCAGCAACTGCGCCTGGCGTGGCCCGACGGTTCGCTCGATCACATCAATGTCACGGCTGTAACTATTGACGATCTGCCCGCCATTACGCCCCGACGCGCCAAAGCCGACTTTTGCCGCTTCCAGCACCGTGACCCGGAATCCATTCTCCAGCAGGAACAGCGCACTCGACAGGCCTGTATAGCCAGCTCCGATGACGCACACGTCGGTTTCGACTTCACCCTGCAACGCTGGACGTTCCGGGGCGGCATTGGCTGAAGCGGCGTAGTAGGACTGCGGATAGGGCGTATTTGCCATCCTGAGACTCCGTTTAATATTCTTGACGATGTGGCGATCGTACCCGAGAACCAAAAGCTCTGCCAGCAACAGGCGAAAAGTGTCATTCCCTGCCAACGGGCAAAAAACGCTGTAATTCATAGGCTTAGAGAAAAAACAGATTGACAGGTATCTGAATATCCGTAGAATGCGGACCCACAGCAGGCACGTAGCTCAGTTGGTTAGAGCACCACCTTGACATGGTGGGGGTCGTTGGTTCGAGTCCAATCGCGCCTACCAGATAAAATCCGCTCTGCTGGGCGGTAAGAAAAGGGTCAGCCGAAAGGCTGGCCCTTTTTTGTCTATGGGTGCTGAACCCCAAGGTAAAAATTTCGCGTATTCAGAGAGTTACTGCAAAAAAGAATTTGACAGGCATTCGAATATCCGTAGAATGCCGACCCACAGCAGGCACGTAGCTCAGTTGGTTAGAGCACCACCTTGACATGGTGGGGGTCGTTGGTTCGAGTCCAATCGCGCCTACCAGATAAAATCCGCTCTGCTGGGCGGTAAAAAAAGGGTCAACCGAGAGGTTGACCCTTTTTTGTTGCGTCTGTTTCACTCGAAGCCAGTGCCTGCTCTTATGCCAACGCAGAGCCTTGGCACAAGAGGGCAAGCAGCTTCAGGGAATCAGTCGGTCACGGCGCAGCTTTTCAAATACCTCGAAAAACGCATCGTCACTCGCCTGGAACGCCGTGAAGCCCAGTTTGCGACTTTTCGACATATCCGTAACCACTTCGATCGGACGGCCCAGGTCGGCGTCGGTGTGCCATGGCGAAATCAGGCGATTGATATCACCTTCCTTGAGTTGATGCTCGCGGACAATATCGGTCCAGGCAGCCTGATCATCGGCCATCTGCGTTTCCAGCGGGGCTGGCTCGCTCGGAAAATCGGCTGGCTGCAGGTCGAAGTACTCGGCGATCTGCCCCCACATCCAGCTCCAGCGGAATACGTCGCCATTGGTGATGTTGAACGCCTGATTTGCCGCAGCAGGCGTCGTGGCGGCCCACAGTTGCTGATGGGCGAGCTGACGTGCATCGGTCATGTCGGTCAGACTGTCCCACTGCACGCGTGAGCCCGGAAACACGAAAGGTCGGCCGGTTGCCTTGCAGATCGAGGCATAGACGGCGAGGGTGGTCGCCATGTTCATCGCATTGCCGACCGCGACACCTGTCACGGTGTGCGGGCGATGGACGCTCCAGGTAAAACCGTCTTTCTCGGCGGCAGCGAAGACTTCATCTTCCTGCGCGTAATAGAAGTTCTCGATATCCAGGCGCGCTTGCGTCTCCCTGAACGGCGTTTGTGGCAGCGTGCCCTTACCGTAGGCTTCGAACGGGCCAAGGTAGTGTTTGAGCCCGGTGACCAGCGCAACGTGTTTCACACTGCCAGCGGGCCGTACAGCATCCAGCACATTGCGCACCATCGCAGCATTGACGCGGATGTTCTCTGCTTCAGTGGCCTGACGCGACCATGTGGTGATGAAAACGTGGGTGGGCTTCAAATCAGCCAGGGCCGCACTGACGGACTCCGGGTTCTGCAGGTCTGCAGCCACTGGAATTACGCCGGGCCGCGCTGACGGACTACGGGAGAGGGCGGCAACCTGCCAATCGTTTTCCAGTAACAACTGTGTGATTGCACTGCCGACAATGCCACTTGCGCCAACAACCAGGGCGGTCTGAGTCATAGGGGATCTCCTGAGACGGGGATGAAGGTAATGAACCGTCTGCTCTCTCAGAACAGCTTCAGGCCTGACCGTTCAACCCGATCTGGCTGATCACCCTTTGGCGTTGCGCCAGATGCTCGAAATGCTCTCAGGCCCGCTGGGCATATGACTTGACGATGGTCTTGGTCGCACTGCTGGCCTTCAAGTCTGCGAGTTTCTTCGGAGCCAGCCATTTGCAAGCGGCAATCTCATTCTGTGGCGAAGGCTCGCTTGAGGCCGGGACCTGCGTAGTGAACACGTAGTGAGTAACCTGATCTTTCTCATAAACCTCGAGATAGAGCAGATCAAGATTTTTCAGGCCTGTTTCCTCGCACAATTCACGCATGGCGGCCTGAGCAGGCGTTTCACCAGCCTCGATCTTGCCACCAGGCAATGCCCAGCGCGATTTTGGTTTGCGCACGTAGAGGACCTGGCCGTCGCGTTTGCAGATGACTGTCGCTCGTTGTTTCATGATTTGTTCACCTGTTAAAACGTCCGTTGACATGAGTATCTGCAAGGACTTCGTGAACTTGAGACCCAAAGGCAGTCAATGATAGTCACTAAAATGTAATAAATAGTTCATTTTTCTGGCCAGGACAAGCTCATGCCAGCATGAAGCAGGGTGGGCCAGGCGCAAGTGCGGGCTTCAAGCCGTTACCGACACTTACAGTGAGTATGAGTATCAGTGGGTTATTGTCTGTAGTCAGTTCATGCCTTGCGACGTACGGCATGTCTCGTGCGCGCAGCCATCCATGGCAGCGCTAGGCTCTTCAGGTGCATTCAGCCCGCATCATGCGGCGTTTGAGTCAGCAGGAATTTCCTGCTTGAGGCTGGCCATGTCGATGACGAAACGATATTTCACGTCGCCTTTGAGCATCCGCTCGTAAGCCTCGTTGATGTCCTGCATGGCGATCATTTCAATGTCTGAAACGATGCCGTGTTCGGCGCAGAAGTCCAGCATTTCCTGGGTTTCCTGAATGCCGCCGATCAACGAGCCTGCCAGACTGCGGCGTTTGAAGATCAAATTGAAGACTGCCGGAGACGGGTGCGGCTCTGCCGGTGCGCCGACCAGCGTCATGGTGCCGTCACGCTTGAGAAGGGACAGAAATGCATCCAGATCATGCGGTGCTGCGACTGTATTGAGGATGAAATCCAGGCTATTGGCCTGGGCTGCCATCTGCGCAGCATCTTTGGATACAACAACTTCGTCGGCACCCAGCCGCAAGCCATCTTCACGCTTGTCGGGCGATGTCGTGAACAGCACCACATGAGCGCCCATGGCGTGCGCGATCTTGACGCCCATGTGGCCGAGCCCTCCGAGCCCGACAATGCCCACTTTTTTGCCCGGGCCGACCTTCCAGTGGCGCAATGGCGAGTACGTGGTGATACCTGCGCACAACAGCGGCGCGACGGCGGCCAGATTGGCGTCGTGAGAGATGCGCAGGACGAACTTCTCCTTGACCACGATCTTGTCGGAGTAGCCCCCGAAGGTGTTCTCGCCGCCAAATACCGGGCCGTTGTAGGTGCCTGTGAAGCCGCTCTCGCAATATTGCTCGTCACCCTCTGCGCAGGGTGTACATTGCTGGCAACTGTCTACCATGCAGCCGACACCCGCGAGGTCGCCGACCTTGAAATGTTTGACGTCTGCACCGACTGCCGTTACCCGGCCAACGATTTCGTGGCCCGGAACCGAAGGATAGAGTGTGTTGTGCCACTCATTGCGTGCGGTATGCAGGTCCGAGTGACAAACGCCGCAGTAGAGAATGTCGATCTGAACGTCTTCGGCACCGGGTGAGCGGCGTTCGAACTGATACGGTTTGAGCACTTCCTGAGCAGACTGCGCTGCGTAACTGTAAGTCTTGACCATGACTGTCACCTGTTCAGTGGGGGAAGAATATGTAACGCCGCGAGCAAGCATAGCCGAGCCCTGCTCATTCACCTTGGCGGTCTCGCGACACACCTGAATCTGACCCGTATGGCAGCCGTGTAGTGCCCCATGTCACATGGATGTCATCTGACAGGCAAAGGGTCTGCCAAAAAGGTATGAACTTTGCAACAATGCAGCAGCACACTTGTTACCTTTGGTCATGGTTTTTACGGATGACCGTCGTCGGCTCATGCATCTGGTGTTTCCATGACAGTCTCACATCTGGCCACGGGTATATGCCCGAGCGTAGCGTTCAGTCCAGACACCACGTTGGCTGCCAACCATGACCGATTCGCCGGTCACGCGCCCATTGACGCACTTTTGAGCGCTGCACGGGAACAGATACCGGATATCGCCTGGGCAGCCTACGCTGCAGGCGAGCTGAAATGTCTGCTCGGGCAGGGCGACCCTGCAGTCGTCTGGCCTGCGCACATCGCTGCTGAAGACTTCGACACATACTGTGCTCAATCGCAGCTTCATTGCCGAGTCGCCGGGCAGGGCGAGGGCGTGTTGGGCTGGGTGCTGGCGCCAATGGCCGAAAAAGACCATCCCGCGCTGGTGGATCTCGCTGCCAGACTGGGTTCACTGTTGCAGACCGCTGCGTTGATCCGGGCGCAGAACACCCAGCGGGTTCTCTATGAAATCAGCCTGCTGGCCAGCTCCACGCTGGATCGTGGGGCTTTTCTGCAGGGTATTCATGAGCAGTTGAGTGCGCTGATCGATGCCGAGAACTTCTACGTCGCGCTGTATGACCAGCAAAGCCGCAAGATCACTTATCCGTATTACATCGACCGTTTCGATGACGAAGCGATGGGCCACGAGACGTTCGAATTCATCGACGCCGATCGAATGTCGCTCACCGGGTATGTCTTGAGCACCGGGCAACCCTTGTTTCTGGAAGCAGCCTGTATCGAGCGGGCAAAAGCCGAAGGTCGTTTTTTCTGGGTGGGGCGTCTGCCAGAGTTCTGGATGGGCGCGCCCCTGAAAAACGCCTCGGACGAAGTATTCGGCATGGTTGCGATGCAGGTCTATGACGTGTCCCGCGTCTACAGTGCTCAGGATCGCGCGTTGTTTTCCGTGGTGTCACGGCATGTGGCGATGGCCTTGGACCGACTGCTGCGCCGTACCGACCTGGAGCAGATTGTGGCACTGCGCACACAACAGCTTTCGGCAGCCAATGACGCCCTGCGCCAGGAAGTGCGCGACCGTGAACGCGCCGAGCACTTGCAGAGTGCTCTGTTCCAGATTGCCGAGCTTTCCAGCCAGCCGGGCGATATGAATGAGCTGTTTCGCAGCCTGCACATGATTGTCGGCGAGCTGCTGGTAGCACTCAATTTCTACATCGCCCTTTACGACAGCGCTACAGGCGAAGTGACCTTTCCTTATTACATCGACGAATTCCAGCCCACGCCGCCACGTTCACGGCGTGGGCAGCGCGGCTTTACCGAGTATGTGATAGGCCAGCGGCGACCGTGCCTGATCGATTACGACGATGCCCGCAGGCTGGAAAGCCTGGGCGAAATCGAGGTGCAAAAAAATACCGGTCGTTCTTCTTCCTGGCTGGGTATCCCGCTGTTCGATGGCGAGGAGGTGCGCGGCGTGCTGGTGGTGCAAAGCTATTCGAAGGATGTCAGCTATACCTTGCGTGATCAGGAACTGCTGACCTTTGTCTCTCGCCACATCGACACGGCACTGTCCCGGCGCAGCGCGGCAGAGGCGATCCACACCGCCAATGTGCTCCTCGAAGCCCGGGTTCGCGACCGGACCCGGGAGCTGGATCAGGCCAACGCCAGATTGCAGCATGAAAACTCCCACGACTCGTTGACCGGACTGCCTAACCGCAGTCACTTGCAACATCGCCTGAAACAGGCGTGGCAGGACTTTTGCCTGAACGGCCAGCAGCTGATTGTCATGTTCATCGATCTGGATCGTTTCAAGATGATCAATGACAGCCTTGGCCACCACTGCGGCGATATCCTCCTGGTGCAGGCCGCCGAGCGGCTGCGCAGTTGCATGCGTGAAGGGGATCTGCTGGCCAGGCTTGGAGGTGACGAATTTGCGGTGCTAAGCATCGATGCACCGTTACAGGCCGGTACGGATATAGCCCAGCGGATCCTGACCGCGTTCGAGCAACCGTTCGTGATTGACGATCACAGCGTCTTTTCTTCTTGCAGCATCGGCGTGGTGGGTGCTGACAGCCGCTTCCATCAGGAGCCGGCGGACCTCTTGCGTGATGCCGACACCGCCATGTATCGGGTCAAGAATGGTGGGCGTGACAGCTTCGCCGTGTTCAATCAGGCTCTGCGTCGGGAGGTGTCGGATCAGGTCGAGCAAGAGGGAGCGTTGCGCACGGCCCTGAAGCGTACTGATCAACTGATCCCCTATTTTCAGCCGGTCATCTGTGTCAGGACCGGAGAGTTACTGGCGTTCGAAGCGTTGATCCGCTGGCGCATGCCGGATGGACGGATCGTCGGGCCGGAAAGCTTTTTGCCCGCGCTGGAGGGTTTGCGCCTGATTGGTCGTCTGGATATCTACATGCTCAAATGCGTGGTGAACATCCTGGCGCAACCCGAGAACGGCCACTGGCCGCCAGTGCATGTGAACTGCTCCAGCTACAGCATCACCCGCCCGGCATTCGCTGCAGAAGTGCTGGCGATGCTTGCTGAACAGAATGTTGCGCCCTGGCGTCTGTGCCTGGAGCTTACGGAGGGGGCATTGGTGGCCGACCCTGAGCAGGCACGCCTGTCAATGAAGCAACTGGCCGAGCAGGGCATGTCGGTCATGCTGGACGATTTTGGCGCGGGGTTTTCTTCGCTCAGCTATGTGCATCAGTACCATTTCAGCGGCTTGAAAATCGACAAATCGTTTATCTTCGGACTGGCCTCCAGCATACGCAGCCGGGCCATCGTGCGGGCCATCGTACGCATGGCCGAATCCCTTGATCTGAACGTCGTCGCCGAAGGTGTCGAAGATCTGGAAACACTCGAGTTGCTGCGCGAGATCGGCGCGACCCAGGCGCAGGGTTACTACTTCTCTGAACCGTTGCCGATCGAGCTGTTGAACGTCAATACCGGTCGTGCGGCAGGCTGAAAGCAGCCTGTGTCGGCGAATGTTTGCCGCAAACGGCAGAATGTATGGGTTTTTTTGACAGTGCCGATCTTTAGCTTTTGAATTTAAGTTATAAAAATCAGTAACTTATGGATTTACTGTGCACTTGGCACTGGACTTGCTGTTGAACCTGAGCAACAGGTTCATCAGGAGGTGAAAGATGATTATTGGCACGAGTGCGCTTGAGCAGCTTGTTTCCCGGGCTGTGGTTGGGCGCAAAACCGTAGATGAGGTGTCTCAGGACGCATTCAGCTCGGTTGCCGCAGCTGGCCTGACATCAGGTTCAGCACCGGTTACCACGCCGGTCAGCAATTCAACATCGCAAGACAGCAAGCAGGACAACAGCGGTTACAACGAATCCTTCGCGCGGATGATGATCAATCTCAAGTCTGCCGGTGATTCGTCACTGTCGGAAAAGACGGCTGATCGCGACAACGGTGTCATCGGTTCAGGGGCCAGCGCCACCAGCACCACTGACACTGCGTCGACGGGTTCGGTAGAACAGAAGTTCATGGACTCTCTGAAGCAGACAGCCGAAGAGAAAGTGCGCGAGAAGCTGACGGGCGTCACCCAGAAAGACTACGACGCCATGGCACCTCAGGACCAACTGGCCATTGACCAGAAAGTCCAGGACGCGCTCAAGGACAAGCAGAACAACGTTGCAGATGACATCAACACCCGCATCAGAGGTATCAAGGCCGGCATGCTGGCTTGACCGGGCAGTGGGTTCAGTTGCTTGTTCGGCGACTGTAATGGCTCTTTCGTGAGCAAGCTCACTCCCACAAATGGAATGCTTTCCAAATGGGAGTGAATCCTGAAACTTCTCCCGCTTGGAACAGGTTCGGAATGTGGGAGTGAGCTTGCTCACGAAGACTTTAGTTCATGCGTTACATGTTGCGGATGTACCGCTGTTTTTGTTTCTCGTCGAAAACTGAATCACCCCAACTGATGCCGATACGGCAGATCCGGCCCGACCTTTGTGCAGGTCAGCGCGGCTGCGCCGACGGCAAAATTCAGCATCTCGTCCAGGGTTTCCCGTGACAGCGTCGACAAGCCTTGTGGCGTATCGAGCTGACGCTCGCTGAGGAAGGTCAGCAGCGCCGCCTGAAAAGTATCCCCGGCCCCGACGGTATCGGCGGTGACCACCGTTTTTGCCGGCACTGACCAAGTACCATGCTGCCGGGTAAAGACGCTGGCACCTTGCGTGCCGCGGGTGACGATGACCAGTTGCGTACGCTTGCCGAGCCAGCCTTCGGCGATTTTTTGTGGGTCACTGTCCGGGTACAACAGGTGCAGGTCTTCGTCACTGACCTTGATCAGGTGCGCATGTTCGGCGAACGCTGCGACCTGGCTGCGCCAGCGCTGAATGTCCGGTGCCGGGTTGAGGCGCACGTTGGGGTCCAGTGAAATCAGGCGTTTCGTACTTTCGCGGGCGACCAGCGCCAGCAGTGTGTCGGCAATCGGCTGCACCACCAGCGAAAAGGAGCCGACGTGAATGCCGCGTACCTGCGCATCGAGTTCCGGCAGATGTTCAAGGCGCAACTGCCGGTCCGCGCAGCCGTCGCCGCGAAAGCTGTAAGTCGGCGAGCCGTCGCTGCCCACGGCGACCATGGCCAGTGTCGTGGGCGCGTCGAACTCAACCAGGTGATCGGTATTGACCGTTTCCTTTTCCAGCACGGCACGCAGACGGCGGCCCAGGTAATCGGTGGACAGCCCGGCAAAGAAGCCTGCCTCCACACCCAGGCGGCGCAGTCCGATCGCAACGTTGAATGGAGAGCCGCCGGCAATCGCATCAAACCCCAATCTGTTCAGGGAACCGCTGTCATCAGCGCGGGTAAAAATATCGAACAGTGCTTCGCCACAAACCAGAAACATAAGTGCTCCATGAAAAAACGGTTCAAACCTTGCGCAGTTGCGCCTGATAACGCTGATAGACCTGCTGATAGGCGGCCACATTATGCACCACGGGGTGCGTCTCACTGCTTTGATCGAGACTTACACAGCGTTCGCACAGTTGCTGCAGGCCCTCAGCCTTACCGTTGGCATGCGACCAGCACCATGCGGCCTGAATGGCCGCGCCCAGCGCGGCGGCTTCTGCGTGGTCGGTGCAGATCACCGGAGTATTCATGATGTCAGCTACGATCTGCCGCCATACCGCACTTTTGGAACCGCCGCCAATCAGGCGGATTTTCTCGCTTTTGATACCACTGTCGCGCAGCAGGTCCAATCCGTAGCGAAGGCCGAAGGTGGTGCCTTCGACCACGGCGCGGGACAGGTTGGCCTGGGTCAGATTGGTGCTGTCCAGGCCGACGATGCTGCCGGTGGCATCGGGCAGAGCGGGCACACGTTCGCCGTTCAGAAAAGGCAATATCAGCACGCCTTCGGCCCCTATCGGTGCCTGGGCGACGGCCTGGTTGAACCCGGCGATATCCAGAGCGAACAACTCACGAATAGCCGTGGTCGCATTGGTCAGGTTCATGGTGCAGATCAATGGCAACCAGCCACCGGAGGATGAGCAGAAGGTAGCGACCGACTCATGTTCGCTGACCCGCGCCTCATCGGCGTAGGCATAGACAGTGCCTGACGAGCCCAGGCTCATGGTGATCAGACCGGGCTGGATATTGCCCGTGCCAATGGCGCCCATCATGTTGTCGCCGCCACCACTGGACACCAGTGCTGCGGGGTTCAGGTCCAGCAGTCGGGCGATTTCAGGACGCAGCACGCCAACCGCTTCGTGTGCTTGCACCAATTGCGGCAGCGCCTTGCCCAGACGGCCGCTCGGGTCGATGTGCGCGAGCAGCGGCAGGTCCCACTCACGGGTGCGCACATTGAAATAACCGGTGCCCGATGCGTCTCCGAATTCAGTGCAGCAGCGGCCGGTCAGCCAATAGTTGAGGTAGTCGTGGGGCAGCAGCACCTTGTCTATACGCTCAAACAGCTGCGGGTACTGTTCCTTGGTCCACAGCAGTTTGGACACGGTATAGCCCGGCGCAATGACCAGACCAAGGCGTTGCAGGGAACCCTGCGCGCCGCCCAGGTAATCCAGCAAGCGCTGGTTTTCCGGGGCCGATTCAGTGTCGCACCACAGTTTGGCCGGGCGCAGCACCTCACCTTGAGCATCGAGTAGCACCAGACCATGTTGCTGGCCCGATACGCCGATGCCGAGAATCTGTTGCCCCGACACGCCAGACTGTGCCAATGCATCGCGGGTGGCCTGTTGCAGCGCGTTCAGCCATTGCCCTACGTCCTGCTCGCGGCGGCCGTTATGGTCGCTGATCAGGCTATGCGAGGCCGAACCCTCGCCCAGCACAGTACCGCTTTCGGTATCGAGCACCAGCACCTTGGTGCCCTGGGTGCCGCAGTCAATTCCAAGAAACATGGGCGCACCTCAAAGGCGGTTGGCCAGAAGTTTTTCCAGCGTGCCACTGACGCCCAGCGTGCGCAGGTCATTGAGGTTCTGCTCGAACGCTGCGACAAACTCGGCTGATTTCGGAATGGCAACGCCAAATATTTCCTCAACCTGCAACAGCCGCCGGGTAATCAGCTCGTCGTCGACCACCAGTGCCTGACAGAACTCGGCGCGCGGGTCGGGAATTTTGTAGGTCGTGCCGTTCTCGTCGACACCTTTCAGATACAGCGCCCACGCGGCAACGACCAGCGAGGCGCGCTCGACATTGCCCTGATCGACGATCAGACGATTGATCGTCGGAATGGTGAATTTGGGGAATTTGGACGAACCGTCCGAACAAACCCGCTCCAGCTGATCGGCGATCGCCTGGTTGGAAAAGCGCTCGATCAGCGTGTCTTTATAGCCTTCCAGGTCGATGCCCGGCACCGACGCCAGCTGCGGCGTGACGTCCAGGTCCATGTAAGCACGGATGTAGCGCACGAACAGCGGGTCATTCATGGTTTCGTGGACAAAACGATAACCCTTGAGGAAGCCCAGATAGGTCAGGGCAAGGTGGCTGCCGTTGAGCAGCTTGATCTTCATTTCCTCATAGGGCGTTACATCATCGGTGAACTGCACGCCGACCTTTTCCCAGGCCGGGCGACCGTTGACGAACTTGTCTTCCAGCACCCATTGCACGAACGGTTCGCAGACCACCGGCCAGGCGTCGTCGATGTGCTTCTCGTCCGCCAGCTTCAGCCGGTGAGCCGCGCTGGTCATGGGGGTGATGCGGTCGACCATCGCGTTGGGGAAGCTGACGTTGTCTTTGATCCAGTCGTGCAGGTCGGCATCGCGCAAGGTGGCAAATGCCAGCAGCGCCTTGCGAGTGACTGCGCCATTATGCGGCAGGTTATCGCAGGACATCAGGGTAAAGGCTGGCGTACCTTCGGCACGGCGGCGCGCCAGTGCCGCGCAGAGGAAGCCGAATACCGTCTTTGGCTGGTCCGGGTGTGCCAGGTCATGCTGGATCTGTGGCAGATGCGCCATGAACTGGCCATTGCTGTCGTCGATGCAATAGCCGCCTTCGGTGATGGTCAGCGAGACGATGCGGATGTCCGGGCTGGACAGCTTGTCGATCAACGCCTGAGTGCTGTCGTCGGCCAGCAGCATGCCGCTGATCGAGGCAATGACGCGGGTTTCGGTATCTGGCGTGTCGCCCAGTTCGTAGAGCGTGTACAGATAGTCCTGCTGCGCCAGTGCGTCACGTACGGCTTTGTCTTCAGGGCGCAGACCGACGCCGCAGATGCTCCATTCAAAGCCTTCGCCGCTGTTCATCAGTGCATCGGTGTAAAACGCCTGATGCGCCCGATGGAAGCCGCCAACGCCGATATGGGCAATGCCCTGGCGAGTGCTTTCGACGGTGTAGGCTGGCAGGGCAATGTCGGCGTCCAGTCGGGACAGATTGTTTTTGGTCAGTTTCATGAAGGGCTCTCCGGAACTCAGGCGGCGACAGTCTGCAAGGCTTTGGCAATCACCAGACCTTGAGCGTCGAACAGGTGGCATTGGGCACTGTCCAGGTGCAGGTTCAGCGTCTCGCCGTACTGGCTGGCCAGGTCGCCACGAATACGCATGGTCAGCGCCTCGCCCGACCGGGTGCGCACATGGCAATAGGTGTCGCTGCCAAGACGTTCGCTGACATCGGCGATAACCTGCAACTGGCAATCGCTGTTCTGGGCAAGATTCAGGTGTTCCGGGCGAATGCCCAGCGTTACCGGTGCTCCGACACTCAACCCTGCGCCGTCGACCGGCAGGCTGATGCGGGTTCCGGCATCCAGTTCGACTTCACAGCTGGCGTTGTCCACTCGACTGATCTTGCCCTTGAGGAAGCCCATTTTCGGCGTGCCGAGAAAGCCTGCGACAAACAGATTGGCAGGGTGGTGATAAAGCTCCAGCGGCGAGCCGACCTGCTCGACCTTGCCGCCGTTGAGCACGACCACCTTGTCGGCCAGGGTCATTGCCTCAACCTGGTCGTGGGTCACATAGATCATCGTGGCTTGCAGCTCTTTGTGCAGGCGCGACAGCTCCAGGCGGGTTTGCACGCGCAACGCGGCGTCGAGGTTGGACAATGGTTCATCGAAGAGAAAAATCTTCGGATTGCGCACGATGGCCCGGCCAATCGCAACACGCTGTCGTTGTCCACCGGACAACTGCTTGGGTTTGCGTTCCAGCAACGGCCCGAGCTCCAGAATACGCGCGGCTTCATCGACCTTCTTCTTGATCTCGGCCTTGTCGCCACCCGCCAGGTCCAGCGCGAATGACAGGTTCTTGCCTACCGTCATGTGCGGGTAAAGCGCGTAGGTCTGGAACACCATCGCCAGATCGCGTTTGGCCGGCGTGACTTGGGTAATGTCGCGGCCATCGAGTTCGATGGTCCCCGAGGTGACTTCCTCAAGCCCGGCGATGAGCCGCAGCAGGGTGGATTTGCCACAGCCCGAAGGCCCGACAAAGACCACGAACTCGCGGTCATTCACGTCCAGATCGATACCCTTGATGATTTGATGACCATCAAAGCCTTTTTGCAGGTTGCGGATGCTCAGGTTAGCCATGTTGGATTCCTTCTTGTTCTTTGAGGCGGACTATTTGACAGCGCCGAACGACAGGCCGCGAACCAGCTGTTTCTGACTGATCCAGCCGAAAATCAGGATGGGCGCACATGCCAGGGTCGAGACCGCCGACAGCTTGGCCCAGAACAGCCCTTCGGGGCTGGAGTAGGAGGCGATCAGTGCCGTCAACGGTGCCGCTGCGGACGAGGTCAGGTTCAGTGACCAGAACGCTTCGTTCCAGCACAGGATCAGCGATAGCAGTGCTGTAGAGGCCAGCCCGCCCTTGCAGATCGGCATCAGCACGCGAAAGATCTCCTGGCGGGTGCTGGCTCCGTCCAGCCGTGAGGCCTCAAGGATCTCACCGGGAATATCCTTGAAATAGGTGTAGATCATCCAGACCACGATCGGCAGGTTGATCAGCGTGTAGATGATGATCAGCGCCAGCCTGGAATCCAGCAGGCCAAAGGTCTTGGCCAGCAGGTAGATCGGCATCAGCACGCCCACTGGCGGCAGCATCTTGGTCGAGAGCATCCACAGCAGGGTGCTTTTGGTGCGTTTGGTTTCGAAGAACGCCATGGAATACGCCGCAGGAATGGCGATCAGCATGGCCAGGGCGGTGGCGCTGAAGGAAATCAGCACCGAGTTCCAGGCAAAGTGGAAGTAATCGCTGCGCTCCTGAATGTGCAGGTAGTTTTCCAGCGTTGGGGTAAAGAACAATTGCGGCGGCGTCGCAAATGCGTCGATCTCGGTCTTGAAGCTGGTCAGCACCATCCAGAAGATCGGGAAGAACACCAGCGCAGCGATCAGCCAGGACAGGCTCCCGAGCAGCAGGCTTTGCAGGCGGCGTGATTGTTTGAGGGTCATCATGGCAAGGTCCTCATGACTTGTCGGTGAGGTTTTTGCCGATCATCCGGATCAGGATGATCGCCGCGATGTTGGCGATCACTACGGCGATCAGTCCGCCCGCCGAGGCCATACCGACGTCGAACTGCAGCAGCGCCTGGATGTAGATCAGGTATGCCAGGTTGGTCGAGGCAAAGCCCGGCCCGCCATTGGTGGTAGTGAATATTTCAGCGAACACCGAGAGCAGGAAGATCGTCTCGATCATGACCACCACGGCAATCGGACGTGCCAGGTGCGGCAGGGTCAGGTGCCAGAAGATCGCGATGGGGCCGGCTCCATCCAGACGTGCCGCCTCTTTCTGTTCCTGGTCCAGCGACTGCATGGCGGTCATCAGGATCAGAATCGCGAACGGCAGCCACTGCCAGGACACGATGATGATGATCGACAGCATCGGGTAATGGGCAAACCAGTCAATGGGCTGCGCACCGAAGAACTTCCACACCGCCGCGAGTACGCCGGACACCGGATGGAAAATCAGGTTTTTCCAGATCAGCGCGCTGACCGTGGGCATGATGAAGAACGGCGAGATCAGCAGAACGCGGACGATGCCGCGGCCGAAAAACTCACTGGCTTCGAGCAGCGCCGAGATCAGCACGCCGAGGATTACACTGATCGCCAGCACGCTGCCGACCAGCAGCAGGGTGTTACCGGCACCGGGCAGAAAGCCGCTGTCGGTGACGAAATACTGGAAGTTCTCCAGCCCGACGAACTCGTTTTCGCCAGGTGACAGCAGGTTGTAGCGGATCAGCGAGAAATAAATGGTCATGCCCAGCGGCACGATCATCCACACCAGCAGAAGCGCCACTGAAGGACTGACCAGAAACCAGCCCGGCTTGAATCGACGGCTTTTGAGCGGTTGCTGT
Source organism: Pseudomonas syringae group sp. 26L6 (assembly GCF_032587815.1). NCBI lineage: Bacteria > Pseudomonadati > Pseudomonadota > Gammaproteobacteria > Pseudomonadales > Pseudomonadaceae > Pseudomonas > Pseudomonas syringae group sp. 26L6. Next base: position 151,914 of record NZ_JAWHPJ010000009.1, read on the forward strand.
TCGCCGGACAGGTCCGTGCGTTCAGGGGAGGCTGAGGTATTCATGGGGAGCTCCGAACCGGATTGCACCAGAGTTGTTGCGCAGGTGAGCGGCAGGGTGAAAGCGTACGCCTTCACCCTGGTACAGGACGGTTACTTTTTCGGGTAACCCGCTCGTTTCATGTCACGTGCAGTCGCTGTTTGCGCATTCTGCAAGGCTTGATCCACAGTGGACTGACCTATGAGTGCTGCGGAGAACTGCTGACCGACGCTGGTGCCGATGGCCTGGAACTCGGGAATGGTGACCAGTTGAATGCCGACGTAAGGCACGGGCTTGAGGGTTGGCGACTTGGGATCGACCTTTTTCAACGACTCAAGCGTGATGTTGGCAAACGGCGCTGCCTTTTTGTACTCGTCGGTGTAGGTCGAGGCGCGGGTGCCCGGCGGTACGTTGGACACACCGTCGGTATCGGCAACCAGTTTGGCGTACTCTTTCGAGGTGGCCCACTGGGTGAACTCGGCAGCATCCTTGGTGTTCTTGGCGCTGGTCGGGATCGCCAGCGACCACGAATACAGCCACGACGAGCCCTTGTCGGTTACTTCATGCGGTGCGTAGGTGAAGCCGACGCTGTCGGCCACTTTGCTCTGCTTCTTGTCGGTCACGAACGAACCGGCAACGCTGGCGTCGACCCAGATGGCGCACTTGCCGCTGTTGAACAGCGCAAGGTTTTCGTTGAAGCCATTGCTGGAGGCACCCGGAGGGCCGGACTGCTTCATGGTGTTGACGTAGAAGTTCAGCGCATTCTTCCACTCTGGCTGATCGAACTGTGGCGTCCACTGCTCATCGAACCAGCGTCCGCCAAAGGCGTTGGCCAGCGTGGTGATCAGCGCCATGTTCTCGCCCCAGCCAGCCTTGCCGCGCAGGCAGAGACCGTACTGTTCCTTGGACCTGTCAGTCAGTTTGCCAGCGAATTCGGCAATCTGTGTCCAGGTTGGGCGTTCGGGCATGGTCAGGCCGGCGGCCTTGAACAGGTCGGTGCGGTAGTAAGTGATCGAAGCTTCAGCATAGAACGGCAGGGCGAACAGTTTGCCGTCCACAGAAAGGCCGTCACGCACGGAAGGGAACACATCGTCCAGCTCGTAACTGGCAGGCAGGTCTTTCATTTCCTGCAACCAGCCTTTCTGACCCCAGAGTGAGGCTTCGTACATGCCGATGGTCAGCACATCGAACTGACCGCCTTTGGTGGCGATGTCGGTGGTCAGGCGCTGACGCAGGACGTTCTCTTCCAGCACAACCCAGTTGAGTTTGATGTCAGGGTGTTTTTCTTCGAAAGTCTTGGAGAGGCGCTGCATGCGAATCATGTCACTGTTGTTGACCGTGGCGATGGTCACGGTCCCCGCTGTGGCACTGCCACTGAACACGAAACAGGTACTGAGGACGGAACTGGCGAGCAGAAGTTTTGCTGAGTTCTTCATTGATCACTCCTCTTCCACGCCCAGTGAGCAGTAGAAGGATGGTTATTGTTTTTTTCTCTTCCGGAGGTGAGGAAGATGTGGATTGATTACACCGGCGTTCGGTCGGAAAGACAAATCCTGCGCCGCACTCTGACTGATACTTTTTTGCACTGATGCACGAAAGGCCGATAGAGCCGAATCGCCCATAGGCTGGCTTCGCCGCAACTGCAGCGTAGACGATAGGCGCAAGGGCAGGGTGAATCAGTACAGGTTTTGTTCGGTCAGGCGCTGCACGGCCAGGCGGCGATAATGCGAAGGCGTCATGCCCTTGAGTTGCTGGAAGCGCCGATTGAAGTTGGAGATATTGTTGAACCCGGATTCAAAGCACACATCAGTGACCGGTTTGTCGCCATCAGCCAGCAATTCGCACGACTTGCTGATGCGCAGTCGATTGACGAACTCTACAAAGCATCGCCCTGTGGCCTGCTTGAACACTCTGGAAAAATAGGTTGGCTTCATGCCCAGATACTCGGCCACTTCCTCCAGCGGCAGCTCCCGGCCATAGTGGGCAAAGATGTAATCCACCGCCCGGTTGGTGCGATCGACGCTGTGCTCGTCAGCTGTATGGGCGACCGCAGTGCCAGAGAGCAACTGATAGTCGTCGCTGGCTGCCAGCAACTCGAGAAGAATGAAGAAATGACCCAGGCGGGTGATGCCCCGTGAGTCGGCAATCTTCTGCATCAGCTTCATGGCCTGACGAATCGTACGTTTGCAGCGAAATTCGATGCCGTAGCGGGCGCGCTCCAGTAATGGCGTCAGGGTTTTTAGTTCGGCAAACACCTGATTGCCACTTTCCAGCAGTTCATCGGTGAAGTTGACCAGCATGTCGCGTTTGGCCACAACTTCACCCTCATCGATCTGGCTGATCCAGTTATGCGGCAGGTTGGGACCGGTCAGAAACAGGCTGGCAGGGTTGAAATTGCCGATGTAATCGCCGACAAATACCTTGCCTGAGCTGGCCACAATCAAATGCAGCTCGTATTCCTTGTGAAAGTGCCAGCGCACCAGCGGACAGGGGAATCCGTGCTCGCGATAAATGATCGACAGCCCGTTGTGGTCGTCCATCAATTCGTAGGAAGGGTCGGCGATTCTTGTTGTTTTACTCATGGCTATGTCGTGTTCAGCAGTTGCCAGAACGATAATGTGCCTGATTTTCAGCTTCAATGCCCGGTCGCTGACAAAAATCACCTACGATCAGGCGTCTCACATGATTTGCCACAGTGGAGTGGTTATCCGATGAAACAGATCCTGCTGATTGGCATGGGGGCCGGTGATCCCGAGCAGATTACCTTGCAGGCCATTGCTGCGCTGAACCGTGCCGACGTGATCTTCATTCTCGACAAGGGCTATGTCGACGATGAGCTGCTGCGCCTGCGCAAAGCGCTTTGCCAGCGGCATATCACTCATCAGGACTATCGTCTGGTACAGGTTCAGGACCCTCGGCGCGATGGCGACCCTGATGCCTACGAGCGGGGTATCGAAAGTTGGCACGAGCAGCGCGCTGCATTGTTCGAGCGGCTGTTGACCGATGAGCTTGGCGCAGATCAGGTTGGTGCATTTCTGGTCTGGGGCGATCCGTCACTGTATGACAGCACCATGCGCATCCTTGACCGCGTATTGGCGCGCGGCAGGGAAACATTCGAATATCAGGTGATTCCCGGCATCACCAGTGTCCAGAGCCTGGTGGCGCAACACCGGATACCGCTCAATCGTATTGGTGAGTCGATTCACATCACCACAGGGCGACGCCTGGCGGCCGCAGCGCTTGAGCAACACAGCAATGTCGTGGTGATGCTGGATGCACAGTGCACATTCGAGCGTTACGTCGGGCAGGGGCTGGATATCTATTGGGGCGCTTATCTGGGCACCGCGGACGAGATACTGGTGTCTGGCAGGCTCGATGACGTGTGTGAGCAGATCAAGCTGTTGCGCGCCGAAGCGCGCGACCGCAGGGGATGGATCATGGATACTTATCTGTTGCGCAAACCAGCTTAGACCGTATCTTCAGCCTTGTTACGGTTCTTGGCTTCGATCCACTGCGCCATGTACTTGGTGCTCTTGTGGTGATGATGGCGAAGCATGGCGCCGGTGAAGTTCGCCAGACGATGCTCGGGCAACTGGTTACGAAGGGTCTGAATGCGCTCGATCAGGCTCGCACAGTGTTGCCGATGCTGGTAACGCGCCTGCAGCAACGCCAGCCCGGCGTTCTGCGCCTCTAGCCAGCGGGTCTGGTCTTGATAGAGTCTGACCGCAGCATCAGCGATGTCTTTCGGGTTATCGGCGATGACGCCAGGCCACGGCAGCCCGCCGCTCATGGCTTCTGCGCCGATCACAGTGGTGATTGACGGAGTGCCGCAGAGCATGGCATCCATCAATTTGCCCTTGATGCCGGCACCGAAACGCAACGGCGCAAGACAAATGCGTGCTGATGACATGACCTGCAACGCATCTTCAGCCCAGTGCTTCACATGAAACCCTTGAGCGCCATTGTGCAGCGCTGTTGCCTTGGGTGGCGTGTAGGCACCGTAAATATGCAGCTGCGCTTCAGGCAATTGATGACGGATCAGCGGCCAGATTGCGGTTTTCATCCATAGCACCGCATCCCAGTTGGGGGCGTGACGGAAATTACCGATGCTGAGGAAGTGCGCGCGCTCTGCAAAAGGCCGAACGCTGTCGGGAACGCCGTCAATCATTAGCGGACACCAGTGCAGCAGCGAGGCGGGCAGCCCAAAGGAACCGGTCAGTAATGCCATTTCAACGTCGGATGTCATCAGGTTCAGGTCGCAGCGATACAACGATGCGACCTCGCGCTGCGCCAGCTCGCTGGAGGCGATCTGCTTGAAAAGCCCCGGCGTTGAAGTGTCGCAAATATCGCTCGGATCACCCGCGGAATCGCTGTTCAGCAAGTCCTTCAACATCTGATGGCGTGCATGGCGCAGGCTTTGAAAATCCGACGTTTCCAGAATGCGCAGGGCGTCGGGGCATTGTTGCTCGACGCGCCAGCCGAACTGCTCTTCGATCATGAACTGATCAAAAACAACGATATCGGGCTGCAATTTACTGACAAACAGGTCAAAACTGCTGTCATTGAGCGCGATTCGTACTTCCTCGATGCCCAGGCTGACCAGATCGGCCCTATGTTCACCTTCAGTGGCAGGGCTGGCAAAGGTAATCTGCCAGTTCTGCTCGAGGAAGCATTGGATCAGTTGCATCATGTGCCCGCTGGCAGCCGAAGAGCGTGGCTCGGGCCATACGTAGCCGATGATCAATACACGTGTACTGGCGTGCGTGTCGGTGTGACTGAAAGCAGCTTTGATGTCAGTCAAGGATGCTTTTTACCTTGTCACGCAACTGGTCGATCGAAAAAGGCTTGCCGATCGAATGCATGCCTGGCGGCACATCGATGTTCTCGGAGTAACCGCTGGCGAACAGTACCGGCAATTGAGGCCGCAGTTCGATGACCTTTTTAGCCAACGCGGTGCCCTTCATGTCGGGCAACCCCTGATCAGTCATCAGCAGGTCGATGTGCCTGGTATCGTCAACAACGAAAGTCAGGGCTGAAGTGGCGTCCTCGGCTTCCAGTACCTTGTATTCCAGCTCTTCGAGCACGTCGACAATCAGCATGCGCACAATGGCGTCGTCTTCGACCACGAGAATGGTGCGGGCTGTGTCCGGCATTGTTGACTCCTTAAACCTGAAAAATGGTGATAGCGCAGACAGCATGGAATGCCATGCTTCCTTTTCCGGCAGCTCAGCGTAACCGAGCGCGGTCCTGTCCACTGTTGATACTGTCCCTGTATCAGTAAATAAAAACCGGGTGGAAGTTCAATCGGCGCACAAATACGGTGAATTGTGAGGGTGATTGATGGCTTTACGTCATGAACGCGATATGTGCGTGAGCTTATCACCGATTTATGTGTGAAATTTCAATCCTCTATGTCAGAAATAAGAGTGTTTTTCGTGGGTTTACGGCAAACTCTACGGTTTTGATCCACTCGTCAGGGATATTTCATGAATCGGACGTCTGTTGTCGATGAGCAACGCTTTCGAAAACTGCTGGGGCGTAACGTCGGCTTGCCATTGGGTGTGGGGGTACTGAGCGCCGTTTTCTTCATTTTGCTGATCAGTTATCTGCTCACGGCCATACAGTGGGTCGAGCACACTGACCGGGTGATCAATAACACCAACCGTTCGATGAAACTGTCGATAGACATGGAAACTGGCATGCGCGGTTTTCTGCTGACCGGCGATCAACACTTTCTCGACCCCTATGAAATCGCCAAACCGTTGCTGGTTGCCGAGCTGGAGGGACTCAAGAGTCTGGTCGAAGACAACCCGACGCAACAGGACCGGTTCAGGCGTCTGTCCACGATGCAGCAGGAGTGGAATGCGTTTGCTCAGGAGATGATCAATCTGCGGCGCAACAACGGCGACTATCAAACTGCTGTGCTGGCCGGACGTGGCAAGCGAATTACTGATCAGATCCGCACCGAGTACGATCAGGCTGTCGAAATGGAACAGCAACTTCGGTTGACCCGCAACGCAGAGGTCACGCGCAGTACCATTCTTTCCGTCTGCCTTTATCTGATATTCGTGGTGATTGTCAGCGCTATCCTGGCGTATATCGGACGACGTGATTTGCTGTCGCTTTCGGCCACCTACAGCGAAAACCTCAGGCTGCAGGAAATCAATGCCGAGCGTCTGCAAAAAGTCGCCTGGTTGCGCAACGGTCAGAGCGAACTGGCCGAACAGGTACTGGGTCAGCTGACACTCAATATGCTGGGTCGAAACATCCTTCAGTTTCTGACTCAGTATCTGGGCGCGTCGGTGGCGGCGGTCTATATTCGCCAGGATCACGGCGGCTTGACGCGTGCTGCTTCCTACGGTTTTTCTCGCGAACAGGAGCAGCAGGAGCAGACCATTCATAGCGATGAAGGCATTGTGGGGCAGGCCGCACAACAGGACCGGATCATCACGCTGGATGAACTGCCCGAAAATTACTTCAAAGTGGCTTCCGGTTTGGGTGAAGGCTCGCCGCGCAGCATAGTGGCACTGCCTACCAGCAATGACGATCAGGTCAACGGGGTGATCGAGTTGGGCTTTCTGCGCCCGCTTACCGAGCAGGATCTAGAGTTTCTTGAGCTGATCGCGGACAACATTGGCACTTCGATTGAAGCGGCCCGTTATCGCCAGCGTCTGCAAGAGGTGCTGGCCGAGACCCAGCAACTCAACGAAGAATTGCAAGTGCAGCAGGAAGAATTACGCACGGCCAACGAAGAGCTGGAAGAGCAGTCGCGTATTCTCAAGGAGTCTCAGGCACACCTGGAAACTCAGCAGGCCGAGCTGGAACAGACCAACGAGCAACTGGCCGATCAGAGTCAGGCACTGGCCGATCAGCGTGATGCGTTGGACCGCAACAACGAGGAACTGAGCATTGCTCAGGCCGAGTTGCAGGCGCGTGCGGACGAGCTGCAGCGCGCCAGCAAGTACAAGTCCGAGTTCCTTGCCAACATGTCCCATGAGCTGCGCACGCCGCTCAACAGTTCGCTGATCCTGGCCAAGCTGCTGGCCGAAAATCCTGGCGAAAATCTGACCGCCGAACAGGTCAAGTTTGCCGAGTCGATCTATTCGGCGGGTAATGACCTGTTGAACCTGATCAACGACATTCTGGATATTTCCAAGGTTGAAGCCGGCAAGCTCGAAATGCGCCCGGAAAACAGCAGCGTATCTCGTCTTGTCGAAGGCCTGCGCAGCATGTTCCAGCCGCTTGCCGCCGAGAAAAAGCTGGCGTTCACGGTCGACATACAGGCAGGCGCGCCGACCATGCTGTTCACGGACCGCCAGCGTCTTGAACAGATTCTCAAGAACCTGCTGTCCAACGCGATCAAATTCACCGAAGCGGGCGCCGTCAGCATGGTCGTTTCGCGCCAGCCGGGTGCAGGCATCGTGTTTATCGTGCGCGACTCGGGCATCGGCATCGCCGAGGAGCATCAGCAGGGTATATTCGAGGCATTCCGTCAGGCAGATGGCACCACCAACCGGCGTTATGGCGGTACCGGGCTGGGGTTGTCGATCTCCCGCGATCTGGCGGCATTGCTGGGCGGCTCCATCAGTGTGACCAGCGCGCCAGGGCAGGGCAGTATTTTCAGCCTGGTGTTGCCGGAAAGCTATGTCGAGCAAGGCCCTCAAGAGCCAGGCAATGAGTCTGCGGTCATGCTTGAGCCTCCCGCGCCATCGTTGCCGGTTCCTGCCGCGCCGGTCATCCAGCAGTCGGCCCCGGTGCCGGTGGAAACACCTGTAGCCGTGTTTGCCGATGATCGTGACAAGGCACCGTTTCAGCGGCGCTGCATTCTGGTCATCGAAGATGAAGTGCGCTTCGCTCAGATCCTATTCGATCTGGCCCATGAGCTGGGCTATGACTGTCTGGTCGCACATGCCGCGGATGAAGGGTTCAACCTGGCGTCACGCTACACGCCGGACGCGATCCTGCTGGACATGCGCCTGCCGGATCACTCGGGCCTGACCGTGCTTCAGCGTCTCAAGGAGCTGGCACCTACCCGACACATTCCGGTGCATGTAATTTCGGTCGAGGATCGCCAAGAAGCTGCGCTGCACATGGGCGCCATTGGCTACGCCGTCAAGCCGACCACCCGCGAAGAGCTCAAGGATGTATTCGCCAAGCTGGAGGCCAAACTGACCCAGAAGGTCAAACGCATCCTGCTGGTCGAAGACGATGCGCTGCAACGTGACAGCATTGCTCGCCTTATCGGCGACGATGATATTGAAATCACTGCGGTGGGTTTTGCCCAGGAGGCATTGGACCTGCTGCGCGAGAATGTCTACGACTGCATGATCATCGACTTGAAACTGCCGGACATGCTCGGCAATGAGCTGCTCAAGCGCATGTCCACGGAAGACATCTGCGCCTTTCCGCCGGTGATTGTCTATACCGGGCGCAACATGACCCGTGATGAAGAAGCCGAGCTGATGAAATATTCGCGCTCTATCATCATCAAGGGCGCACGCTCGCCTGAACGCCTGCTGGACGAGGTCACGCTGTTCCTGCACAAGGTCGAGTCGCAACTGTCCAACGAGCGACAAAAGATGCTCAAGACCGCGCGCAGCCGTGACAAGGTCTTTGAAGCGCGCAAGATCCTTGTGGTCGATGACGACGTGCGTAACATCTTCGCCCTGACCAGCGCCCTGGAGCACAAGGGGGCAGTGGTGGAAATTGCCCGCAATGGTCTTGAAGCGATTGCAAAGCTCAATGAGGTCGAAGACATCGATCTGGTCCTGATGGACGTGATGATGCCTGAAATGGACGGTTACGAAGCGACCATCGAGATCCGCAAAGACCCGCGCTGGCGCAAGCTGCCGATCATCGCCGTTACTGCCAAGGCCATGAAAGATGATCAGGAGCGTTGTCTGCAGGCAGGTTCCAACGATTACCTGGCCAAGCCCATTGACCTGGATCGACTGTTTTCACTGATTCGCGTCTGGCTGCCGAAGATGGAGCGCATTTGAATGAGGGCTCAGTGGCCGTGCTTTCCGGGGCGCAAAAACGGATGGCATCATGCACCTTGATCGAAGCATAGAGATCGAGCTGCGCCTGCTGATAGAGGCTATCTACCTCCAGTACAGCTACGATTTCCGCGACTATTCCGGTGCGTCGATCAAGCGCCGCGTGATCCATGCGTTGCGTCAGTTCGATTGCGCGACCATCTCGGCCCTGCAGGAGCGTGTGCTTCATGACCCGGCAGCATTCATGCAGCTGTTGCAGATTCTCACCATCCCGGTGAGTGAGATGTTCCGTGACCCCTCGCACTTTCTGGCGATCCGCAACGAGGTCGTGCCGGTGCTACGCACTTACCCGTCGATCAAGGTGTGGATTGCCGGTTGCAGTACGGGTGAGGAGGTTTATTCAACGGCTATTCTATTGCGCGAAGAGGGGCTGCTGGAGCGGACCATCATTTATGCGACCGATATCAATCCCAGCTCTTTGGAGAAGGCCAAGCAGGGCATCTTTTCCATGGATAACCTGCGCACCTATACGGAGAACTACCGTAACTCGGGAGGGCAGCGCAATTTCGCCGATTACTACACGTCTGCCTACGATTACGCGATCTTCGACAAGACACTGTGCGAGAACGTCACTTTTGCCGATCACAGTCTGGCTACAGATAGTGTATTCTCCGAAACGCAATTTGTTTCCTGCCGTAACGTACTGATTTACTTCAACAAAAAACTTCAGGATCGAGCTTTCGGGTTATTTCATGACTCGCTGTGTCATCGCGGCTTTCTGGCGCTGGGCAGTAAGGAAACCCTGGATTTCTCTGCCTACGGCGGGGCGTTCGAGACGCTGGTGAAACCCGAGCGGATCTACCGGAAATTATGAGAACCACCTTTGACGATGACCTGTCCTGCGGCCCGTTGCCCGTGGTCGATGCTATTGTCGTAGGCGCGTCAGCGGGGGGTGTAGAGGCCCTGCTGAAAATATTCAGAAATCTGCGGCCGGGTTTCAGTCTGCCTATATTGATGGTGTTGCATTTGCCCGATGACCGGCGCAGCCAGTTGGCCCATGTATTTCAGAATCGCTTGGCGATCCCGGTCAAGGAAGCCGATGACAAGGAAGATATCGTGCCGGGCACTTTGTACGTTGCGCCAGCGGGTTACCACGTCTCGGTGGAGTCTGACTTTTCACTGTCATTGAGTCAGGAAGACAGGGTGTTTTACTCAAGGCCCAGTATCGACATTTTGTTCGGTTCGGCCGCGGATGCCTACGGCCCGCGACTGGCTGGCGTATTGCTGACTGGTGCCAATAATGACGGCGCACAAGGTTTGCTGCAGATCAAGAAGTATGGTGGTTTCACGGTGATTCAAGACCCCTCGCAGGCCCAGGCGTCGACCATGCCCGAAGCGGGCCTGGCGTTGCACTCGCCGGATTACCTTCTTTCCCTGAACGATATTGGCCGCTTGCTGGTCGAGTTGGAACGAACCGCATGTTAAGTGAAATTCAGGCAAAACTGCTCATCGTTGATGATTTGCCGGAAAACCTGCTGGCCCTCGAGGCGCTGATCAAGCGCGGTGATCGACTCGTCTACAAGGCACTCTCGGCGGACGAAGCGTTGTCACTGCTGTTGCAGCACGAGTTCGCGCTGGCCATCCTCGACGTCCAGATGCCTGGAATGAACGGGTTCGAGCTGGCCGAGATGATGCGCAGCACCGAGAAGACCAAGAGCATACCGATCGTTTTCGTCAGCGCTGCCGGTCGCGAGCTCAATTATGCCTTCAAGGGCTATGAAAGTGGTGCCGTGGACTTCCTGCACAAGCCGCTGGATATCCATGCGGTAAAGAGCAAGGTCAATGTTTTCGTTGATCTGTATCGGCAGCGCAAGGCCATGAAACTACAGGTCGAAGAGCTGGAGCGCAGTCGCCAGGAGCAGGAAGCCTTGCTCAAGCGTCTGCAGTCGACCCAGGGCGAACTGGAGCACGCGATCCGTATGCGTGATGACTTCATGTCCATCGTTTCCCACGAGGTGCGTACGCCGCTCAACGGTCTGATTCTGGAGACCCAGCTGCGCAAACTTCACCTGGCCAAAGACAACGCTTCAGCGTTCACCATGGAAAAGCTGCGGGCAATGGTCGACCGCGACGAGCGGCAGATTCAGAGCCTTATCCGCCTGATAGAAGACATGCTTGATGTCTCCAGAATTCGTACCGGCAAGCTGTCGATCAGGCCGAGCCCGTTTGACTTGAGCGAACTGGTCTGTCAGTTGCTGGAAAGCTTTGCCGCACAGATTGCCGCCGCCGATTCGACGGTCACCCGGTTTGCCGAAGAGCCGGTGATCGGCGTCTGGGACGAGTTCCGTATCGAGCAAGTGGTTGCCAACCTGTTGACCAATGCGCTGCGCTACGGTGCGCGCAAACCGATTGAAGTGCATGTGTACAGCAGGGAGGGCGAAGCCTTCATTGAGGTTCGGGATCAAGGCATCGGTATTACTGCTGAAAACCAGAAGCGCATCTTTCAGCAATTCGAGCGAGTATCGAGCAATCACGCTGTTGCCGGGCTTGGCTTGGGGTTGTTCATTTCCGATCAGATCGTCATGGCTCACGGCGGTCGTATCGAGGTGGAGAGCGAAGAAGGCAAGGGTTCGGTCTTTCGTATCTGCCTGCCTTTATAGATGACAGCTGCTGTCGATACAGGTGACAGCCGTTGGCGATGTAGGTGATAGCCACTGGCAATCAAGTTTAATCACACATCGGCGCAACCTCCCATGCATGCCGTGGTCGTAATGGCAGCTATTTATAAGATCAAAGGCAGTTCAATGAGCGCTGATGCAGAAAACGTCGTATTAATCGTCGAAGACGAACCCCTGATCCTGATGCTCCTGGCCGATTATCTGTCTGGTGAGGGGTATCGAGTCCTGAAAGCCGAGAATGGTGAGCAGGCTTTCGAGATTCTGGCGACCAAACCCCACCTTGACCTGATGATCACCGATTATCGATTGCCGGGTGGTGTCTCGGGTGTACAGATTGCCGAGCCTGCGGTGATGCTTCGACCGGAGTTGAAAGTGATCTTCATCAGCGGCTATCCGGCGGAAATACTCGATTCGGGCAGCCCCATTGCGCTGAAGGCACCCATTCTCGCCAAACCGTTCACCATGGAAACGCTGCATTCGCGTATTCAGGAACTGCTGGCCTGACAACGCGCTTTAACCGTCGAGTGAGCAGGCCGCCTTTCAGGCAGGAGTCGTGCACAGCCTGAGCGTTTCTCAGGCTTCTATCATTTCCCGCACTTTCGAGGTCAGGTGATCGAACGCAAAGGGTTTGGTGATCAGTTGCATACCGGTGTCCAGAAAACCTCCGCGAACCGCGGCATGTTCTGCATAACCTGTGATGAACAACACTTTGAGTCCCGGTCGCAGCTGCCTTGCGATTTCTGCAAGCTGCCGGCCATTCATGCCCGGCAGCCCTACATCGCTGATCAGCAAATCAATACGCTGGCCTGATTCCAGTATCGGCACGGCATCCAGTGCTTCGCCGGCCTCGATGAAGGTGTAACCCAATTCGCTGAGCACCTCACTGACCAGCGTCCGGACAGCAGGGTCGTCTTCGACAATCAGCACGGTTTCGCCATTTTCGGCGTAAACGGCATTGCTCTGGAAACTCTGCTCGGCTTCATCTGCAAGCCCCTTAAAGCGCGGCAGGAACAGCTGTACGGTAGTGCCTCGGCCTACTTCACTCTTGATTGAAACATGACCATGCGACTGTTTGCTGAAACCGTAGATCATTGAAAGACCCAAGCCGGTGCCCTGGCCGATAGGCTTTGTGGTAAAGAACGGGTCAAACGCACGGCTGATCACTGTTTCCGGCATGCCGCAGCCATTGTCACTGACGCTCAGCACCACGTAATCACCGGGCAGCAGGTTCTCATGGGCATTGGTAAACGATCTGTCCAGCTGCTGATTGAAGGTTTCGACTACCAGCGTGCCGCCGTCGGGCATTGCATCGCGTGCGTTGAGCACCAGGTTGAGCAGGGCGCTCTCCAGCTGGTTAGGGTCCGCTTCTGCAGTCCACAGATCGCTGGCCATGCGCAATTGCAAATGAATGCTCTCGTTGACACTGCGCTGCAACAGTTCGTCCATGGCATTGACCAGATGGTTCATCTCCACCGGCTTTGAGTCCAGTGACTGGCGCCGCGAGAATGCCAGCAAGCGATGGGTAAGTGCTGCGGCGCGATTCGCCGAGGTCACACCCAGGTCGATCAGGCTGTTGAGGTCCTCTATATTGCCGCGCGCCAGGCGTCTTCTTATCAATTCCAGGCTGCCGATGATCCCGGTCAGCATGTTGTTGAAGTCATGCGCAATACCGCCGGTCAATTGGCCGACTGCTTCCATTTTCTGTGACTGACGAAGAATGTCTTCCTTGTGGCGCAACTGCGAGGTGCGCTCTTCGACCTGTTGCTCCAATGTTTCATTGAGACGCCGCAATTGCGACTCGGCTTGCTTGCGTTCGGTGATGTCAGAGGTCACGCCTGCCAGAGAACTGACCAGACCGTTCTTGCCGCAAATGGCGCGGGCGCGCACATCCACCCAACTGAGTGAGCCATCCGGCCAGACGTTGCGGTATTCGATGATCAGATCAACACCGGTGTCCAGGCTGCGCTGAAGCGCCGACTGCATTCTGGGCTGATCTTCGAAATACACAGCAGCGAGCCAGTCGTCGTAATTGAACGTGTCCTGTTCGTTGCGGCCATAGTGACTTTTAGTAATATCCGAACAAGTCAGTTTGAGGTATTCCGCTTCCAGCAACCAGGAGCCCAGCCTGCCGGCCTTGAGCGCATTCTGCAGACGGCCTTCACTTTCGTGCAGGTCCTCCATGCGCGCTCGTGCTTCATACTGACGTCTGCGCCCGCGCACGGCCGTGACGACCAGGCTGACCAGAGTCGCAGGATGGAAGGGGCGTTCGAGAAAGGTCACATTGCCCAGTAGATTACCCATCCGTGCAGACGGATTGTGATCCGGACCGCCATGATGAGTCATCAGGACGATCGGCAGATCCGACCACGCTGGCTGACGACTGATGAGGTCCAGCAGCGGTTTAATGTCACTGTTGCGCAACGCCTCATCGGCGATGATTGCCAGGCCAGCGCCCGAGCTCAACTCTTTGACCAGTTCGAACAAGTCATGGGCCACCGTTGCCAGGTAGCCGGCTTCATCGAGGATCCGCATAGCGATCTGACTGTCTCGACCTCTGGGCGCCAGAATGATTGCGCGCTCCGACAACAGTCCTGGAATACTCACAGGTCGTCATCCTCAAGCAGCGGTTTCTTGTCGCCAAAGTATGACGGCACCCCGCGCAGTACGCCTTGGAAGGCTTCAAGCGGCTTGCCGATCTTCAGACCGTTGGCACTGATGCGGTATTCACGAATAGTGGACTCGTGAGTGCCCGTGCGCTTCTTGATGATGGATATCGCGCGACGCACCTGACCCAAAGCTTCGAAATAACGCAACAGAATAACGCTGTCGGCAAGGTAGGTAATGTCGACCGGTGAGCGCATGTCACCGACCAGCCCGTGTTGTGCAACGGTCATGAAGGTCGATGCGCCCTGGCGATTGAGGTAGAGCAGAAGCTCATGCATGTGCAAAACCAGTGCGCTCTCTTCCGGCATTGCCGCCTGATAACCGTTGATGCTGTCGATGATCACGGTCTTTATCTGCTTACGGTCCACTGCGCGCCTTACGCGGTGCGCAAACTCGCCAGGAGAAAGCTCAGCCGCGTCGATCTGCTCGACCACCAGATTGCCGGTCTCCTGAAGCGCCCGCAGGTCAATCCCGAGCTTGAGCATGCGCTCGAACAGCAGGCCCATTTCTTCATCGAATATGAACAGCCCCACGCGCTCGCCACGTGCCACTGCCTGTGCCGCGAAAACCAGTGAAATAAGCGATTTACCGGTCCCGGCAGGGCCCAGAATCAGCGTGCTGGAGCCGCTTTCTATGCCGCCGCCCAGCAGGTCGTCCAGTTCTGTGATGCCGCTGCTGACCTGAGTGCGGGCGTAATTGGAGCGGTGCTCGGCCGCTACAAGACGTGGGAATACATGGATGCCGTTCTCGGCGATGGTGAAGTCGTGGAAACCGCCGCGGTATTTCTGGCCGCGGTATTTGACGATCTTCAACCGTCTGCGCTCGGCACCATAGGTGGGTGTCAGCGCTTCAAGACGGATAACCCCGTGGGCCACACTGTGTACGGTTTTATCCAGCGCTTCGGTGGTCAGGTCATCGAGCAGCAATACCGTCGCGTTATAACGCGTGAAGTAATGTTTGATGGCTAGAATCTGGCGTCTGTAGCGCAATGAACTTTGCGCCAGAAGACGAATTTCCGAGAGGCTGTCGATCACCACGCGAGAGGGTTTGACCCGCTCCACCACCTCGAATATCTGCCGCGTCGCTTCGCCCAGCTCCAGATCCGAGGAGTACAGCAGGCTTTGATGATGATCCGCATCAAGCAAGCTTTCAGGCGGCGTCAGCTCGAAAATATTGATCTGCTCGTCAAGCTCCCAGCCGTGTGAGGCAGCACCCGAGCGTAGCTCGCTTTCAGTCTCGGAAAGGGTGATGTACAGCGATATTTCACCCGCTGCTGCGCCTGCCTTCAGGAACTGCAGTGCCACAGTTGTCTTGCCGGTTCCGGGTTCTCCTTCAAGGAGAAAAACATGACTGCGTGAAAGACCACCCGCAAGGATGTCATCCAGACCTTCAATCCCGGTTGCCGCTTTTGACGTATTCAAGTATCGCCCTCTAATAACCCATATAGGTTTTGCTATCACTGATTACTGGACCTCCCGGCATTCTGACCGTTCACACTATTTAACGGTAGCGGGTACAGCGAATATATAAACGCGGCTGGCGGTCGGTCCGGTAAATGTCACTTAAGCCCGGTTACGATGATTGCGTCGCTGTTGTTATAGTCCAGCGCCTGAATACTCAACATGCCCTGAGGATCACGTCGTGACCGATTATCAAAGTTTCCGGGTCGAGCTGGCTGACAGCATTGCTCACGTACAGATCAACCGGCCTGAAAAGCTCAACGCAATGAACGAGGCGTTCTGGACTGAAATAATCGGCATATTCGACTGGATTGAGCGCAATGACGAAGTGCGGGCAGTCATACTCAGCGGAGCGGGTAAACATTTTTCGTCGGGTATCGATCTGGCATTGCTGGCTTCTGTTGCCAACCAGATGGGCAAGGATCCAGGCCGTAATGCCCGGCTGTTGAGGCGCAAGATCCGTGACATGCAGGCTTCGTTCACTGCAGTGGCAAATTGCCGAAAGCCGGTTCTGGCTGCTATTCAGGGCTATTGCCTGGGTGGTGCCATAGACCTGATTTCGGCCTGTGACATGCGTTACGCCGCCGCCGACGCCCAGTTTGCCATTCGCGAGATCGACATGGGCATGGCGGCGGATGTAGGAACCCTGCAACGTCTGCCGCGAATCATCGGCGATGGCGTGCTGCGTGAGCTGGCTTATACCGGGCGTACCGTGGGAGCTGAAGAGGCGCAGAGGATCGGGCTGGTCAATCGCACCTTCGATGACCTGGAAGGTCTGTTGCAGGGCGTCTTCGCGGTGGCCCGGGAGATAGCCGGCAAATCACCCATTGCCATCGAAGGCACCAAGCAAATGATCAGCTACATGCGCGATCACCGAGTGGAGGACGGCCTGGAACACGTTGCCATCTGGAACGCAGCCATGCTGCAATCACCTGACCTGAAGCTGGCGATGGTTGCGCAGATGAACAAGCACAAGCCGGTCTTCGATAATTGATTCATGATAGAGCTCGAATCTGAGCAAAGGAGTTTTTCCATGGCGCACCCGGAGCGTTGGACAACTGCAGTTCTGGATGTCGAGGCCGATGGAGGTTTGGCTGTGGTCCAGAGTGATCAGGGTTTTTTGCTGGATACCAATGGGGCAATGTTCCCCAGAGGCTGGCTGGCGGGGCTGGATTTGCCAGTGCAGAGCGAGCACGGCATCGGCTATTTTGAGGGTGAGTCTGTCTACCTGCTGGTGCTTGAGCGCTCGGTTGCGGTCGAGGGCTGTTCGTGGCAAGGCTTGCGTCAGTTCATGCTGGAAGGCGATTTTGCGGTCTTCCAGATGCTCGGCTACGCCGCGCAAGTCAGTACGTGGGCCAGAGAACATCGCTTTTGCGGAGCCTGCGGTCGTGCGACGGTGCAGATCCGTGGAGAGCGGGCGATGTTCTGCGAGCACGACAACCTGCGTCTGTACCCGCGTATTTCCCCGAGCATGATCGTGCTGGTCACGCGGGGCGATGAAATACTGCTGGCCCGCTCACCACGGTTTGTCACCGGCATGTACAGCGCGCTGGCAGGGTTTGTAGAGCCGGGCGAGTCTGCCGAAGACTGCGTGCACCGCGAAGTGATGGAAGAAGTGCAGGTGCGCATCAAGAACCTGAAATACATGGGCAGCCAGTGCTGGCCGTTTCCGCACTCGATGATGCTTGGCTTCCATGCCGAATATGATAGCGGCGACATAGTGCCCCAGGCGGAAGAAATCGAGGACGCACGCTGGTTTCATGTTGATGACTTGCCGCCGTTACCGGCCAACCGTTCTATCGCCCGCTATCTTATCGAGGCGTATCTGGCCGAGCGCTCAGGCGCCCCCGAACCAGTGCTGCCAGGCTAGGCGCACGGTCAGGCCCAATACCACGGTGATGAACACAGGGCGGATGAATTTGGCACCGCCCTTGATTGCAGTGCCTGCGCCGAAGTAGGCACCCAGCATTACCGCAAGGCCCATGCTCAGGCCGATGATGTAGTCCACCTGGCCAGAAAATATGAATACCGAAAGCGCCACGGCATTGCTGACGAAATTCATGCTGCGTGCCACGCCGCTGGCCTTGACCAGATCCACCGGGTAGAGCAGCAGTGTGCTGACCGTCCAGAAGGCGCCGGTACCGGGCCCGGCAACACCGTCATAGAAGCCCAGCCCCAGCCCTTGTGGCAGTTGCCATTTCTTTTTGATCGGAGCATTGCTATCCAGTGGTGCCTTGGGCGTGCCGCCAAACAGCAAGTACAGCCCGCAACCGAACACAATGACCGGCAACATCTGGTTCAGCCATTCGGCTGGCAGGTAATGAGCAATGATCGCGCCGGCTGCAGCACCCACCGCAGTGCCGACCACTGCGTGTATCCACTGTCTGGGGTGAAACAGTTTGCGGCGATAGAACGTGAAACTGGCGGTTGCCGAACCGAACGTCGAACTGAGCTTGTTGGTGCCCAGCACCAGATGCGGTGGCAGACCGGCTGTCATCAGGGCGGGTGTAGTAAGCAGTCCGCCACCACCGGCGATGGCGTCTATAAAACCCGCGATGAACGCAACGACAGCAAGAATGGCGAGGGTGGTCAGGTCGACGCTGAGTTCAAAAGGCATGGTGGCAAGCGTGCTTATAGGGGAGGCGGGAGGGGGCAGAATGGCTGCCTGAATGTGGCCCATTCTACCCCCTTGCCAAGCGTTGCAGGAAGTCAGATATCGCTGAGCGCGACCCAGCGCTGCTCGGCGGCGGCGAGGCGAATGGCAGTCGCCAGACGCTCGATCTGCCAGGCTTCTTCGAAGTCCGGACCACGGCTGCCCTTGCCGCATACCGCAAGAATGAGTGCCTGTACCTCAAGTGCCTTGAGTTCGTTGTAACCCAGCTGATGGCCCGGTGCCGGGCAGAATGCCGCGTAACCGGGTTGCGCAGGGCCTGCCAGAAGACGTTGAAAACCATCGCGCCCAGCTGCGCCAGTGCGGTAAATGCGCAGTTCGTTAAGGCGTTCCTGATCGAATGCCAGTGTGCCCTTGGTGCCGCTGATTTCGAAACTCAGGTGGTTTTTGTAGCCGTGTTTCAGCCAACTGCTACTGAAGGTTCCGCGCGCACCATTGGCAAAACGCAGCAGTGCGTGGGTCTGGTCATCCACTGCGATGCTGCGCATTTCCTGGCTTTCGTTACTCGCAGGGCGTTGGCGGTGTACGGTGCTGGAGTCAGCGCAGACCGCTTCGACATCGCCCAGCAAATGGCGAGCCATCGCCAGCAAGTGGCTGCCCAGATCAGCCAGCGCGCCGCCCGCATGCGCCGCTTCGCAACGCCACGACCAAGGGGACGACGGGTTGCCCATGAAGTCCTCGCAGAACTCACCCTGAAAACTGACGATATCGCCCAGTTCGCCCGCGTCGATCATTTCCCTGGCAAGGCCGATCATAGGGTTGTGCTGGTAGTTGTAGCCAACCTGAGTAACAACCCCGGCGGCCTTGGCGCTACGGCGCATGTCGTCGGCTTGGGCGAGGCTCACCGCCAGCGGTTTTTCGCAATACACTGCCTTGCCTGCGGCGATGGCGGCCATGGCCATGGGGAAATGCAGGTGATTGGGCGTTGTGATCGCCACGATCTGCACCTGCGGATCACTGATCAGGTTCTGCCAGTCAGCGTGGCTGTGATCGAAGCCCCAGGCGCTAGCGCACTGCTCGGCCCTGACGCTGTCCGCATCCGCCAGGGCGGTCAGCCGAATGCGTGCCGGCAGATCAAGGGCGGCATTGGCATTGCCGAAGGCCAGGGCGTGGGCACGGCCCATGAAACCGGTGCCGATCAGCCCGATGCCCAGTTGCGCCAGCGACGTAGAAGGGTTTTCCCGCATGACATTCTCCAGAGAGGATTGTTGTTATGCGGAAAATATATTCCATAAATATAAAATATGGAAAATTAATTCATTTTTCAGCGTGGCATTCAGTTCCAGACATCAGGATAAAAATCCGCCGTCGACATTAAGCGCAACGCCGGTGGTGTAACTGGACGCTGCGCTCGCCAGATACAAGACCGCGCCAGCCATTTCGCTGGGCGCTGCGACGCGTTTCAGCGGAATCTGTGCCAGGGCCATATTGAGAATCGCATCGTTCTTGACCAGCGCCGATGCAAATCGCGTATCTGTGAGACCCGGCAGCAAAGCGTTGCAGCGAATTCCGAACTCGGCGCATTCCTTGGCGAACACCTTGGTCATGTTGACCACCGCCGCTTTGGTCATTGAATAGACACCTTGATAGGCACCCGGCGACACCGCATTGATGGATGCAACATTGATAATGCTGCCACCGCCGCCTTCGCGCATCAGCTTGCCGGCTTCCACCGACATGAAGAAATAGCCGCGAATGTTAACGTCGATGGTCTTTTGAAACGCGCTGAGGTCGGTGTCCAGCACATTGCAGAACTGCGGGTTGGTGGCTGCGTTGTTGACCAGTATATCCAGGCGCCCGAATTGCTCGCGAATCTGGGCGAAAACGCTGGTTATCTGCTCCATCTCGCCAATATGGCAGGCAATGGCTGTGGCCTTGCCGCCCTCGCTGATGATGGCGTCGGCAACCGCCTGACACCCGTCGAGCTTGCGGCTCGACACAACAACGTGCGCGCCCTGTTGAGCGAGCAGCCTGGCAATGGCTTCACCGATTCCCCGGCTCGCACCTGAAACAAAAGCAACCTTGCCATCAAGGTCGAAAAGCTGGGTTCTGGACATGTCGTTTCCTTGTCTTGGCGTTGGCGGTCAAAGGCTGGATTTGGTGATTACATTCAGGCTCATCTGCTCCAGTAGCCTGTTCATGTCAATGAACCGGGCAAAGCGTTTGTCCTGAGTCTGTCCATGGAAAAAACGGTAGTAAATCTGTTGCACGATACCGGCCAGACGAAACAGGCCGTAGGTGTAGTAGAAGTCGAAATTGTCGATACGGATGCCCGAACGTTCGGCGTAATAGTCGACGAACGCCTGGCGCGTCAGCATGCCGGGGGCATTGCTCGGCTGGCGACGTGTCAACTGAACCGGCAGCGGGTCGTCAGCCTGGACCCAGTAGGCGAGGGTATTGCCCAGGTCCATCAGCGGATCACCGAGCGTGGTCAGTTCCCAGTCCAGCACGCCGATGATGTTCATCGGGTTATCCGGATCGAGGATCACATTGTCGAAGCGGTAGTCGTTATGCACGATGCTGGAGGTGGGCGAGTCGGCGGGCATTTTGTCTGCCAGCCAAGCCTGGACCTGCTCCCATGCCGGGGCGTCCGGGGTTCGCGCTTTTTCATAACGCTCCGACCAGCCCGAAATCTGCCGTTGCACGTAACCCTGGGGTTTGCCCAGATCACCCAGGCCGCACGCTTGGTAATCAACGCGGTGCAAGTCCACCAGTTTGTTGATGAAGCTCTTGCACAGGTCTTCAGTCTGTCGTGCATCCAGCGCCAATTCGGGCGGCAGGTCAGAGCGCAGGATGATCCCCTTGACGCGCTGCATCACGTAAAACTCCGAGCCGATCACCGACTCATCCGTGCAGTGCAGGTACGCTTGCGGGCAATAGGGGAAGGCATTCCTGAGCTGATTGAGAATGCGGTACTCACGACCCATGTCATGTGCCGATCGCGCCTTGTGTCCGAACGGCGGGCGCCGCAGCACCAACTCGCGCTCTGGGTACTGAATCAGGTAGGTCAGGTTCGATGCGCCTCCGGGGAACTGACTGATCGCCGGGGTGCCATGCAGATCCGTCAGATGCGCCTTCAGGTACGGATCTATCAGGGAGGAGTCCAGTTCTTCGCCGCTGCGAATCCCGGTGAACTGGTCAGTCAGTGCCATACGTATACCTTGTGTTTATTATGGTCAGCTCAAACTATTGACTAATCTAATGATCGTCTGAACCACGAGCAAGCTCGCGGCAGCGTTATAGACTAGCGTGTTGCCGGGCAATCAGCGGCTCTGATTGCTGCTTTGTACAGAGCGGCACAGACAAAAAAACCGAAGCCGGCGGGGCTTCGGTTTTTTGGGTGCAGCTTGCAAAGCGTCAGGTGTTTAAACCGGGAACAGTTCGCTGAGCTTCATGGCCAGCATCATGTCGCCTTCGGCGCGCAGCTTGCCGCCCATGAATGCCTGCATGCCATCGGTCTCGCCGCTGACAATGCCCTTGAGGGTTTCGCTGTCCATGACCAGGGTCACGTTGGCGTCCGGGTTTTCGCCTTCCTGCAATTCGCAGGTGCTGTCCTTGACGATCAGGGCGTAGTGCTTGTCTTCGTCGGTAATATGGAAACCGAAGACCAGGTCCAGACCGGCAGCAGCAGCCGGGTTGAACTTGTTCTTCATGGTTTGTACGGCGTCTGCTACTGAGGTCATGTCTTGATCCTTTTGTGGTGAGTACTTGCGTCCGCAAGGACGCGATTGGCCGGGCTCAGCGATAGGTAATGAGCGCCGGCGTCTTCAGCAGTTGCAAGTGTGTGTAACCGTTGAAGGAAGCCAGGGTAACGTCGTTGCCTTTGAATTTGAGCTGATGCAGCGAAGTGTTGACGATATGCCAGTGCAGCTCCAGTGCCTTTGCTGCAGGCATTCCGGTAACGAGGTGGAGCAGGGCAGTAATGGTGCCTCCGGAGGTGAACACGGCAATACGCTCATGCGGACCTGCGTCCTGAAGAATTCTGTCCAGGCCTGCCTTGACGCGGTCTACGAAACCTTGCCAGCTTTGCAGCCCCGGTGTGTCGTGCTCGCCACTCAGCCAGCGTTCGGTAATCAGGTTGAACAACCGATGAAACCCTGCGGGGTTGCCAGCGACGTCGCGCAGAATATCCAGTGCTTGCGGTTCATCGACAAGCATCGCCGGTATCAGCGCCCTGATCACGCCTTCAGCGTCGAATTCATCGAAGGCGCTGTCGAGCTGTACGGGAGGCGTTTCAATACCTGCTTCTGTGTACTGGCCCAGCACATGCTGTGCCGTGTCTTTCTGGCGCAGGAGCTCACCGGATACACACCGGTCAAAGGTCATGCCCGACTGCGCGAGGTGAGCCCCCAGCACTTGTGACTGACGAATGCCCATGGGCGACAGGACGTCGTAATTGTCTGCACCAAATGAGGCCTGGCCATGTCGTATCAGATAGATGCTGCCCACGTCCGTGTTGTCTCGGTACGTTGAAGGTGGGTCGAGGTTATGAGGGATGCCGGGCGACTGTCAATGAAAAAACATACGCTCGTTTGAAATCATCGTTTTAATGGTTTGTAACGGCTCGATAGCTGGTGCGTCGCACGGGGCGTCGGTATGCTGCATTTATTGCGGCCCTTGATTGGTAAGGGCCTGACGCAAATGAGGGATATTCGTGGATTTCGTTGTCGATTACGCAAGTTTTCTGGCCAAAACCGTGACGCTGGTGATCGCCATCGTGGTGGTGCTGGTTGCCATTGCGTCCATGCGTGGCAAGGGGCGTCGCAAAACGGCCGGGCAACTGCAGGTCACCCGGCTCAATGATTTCTATAAAGGCCTGCGTGAGCGGCTCGAGCAATCCTTGCTCGACAAAGAGCGCCTCAAGACGCTGCGCAAGGAGCAGGGCAAGGCCCTGAAAAAAGAAAAAAAGCAGGCCGAGCCAAAATCCCGCGTCTATGTGCTGGATTTCGACGGTGACATCAAGGCCTCGGCTACTGAAAGCATGCGTCATGAAATTACCGCTCTGCTGACGCTGGCCACCGACAAGGACGAAGTGGTCCTGCGTCTGGAAAGCGGTGGCGGCATGGTGCACAGCTATGGTCTGGCGTCCTCGCAACTGGCACGCATTCGGCAGGCCGGTATTCCACTGACCGTATGCATCGACAAGGTTGCGGCCAGTGGCGGGTACATGATGGCCTGCATCGGCAACAAGATCATCAGCGCACCCTTCGCCATCCTCGGGTCCATCGGCGTCGTGGCGCAGTTGCCGAACGTCAATCGCTTGCTGAAGAAGCACGACATCGATTTTGAAGTGCTGACCGCAGGCGAATACAAACGCACCCTGACGGTGTTTGGCGAAAACACCGAGAAGGGTCGCGAGAAATTCCAGCAGGACCTGGACATCACCCACGACCTGTTCAAGAACTTCGTTTCCAGCTACCGCCCGCAGTTGTCCATCGACGAAGTGGCGACGGGTGAGGTATGGCTGGGCATGGCAGCGGTCGACAAACTGCTGGTCGACGAACTCAAGACCAGCGACGAGTACCTGGCCGAGCGCGCCAAGGATGCAGACGTGTTCCACCTGCACTACGTGCAACGCAAGAGCCTGCAAGAGCGCATGGGCATGGCTGCAGCCACCTCGGCGGATCAACTGGCCACAAAGTGGTGGGGACGTTTGACTCAGCAGCGGTTCTGGTAGGCATTGTTTAAGGGGGTAACGACTTGCGCCAATGCTCCGGTGCGAGCGATAACCTCAACTATCGTGCGACGCTCCGCGTCGTCACGCTGTCTCGTGACGCTCTGCGTCACAATTGGGCTGCCGCGCAACGTCATGCCTTGCCCGTAATCACGGCACATAAACCAAAGCGCTTTTTATCACGATGGCACTGGCGACGCAGAGTGCGACGTTAGTGACAGGGTGCCTGATCTCGCAGGACGACCATGTGACGCAGAGCGTCACGAAAGACATTACCACTCGGGGCGTGGGAACGATAATCTGAGCCGAACGCCAATCACCTGACACCACAGAACCACGAACTGCATGCCTACGCGGAGCGCAGGCACGATAGTCATCTCAAGTGAGCGAAGGGACGATGGAGCAGGTCGCCTGAATCAGCGGCGCCGGAACAGCGGTAGCGGCTCGTCGGTTGCAGCCTGATAGGTCACCGAAAAGTCCTTGAGGCCTTCCAGCGCCTCGTACGGGTCCTTGTCGGCACGCACTGCAAAGGCGTCGAAGCCACAGCGGCGCATGTAGAACAACTGATCGCGCAACACGTCGCCGATGGCACGCAATTCGCCCTTGTAGCCAAAGCGATCACGCAACAGGCGGGCGTTCGAGAAGCTACGACCGTCAGTGAAAGCCGGAAAGTTCAGGGCGATGACCTGAAACTGGTCCACATCTGCGCCAATCTCTTCGGCTTCTTCATCACTGTCCAGCCATACGCCCAAACCGCCATCGCGTGCCTTCAATGCATGCGCGTGTTCGCGCCACAGTGCCAATGGCACGATCAGGTCGTCGCAGTTCGACAGGCTGTCAAAGGTGGTTTCCTTCGGCAGCAAGTGCCAGGTTTCATCAATGACTTCGTTGTTCTTAATGATTCGCTGCATAGACGCGCTCCTTGAAAGGGTCAATGCCAATACGTTGGTAGGTGTCGATAAAGCGCTCGTCTTCGGTACGTTTTTCAACGTAGACGTCGATCAGCTTCTCGATCACGTCCGGCATCGCCTCCTGGGCAAAGGAAGGGCCGAGGATCTTGCCGAGGCTCGCATCACGGCTGGCACTGCCGCCGAGTGAGACCTGATAAAACTCTTCACCTTTCTTGTCCACGCCCAGCACGCCGATATGGCCGACGTGGTGGTGGCCGCAAGCATTCATGCAGCCGGAAATATTCAGGTCCAGCTCGCCGATATCGAACAGGTAGTCCAGATCGTCGAAGCGGCGCTGGATGGATTCTGCAATCGGAATCGACTTGGCGTTGGCCAGCGAGCAGAAATCACCGCCAGGGCAGCAGATGATGTCGGTCAGAAGACCAATGTTCGGTGTGGCAAAACCATTGTCGCGCAGCTCGTTCCACAGGGTGAACAGCTCGGCCTGCTCGACGTCGGCCAGGATGATGTTCTGCTCGTGGGAAGTGCGCAGTTGACCAAAGCTGTAGCGATCAGCCAGATCGGCGATGGCGTCCAGCTGCTTGTCGGTCACGTCGCCCGGCGCAACGCCGGTGGGCTTGAGCGACAGGGTCACAGCAATGTAGCCAGGCTTTTTGTGGGCCAGCACATTGCGTTGACGCCAGCGAGCGAAACCTGGGTGTTGAGCGTCCAGTGCTGCCAGTTCGGCGTGCTGGTCGCTGAGAGCCTTGTATTGCGGGTCGACGAAGTGCCGGGAAACGCGCTGCACTTCGGCTTCGGTCAGGGTGGTCTGGCCACCACGCAAGTGCGCCATTTCGGCGTCGACCTTGGCGGCGAACACCTCAGGCGTCAGTGCCTTGACCAGAATCTTGATCCGCGCCTTGTACTTGTTATCGCGACGGCCATAACGGTTGTAGACCCGCAGAATGGCGTCGAGGTAACTCAGCAGGTCCTGCCACGGCAGGAACTCGTTGATGAAGGCACCTACAACCGGCGTACGGCCAAGGCCGCCACCCACCAGGACACGAAAGCCCAGCTCGCCGGCTTCGTTGCGCAACGGTTCAAGACCGATGTCATGTACTTCGATGGCGGCGCGATCACTGGTCGAACCGTTGATTGCGATCTTGAACTTGCGCGGCAGGTAGGCAAACTCCGGGTGGAACGTGGTCCACTGACGGACGATTTCGCACCATGGGCGTGGGTCCACCAGCTCGTCTGCAGCAACACCGGCAAACTGGTCGGTGGTCACGTTGCGCAGGCAGTTGCCGCTGGTCTGGATCGCGTGCATCTGCACGGTCGCCAGTTCAGCGAGAATATCCGGTACATCTTCAAGCGCAGGCCAGTTGAACTGTACGTTCTGGCGAGTACTGATGTGCGCGTAGCCCTTGTCGTAGTCACGGGCAATTTTGGCCATCATGCGCGCCTGACGCGAGGTCAGCTGGCCGTATGGAACCGCCACACGCAACATCGGCGCAAAGCGCTGCACATAAAGACCGTTTTGCAGGCGCAACGGTCGAAACTCTTCTTCGCTCAGTTCCCCGGCAAGGTAGCGTCGGGTCTGATCCCGGAACTGCTTGACGCGGTCCTCGATGATCTTCTGATCGTAATCGTCGTATACGTACATATAGGTCCTGTTCTCAGGCTTCGTCATGAAGCAGGGCAGTTGCGTCAGTCCGGGCACACGCCCGTCACTTGCGGTAGCCTGCTTCATCTGGTCAATTCTGCGCGCACGGCCGCGCACTCCGTCGGGAGCGAAGGCGACGATAGCAGTTTGCAGATATCGATAAAAGTGATGTTTATATATATGCAAATCACTAAAAGCGATAAGCAAAAAGGCGTTCGGTCATATCCCTGCTTGCCGTGTGGGCAAGACTCGACTTAACTGTGAATTGACCGATGCCGAATGAGTGTCGTAACCCTTCCTTTCATATGCAATCACCCATAAGACCGACAAGAGGCGATGCGATGAGCAAGCACCCGAAAGTAACCAAGCCGGGCAGATCCGTGGACACCTGGGCCATTCTATTCATTGTCGTACTGGCCGTGGGCGCCGCGATGTTCTGGGCCAGCAGCCAGTGACAGGCTGAACAAAGAATTTGCCGGAGTCTCCAGAACCTTGCTGTAGCAGCCGATAACTCGCGTGTAGCGATAAATTCCTGCTACCTCAAGGTTCGTTGATATGAAGGCGCTATTTGTTGGCTGGCTAATGCTATTCGGCCTTTGGTGGGCCGGATCCGCATGTGCCGCCTCGGTGGTATTTCTGAGTCCCGGTACAGAAACCGATGGCTATTGGCAGAGCCATGCCCGGGTGATGCAGACGGCCGCCGATACCACCGGTATGTCACTCAAAATTCTCTATACCGATCGCGACACCCGCAAGTTGCTGGCCATGGCGCGCGATACGCTGCAAGGGTATGTGCGTCCGGACTACCTGATGTTTTCCAATGAGTTGAATGTCGCCCCTGAAATCCTGCGTATGTCTACAGGCAGCGGGGTCAAGCTGTTCGCCGTCAACAATACACTGACGGCGGATCAGATTCGTATTCTGGGTGATCTGCCGTCGCGCTATCCGGATTTCATTGGCAGCCTGGTCGGCAACGACGAGCAGGGTGGTTACCTGACGGCGAAAAGGCTTATCAGCCTTGCGCACCCGGTCATGGACGGGCAGGAGGTTGAAATGCTCGCGTTCTCGGGCACCAACACCACGCCTGTGTCCCTGTTGCGTGAAAAAGGCATGCTGCGCGCCTTGTCAGAGCACCCGGAGGTGCATTTGCGGCAAATTGCGCTGGGAGGATGGCGTCGGGATCGCGCACTCGAGCAGGCGCGCGTGTTGTTCAAACGCTACCCGCAGACACGCCTGGTATGGGCTGCCAATGAGCAAATGGCGTTCGGTGCGATGGATGCATTGCGGGAAAAAGGCGGTAAACCGGGTGAAGATGTGTTGTTCAGTGCCATTAATGGCACCTCGCTTTCATTGCAGGCCCAGCTCAATGGCAACCTGAGCGTGGTTGCTACCGGGCATTTCACCCTTGGCGGATGGGCAATCATCCTGTTGCACCGCTATGACACTGCCCAGCGGCAAGCCCGGCAACAGGTCGGCGCGCGCACTATCGATGTACTGCACCTGGTCGAGCCGCAGGACACGCAGCGCTTTCTGAACGCAACCC
Source organism: Pseudomonas syringae group sp. 26L6 (assembly GCF_032587815.1). Taxonomy (NCBI): domain Bacteria; kingdom Pseudomonadati; phylum Pseudomonadota; class Gammaproteobacteria; order Pseudomonadales; family Pseudomonadaceae; genus Pseudomonas; species Pseudomonas syringae group sp. 26L6. Next base: position 180,171 of record NZ_JAWHPJ010000009.1, read on the forward strand.
GTGAGGAGCGCTACCGGCTTGATATTCAGGCATTCAACGTGGGGGCTTTTGGCGAGGACTCACCGTTTTCCCTGAAAAACATGTTGCCGCCTGATCGCCCAGGCGGCAAGTAGCCGGGTCAGTGCTTACTCGTCATAACCCAGGTTCGGTGCCAGCCAGCGCTCGGTGACGCTCAGGTCCTGGCCTTTGCGGGCGGTGTAGCTTTCGACCTGATCCTTATCCACCTTGCCTACCGCAAAGTACTGCGCCTGAGGATGGGCAAAATACCAGCCGCTGACGGCCGCAGCCGGGAACATTGCGTAGTGCTCGGTCAGGAACACGCCGCTTTTGCCGGGCGTATGTTCGGGTGTGCCTTCCGGCAGTGGATCGAGCAGGGCGAACAGGGTGCCTTTTTCGGTGTGATCCGGGCAGGCCGGGTAGCCGGGAGCCGGACGAATGCCCATGTATTGCTCCTTGATCAACGCCTCGTTGTCCAGCGCCTCGTCTTTCGCGTAACCCCAGTATTCCTTGCGCACCTGCTGGTGCAGCCATTCGGCACAGGCCTCGGCCAGACGGTCGGCGAGCGCCTTGACCATGATCGAGTTGTAGTCGTCGCCCTTGTCCTGATACGCCTTGGCAACTTCTTCGGCACCAATGCCGGCTGTGGTGATGAAGCCACCGATGTAGTCGGTCAGGCCACTGTCTTTCGGCGCGACGAAGTCGGCCAGCGAGAAATTCGGCTTGCCGTCAGGCTTTATGGTCTGTTGGCGCAGGTGATGCAGCTTCGCCAGCGGCTTGCCGTCGTCGCCATAGACTTCCAGATCATCATCGTTGACCTGATTGGCTGGCCAGAAGCCGAATACTGCACGGGCGCTGATCAGTTTCTCGTCGATCAGCTTGCGCAGCATCTGGGTGGCGTCCGCATACAGCGCGGTGGCCGCTTCACCGACCACTTCGTCGGTCAGGATGCGCGGGTATTTACCGGCCAGATCCCAGGAGATGAAGAACGGTGTCCAGTCGATGTATTCGGCCAGCACGTTCAGGTCGATATCCTGCAGAACCCGGGTGCCGGTGAAGGTCGGTTGGGCAGGGGTATAGTTTTCCCAGTCGAACTGCGGCTTCTTCGCCACCGCCGCGCCATAGCTCAAACGCTCGGTGCGCGCACTGCGTGCCGAGGTACGCTCACGTACTTCGACGTATTCCAGGCGGGTCTTTTCGATGAAGGCCGGTTTCAGTTCTTTCGACAGTAACTGGGTCGCCACGCCCACCGCACGTGAAGCGTCGGTGACGTAGATGACTGCATCATTGCTGTATTTAGGCTCGATCTTGACCGCAGTGTGGGCTTTGGAGGTGGTCGCGCCACCGATCATCAAGGGCAGATGGAAGTCCTGACGCTGCATTTCCCGGGCAACATGGACCATTTCGTCCAGCGACGGCGTGATCAGGCCTGACAGACCAATGATGTCGCACTTTTCGTCGCGCGCCACCTGAAGGATTTTCTCGGCAGGCACCATCACCCCGAGATCGACGATGTCGTAACCGTTACAGCCCAGCACCACGCCGACGATGTTCTTGCCAATGTCATGGACGTCGCCCTTGACCGTGGCCATGAGGATCTTGCCCTTGGCTTCGGGCTTGTCGCCTTTTTCCAGCTCGATGAACGGGATCAGGTGCGCAACTGCCTGTTTCATGACCCGTGCGGACTTCACCACCTGAGGCAGGAACATCTTGCCTGCGCCAAACAGGTCACCGACCACGTTCATGCCCGCCATCAATGGGCCTTCAATCACTTCGATGGGGCGGGTGAATGCCAACCGCGACTCTTCGGTGTCCTGCACGATATGAGTGGTGATGCCCTTGACCAGCGCATGCTCCAGCCGTTGATTGACCGGCCAGCTGCGCCATTCCTCGGTTTCCGCTTCCTTGACGCTGCCATCACCCTTGAACTTGTCGGCAATTGCCAGCAGTGCGTCGGTGCCTTCGGCGTTACGGTTGAGCACCACGTCTTCGACGCAGTCACGCAGTTCAGCAGGGATCTGGTCGTAGATTTCCAGCTGGCCGGCGTTGACGATGCCCATGCTCAGGCCGTTGCGGATCGCATGCAGCAGGAACACCGAGTGAATCGCCTCGCGCACCGGGTTGTTGCCGCGGAACGAGAACGACACGTTGGACACGCCACCCGAGGTCAACGCATACGGCAGCTCGTCACGGATGTAGGCGCAGGCGTTGATGAAGTCCACGGCATAGTTGTTGTGCTCTTCAATACCGGTAGCGATGGCGAAGATGTTCGGGTCGAAGATAATGTCTTCCGGCGGGAAGCCCACTTCGTTGACCAGAATGTCGTAGGAGCGCTTGCAGATTTCCTTCTTGCGCGCCTCGGTGTCGGCCTGCCCCTGTTCATCGAAGGCCATGACCACCACGGCTGCACCATAGCGCTTGCACAGGCGGGCGTGATGAATGAACTGCTCGACGCCTTCCTTCATGCTGATGGAGTTGACGATGCCCTTGCCCTGGATGCATTTGAGGCCGGCCTCGATCACTTCCCACTTGGACGAGTCGATCATGATCGGTACGCGGGAAATGTCCGGCTCGCCTGCGATCAGGTTGAGGAAGGTCACCATGGCCTTCTTCGAGTCGAGCATCCCTTCGTCCATGTTGATGTCGATCACCTGGGCACCGGCCTCGACCTGCTGCAGGGCGACCTCCAGCGCTTCGGTGTAATTGTCTTCACGGATCAGGCGGGCGAAGCGGGCAGAGCCGGTGATGTTGGTACGCTCGCCGACGTTGACGAACAGCGACTGGCGATCGATGGTGAAAGGCTCAAGGCCCGACAGACGGCAGGCCTTTGGAATGTCCGGAATTTCGCGTGGCGCGTAGCCCGAGACTGCCTCGGCAATCGCCTTGATGTGCGCCGGGGTGGTGCCGCAGCAGCCGCCGACAATGTTCAGGAAACCGCTCTGGGCGAACTCTTCGATGATCTTCGCCGTCTGGCTCGGCAGTTCGTCGTATTCGCCAAAGGCGTTGGGCAGACCGGCGTTGGGGTGCGCAGATACATGGGTGTTGGCCTTGTTGGCCAGCTCTTGCAGGTAAGGGCGCAGCTCGCTGGCACCCAGCGCGCAGTTCAGACCGACCGAGATCGGTTTGGCGTGGCTGATCGAATTCCAGAAGGCTTCTGTGGTCTGTCCCGACAGGGTACGTCCCGAAGCGTCGGTGATGGTCCCGGAAATCATGATCGGCAGTTCAAAACCCACTTCTTCGAACACGCCCTGCACGGCAAAGATCGCCGCCTTGGCGTTAAGTGTGTCGAAAATGGTTTCGATCAGGATCAGGTCGGCACCGCCCTCGATCAGCCCCTTGGTGGCTTCGCTGTAGTTCTCGACCAACTCGTCGAACGTGACGTTGCGATAGCCAGGGTTGTTGACGTCCGGCGACAGCGAGCAGGTGCGGCTGGTAGGGCCCAGCACGCCCGCCACGAAGCGCGGCTTGTCCGGCGTTTCAAGGGTTTTGGCGTCTGCGACCTTGCGTGCCAGGCGCGCGCCTTCCAGGTTCAGCTCGTAGACGATCGACTCCATGCCATAGTCGGCCTGGGAGACCTGAGTGGCGTTGAAGGTATTGGTTTCGAGAATGTCGGCACCGGCATCCAGATAAGCCTTCTCAATGGCGCCGATCACGTCAGGCCGGGTCAGGATCAACAGGTCGTTGTTGCCCTTGACATCGCTTGGCCAATCGGCGAAACGCTTGCCCCGATAATCGTGCTCTTCAAGCCTGTAGCTCTGAATCATGGTGCCCATGCCGCCATCGAGGATCAGAATCCTCTGTTTCAGAGCAGTGAGAAAGGCTTGATGGCGGGCGCTGCGGTCAGACATGGGGGCTACCTTGAGAAGGTCGATACTTTAAAGGACGGGATGATAGCAAACCGGAACGGTTTTGGTGGTGCTGCGGCTTTTGCATGAAAATCATTCATGTTGGAGGCAATGACGGCCTAGTAGAATTGTGCCATTTTTAATGACAGAGCCTACGGGATATGCCGCACCGTTTGTTGGCAAGCATCGCCTTGCTTTTTATCTGCTGTGCTGCACAGGCCCAGACACCCTCAGCCACACCCGCAAGCCCGGCTATTTCCTACGTAAAGGATATTCAGCCGATCCTTACCGAGAAATGCGTTGCCTGCCATGCCTGCAACGACGCTCCCTGCCAGTTGAACCTGGGCAGCGGGGAAGGCGTGAGCCGTGGTGCCAGCAAGATCCCGGTTTACCAGGGCGAGCGCAGTGAGGCGGTAGCGCCGACCCGACTGTTTTATGATGCGCGTGATACCGAGGCGTGGCGCGGCAAGGGTTTTTACTCTGTGCTGGAGGCCCAGGGCAGTCAGGCAGCCCTGATGGCGCGCATGCTCGATCTGGGGCGCAGCGCGCCTTTGCCAGCCAACAGCAAAATTCCGGACGAGATCGCACTGGGCATCAATCGCGAAAATGTCTGCCCGCTGCCCGGCGAATTCAACGCCTATGCCGCAGCTCATGCGCAACAAGGCATGCCACTGGCGGTGGCTGGCCTGACCGACGCCGAATACCAGACGCTGCAACGCTGGCTGGCCGCCGGTGCCCCGGTCGAGCAGCAGACCATTACCCCGAGTGTCACGGAAACGGCGCAGATCAATGCCTGGGAGGCGCAGCTCAACGAGCCTGGCGCGAATCAGGCGCTGGTCGGTCGCTGGCTGTTTGAGCACCTGTTTCTGGCACATATCTATTTCGAGGGCGGCGAAGCCGGGCACTTCTTTCAGTGGGTGCGCTCGCGAACCCCAAGCGGCAAGCCTGTGGACCTGATCGCTACTCGTCGCCCCGACGATGATCCGGGCAGTGACTTCTATTATCGATTGATTCCTGTGCAGGGCGTGATCGTTCACAAGACCCACATTACCTATGCCATGAGCCCGCAGAAACTGACGCGGGTCAGGCAGTTGTTCTATGGTAACGACTGGAAGGTCAACGCACTGCCTGGCTATGGCCCTGGCCATCGGGCCAATCCGTTTCTGACCTTTGAAGCCATCCCGGCAGCGTCGCGCTATCAGTTCATGCTCGACAATGCCGAGTATTTCGTCCGCACCTTCATTCGCGGACCGGTCTGTCGCGGGCAAATCGCGACCGATGTGATTCGCGATCAGTTCTGGGTGCTGTTCCAGGACCCGGCGCACGATCGCTACATCACCGATGCGACTTATCGCGGGGAGGCCACGCCATTGCTGGCCATGCCGGGGCAGAACGATGACGTGGGCAGCGTGCTGAGCCTGTGGCTGTCCTACCGCGACCGGCGCAATGAGTATGAAGACCTGCGCCGCGACAGTTACGCGAAAATGCCAGCACCGGGGTGGAGCACGCTGTGGGCTGGCAACGACAATGCCTTGCTGACCGTTTTCCGTCATTTCGACAGCGCTTCGGTCAATAAAGGCCTGATTGGCGACGTGCCGCACTCCATGTGGTTGTTCGACTTCCCGCTGCTGGAGCGCACCTATTACCAGTTGGCGGTGAACTTCGATGTCTATGGCAACGTTTCACATCAGGCACAGACCCGGCTGTATTTCGATTTGATCCGCAACGGTGCCGAGATCAACTTCCTGCGCCTGATGCCAGCCGATCGCCGGGAAGACATACTCAGCGATCTTTATCAGGATGGCGGCAAGATCAAGATGTGGCTGGATTACCAGAAGATCGATGACGATACGCCAACCGGTATCAAACTCGATGAAAAGGCCCCGCAGCGTGACTTTGCGTTCAAGCTGATCGAGCGTTCCGGCAGCCTGAATGCCGCGCCTGATCCAATCAACCGCTGTAGCGGGGCGTATTGTTCTCGGCCGAACCTCGACAGCAGTTTTGCCCAGGCGGAGCAGGCACTGAGCCGTTTGACCTCACGCCCGGCGGCAGGCCTGAAAGTCATCGATCAATTGCCGGAAGCAAGCATGCTGCGCATCGAGGGCAGCGACGGCAAACGCATGATCTACAGCATGCTGCGCAACCGTGCACACAGTAACGTCGCGTTTCTGCTGGGCGAGTCTTATCGCTATATACCGGGGCTGGACACACTGACCGTCTACCCGGGCGTGCTCAGCAGTTATCCGAATTTCATCTTCAATATTCCGGTCGCACAGGTGCCGGCCTTTGTCGATGCCATGCAGCAGAGCAAGGATCAGGCGAGTTTCGAACAAATCGTCCAGCGTTGGGGCATCCGTCGTACTCATCCACTGTTCTGGAGTTACTTCCACGATCTGAATCGCTACGTTCAGGAAACTGAACCACGCGAAGCGGGTGTGCTGGACATGAATCGCTACGAGAACCTCTGAAAAACCAGGGCTTCACGCCGCAGGCCCTTGTGCAACATGGCCTGCGGCCATCTTTACTTCCTGAACGAAATGTATCTCGCGCGATCTTTTTTCCAAAAAGGTGGTCCGAAATGGTGCGCGTCATAGGCCGTTTTATCAAACGACCCATGATTGAAAGTCAGGCAGTAGAGGTTTTTTGTGATGTTGATTTCAGTTCAGGCGCTACGGGCGTTCGCAGCGTGGGTCGTGGTGTGTCATCACTTCATGCAGATTTTTTTCGATTTCAAGGCCAGCGGCCCGGTGGGACAATTCTTTGTGTCGAAGGGCGCGGTCGGCGTTGATATCTTCTTTGTCATCAGTGGTCTGGTTATCTTTTTGTCGACGCAGAACAGCGATATGCCTGCACGGCGCTTCATCCTGCATCGTCTGATTCGAATTGTTCCGGCCTATTGGCTGTATACCGCCGCCATGGCGTTGTTGTTGCTGATTGCAGCACCAATGCTCCCGCACCAGGTCATCGGCTGGCAGAACTTCCTCTTGTCACTGGTATTCATTCCTTCCGAAAACCCCGGTGGTTATGGCCTTTACCCGACGCTTAACGTCGGCTGGACGCTCAACTATGAGATGTTTTTCTACCTGCTGTTCTCGGTGGTATTCCTCTTTCAACAGCGTCACAGGCCGCTGATCATTGCCGCAGCGCTGTTTGCGGTCAGTGAGGTTCTGGCCCGCACCGGGCTGATCAGCCGCTTCTATGGCAACGACATTATTTACGAATTCCTGCTGGGTATCGGCATCGGCATCCTTTATCGCCGTGGCTGGATCAAACAGGCGCTATGGCTGCCGCTGGCGGGTATTGCGGTAGGGCTGTATGCGATCAATCACCTGACCAATGAGCAGCGTCTGCTCAACTGGGGCCTGCCGAGTGCCTTGATCGTGCTGTCGTGCATCTCGCTTGAACCGTATTTCCAGGGCAACAGGTTGCTCAAGGTACTGGGCGATTGCTCGTACTCGGTCTACCTGCTGCATGTCTTGGTGCTGTACGGCGGGTTGCTGATGGCGCAGCGCTTTGGCCTCAGTCCTTATGTGGTGTTCGCGTTCTGCGTGCCGATTATCGCCATCGGTGCCTGGGTCAGTTATGAATGGATCGAGAAGGGCCTTTACCGAAGGATGAAGAGCTGGCTGGACGGACGCCGAGCGGTCAGCCGGGCGCAGGCATTAACCTGACAAAAATACTAGGACTTTGTGTGACGGTGCCGATTGGCGTAAACTGCTGGCACGTCTGCGAGGAATTTTCATGACCGCTATCACTATTACCGATGCCGCCCACGATTATCTGGCCGATCTGCTGGAAAAGCAGAACACCCCGGGCATTGGCATCCGCGTATTTATTACTCAGCCCGGCACCCAGTACGCCGAAACCTGCATTGCCTACTGCAAGCCGGGTGAAGAAAAGCCGGAAGACAAGGCTATCGGCCTGAAGAGCTTCACCGCCTGGATCGATGGTTTCAGCGAAGCCTTTCTGGATGATGCCGTAGTTGATTACGCCACTGATCGCATGGGCGGCCAGTTGACCATCAAGGCACCAAACGCCAAGGTGCCAATGGTCAATGCCGACAGCCCGATCAACGAGCGCATCAATTATTATCTGCAAACCGAGATCAATCCGGGCCTTGCCAGTCACGGCGGTCAGGTCACGCTGATCGATGTGGTTGAAGAGGAGGCGAAAAATATTGCTGTTCTGCAATTCGGTGGCGGTTGCCAGGGTTGCGGTCAGGCTGATGTCACGTTGAAGGAAGGTATCGAGCGTACGTTGCTTGAGCGCATTCCCGAGCTGTCGGGCGTTCGCGATGTGACCGACCATACGCAGAAAGAAAACGCTTACTACTAAGCCGTTCTCTGCTGTGCAAAACGCCCTGACTGTTCAGGGCGTTTTCATGTGCGGCCGTCGCTGGTGGTCAGGTCAGTTCCACCAGTACTGCGCCTTCGTTGACCATCTCTCCCTCATGGCAGTAAAGCGCTGTAACGACTCCGGCACTGGCTGCGCGGATGCTGTGTTCCATCTTCATGGCCTCCAGCACCATCAGTTGCGCGCCGGACTCGACCGCCTGACCCACTTCAACCAGCACGCGCACGATGCTGCCATTCATGGGTGCGGTCAGGCCGCCATGCTGGCTATCGCTGACGTCGGCCTGCGCGATGGGGTCCAGTCGCGTGATGGTGTGCAGGTCGCCTTGCCATTTGAGGTAAAGCGTACCGCCACGGCGTATCGCCAGATGCGAGCGGCGCACGCCGTTGTGTTCGACAGTCAGATGCTCGTTGCTGAGTTTAAATGGTGAGTCGCTGCTGTTGCGCAGGTAGACGGTTCGGGTTTGACCATTGCAGCTCAGCCGCAGATCCCTCTCCGCAGGCAGGCCTGCACGAAAGCCTGCCGTGACCGCCCAGGGCGAGTGCAGGTCGGCTTGATCGACACGTGCCGGTTCGCTCTGGCTGAAGGCCTCGGCGGCGGCCTGCCAGAGTTCCTCACACAGTTCACCCGTTTGCGGCAGCAATTTATCCTGATAGCGGGGGATGAAGCCGGTGTCCAGTTCCGCGGCGGCAAACGCTGGATGGGCGATGATTCTGCGCAAAAATGCGAGGTTGGTTCTGACACCGCCCACTGCAAACTCATCCAGCATAGCGAGCAGGCGCAAACGGGCCTGCTCACGGTTTTCGCCCCAGGCAATCAGTTTGCCGAGCATGGGGTCATAGAAGGGTGAAATGTTGTCACCCTCGCTAACGCCACTGTCCACACGCTTGCCGGGGCCGGACGCGGATTCTCTGTAGAGTTCCAGCGTGCCGGTCGCAGGCAGAAAATCGTTGGCCGGGTCTTCGGCGTATAACCGGACCTCAATGGCGTGACCGATCAGTGGCACTTGTTCCTGAGTAATAGGCAACGGTTCGCCTCTGGCCACCCGAATCTGCCATTCCACCAGATCCAGGCCCGTGATGTACTCGGTCACCGGGTGCTCGACTTGCAGGCGGGTATTCATCTCCATGAAGAAAAACTCGCCGCGCGCGTCCAGCAGGAATTCCACCGTGCCTGCACCCACGTAGCCGATTGCCTGTGCGGCCTTGACCGCCGCTTCACCCATGGCCTTGCGCAGTTCGGGTGTCAGGCCGGGCGCAGGTGCTTCTTCGACGACCTTCTGGTGTCGGCGCTGAATGGAGCAGTCGCGCTCATTGAGGTAGAGACAGTGACCATGGCGGTCGGCAAACACCTGAATCTCGACGTGGCGTGGGGTGAGGACGTATTTCTCCACCAGCATTCGCGCGTCGCCGAACGATGAGAGCGCCTCGCGTTGCGCAGAGGCCAGCGCTTCGGCCAGTTCGCCGCTGTGCTCCACAACCTTCATGCCTTTGCCGCCACCGCCTGCCGTGGCTTTCAACAGCACGGGGTAACCGATGCGTTCAGCGGCGCTGCGGAACGTCTCGATGTCCTGTGCGTCGCCGTGATAGCCAGGCACCAATGGCACGCCAGCTTGATCCATCAGCGACTTGGCGGCAGATTTGCTGCCCATGGCGTCGATGGCCGAGGCGGGTGGGCCGAGGAAAATCAGCCCGGCCTCTTCAATGGCACGGGCAAAGTCGGCATTTTCGGACAAAAAACCATAACCGGGGTGAATCGCTTGCGCGCCGCTTGCCCTGGCCGCATCGATAAGCTTGTCGATCGCCAAGTAGCTTTCTGCTGCCTTGCTGCCTCCAAGGTCCACACGGATATCAGCCTCACGGCTATGCCGTGCGTCACGGTCAATGGCACTGTGCACGGCGACTGTGGTGAGCCCCATGGTTTTCGCGGTACGCATGATACGACAGGCAATTTCACCACGGTTGGCGATCAACAGCGTGGTCAGCTCGGGGGTGCTCATGATTGCGAGTCCTTCTGTGATTCTTGCCGGGCTGCAAGCGCTGCTGGCGTTTGATCGCCGTGTGGCTGCCAGCCGGGTGTACGTTTTTGCAGGAAGGCGCGCAGGCCTTCCTGGCCTTCGGCGCTGGTGCGGATGCGCGCGATGGCGCTTTCACAGTAGCGACGCAATGCGGGTGTGAGTTCGCCGCTACCGACTTCGCGCAGCAACTCCTTGCTGACTCGCATGGCCTGCGGGCTGTTGAGCAGCAGGTTGTCGATCCACTCCTGCGTGCGGGCTTGCAGGTCGGCAGCCGGGTAGCACTCAGCTATCAGCCCCATCTGCTGCGCTCGCTGACCATCGAAACGCTCGGCGGTCAGGGCGTAGCGCCGCGCGGCGCGTTCGCCGATGGCCTGTACCACAAACGGACTGATAACCGCTGGAGCCAGACCTATGCGTACTTCTGACAGGCAGAACTGCGCATCTGCCGTCGCAATGGCCATGTCGCAGCAACTGATCAGGCCCAGCGCGCCACCGAATGCTGCACCTTGCACCACCGCAAGCGTCGGGATTTTCAATTTGGCGAGGCTGTACATCAGCTCTGCCAGTTCACGGGCATCGTCCAGATTGGTGTTGTAGTCCAGCTCTGCGGCCTGCTGCATCCAGGCCAGATCGGCACCGGCGCTGAAATGCCTGCCACGCCCGCGCACCAGCAGAAAGCGCAGGCCGGCATCACTTTGCACCTGGTCCAGCGCGAGGATCAACTCGCGAATCATCTGCGCATTGAAGGCATTGTTCTTGTCCGGTCTATTTAGCCACAGCGTGGCGAAACCACGTGGGTCGGTGATCAACTCTATGGTCGCGAACGAGGTCGAAGTCATGGTCATTTCCCGCCTCACATCCGGAACAGGCCGAAGGTGGTAGGTTCGATGGGCGCATTGAGCGAGGCGGACAGGGCCAGCGCAAGAATGTCGCGGGTTTGTGCCGGGTCGATGACTCCGTCGTCCCACAGTCGGGCGCTGGAGTAATAAGGATGCCCTTGATGCTCGTACTGATCGAGAATCGGCTGCTTCAGTTCGGCCTGCTGCTCGGCGCTGAAGGCCTGGCCGGCACGTTCCGCCTGCTCGCACTTGACCTGCACCAGCACGCCCGCTGCCTGCTCACCGCCCATCACGCCGATTCTCGCGTTGGGCCACATCCACAGGAAGCGCGGGTCGTAGGCGCGGCCGCACATGCCGTAATTTCCTGCGCCGAAACTGCCGCCGATGATGACCGTGAATTTAGGCACCTTCGCGCAGGCCACGGCGGTCACCAGCTTGGCACCATGCTTGGCGATGCCCCCCGCCTCATACTTCTGACCTACCATGAAACCGGTGATGTTCTGCAGAAACAGCAGGGGAATTCCCCTTTGGCAGGCCAGTTCGATAAAGTGCGCGCCTTTTTGCGCAGCTTCTGCGAACAGAATCCCATTGTTGGCTAGAATCGCGATCGGGTAGCCATGCAGACGAGCGAAGCCGCAGACCAGCGTGGTGCCAAACAACGCCTTGAATTCATCCAGTACCGAGCCATCCACCAACCGCGCGATGACTTCGCGTACGTCAAACGGCTGCTTTGTGTCGGCCGGGATAATGCCGTACAGGTCATCGCTTGCGTACAACGGCGCAATCGGTGTGACAGTGTTCAGTTGACCCTGCTTGCGCCAGTTCAGATTGGCGATGCTGCGTCGCGCCAATGCCAGCGCGTGCTCGTCGCTGTCGGCATAGTGATCGGCCACCCCTGAGGTGCGGCAATGCACATCGGCACCGCCCAGGTCTTCAGCGCTGACTATTTCTCCGGTGGCAGCTTTTACCAGTGGCGGGCCTGCGAGGAAGATGGTGGCTTGCTGACGCACCATGATCGCTTCGTCGGCCATGGCCGGAACATAGGCCCCGCCTGCGGTACAGGAACCCATGACCACGGCAATCTGGGGAATGCCTTGTGCGCTCATGTTGGCTTGATTGAAGAAGATTCGCCCGAAGTGTTCGCGGTCCGGAAACACTTCGTCCTGGCGCGGCAGGTTGGCACCACCGGAGTCCACCAGGTAAATGCACGGCAGGCGGTTTTGCTGGGCGATGGTCTGCGCGCGCAGGTGCTTTTTGACGGTCAGCGGGTAATAGGAGCCACCTTTGACCGTCGCGTCGTTGGCGATGATCATGCACTCGGCGCCCTCGACCCGGCCAATACCGGCAATTACCCCTGCGGCTGGAACCTCTTCGCCATACACCTGATGGGCGGCCAGTTGGCCGATTTCCAGAAACGGCGAGCCGCTGTCCAGTAGACGGTTGATACGTTCGCGCGGCAGCAGCTTGCCGCGTGACGTATGACGCTCCTGGGCCTTGGGCCCGCCGCCTTGGCGAACGATGCTCAGCAACATACGGAGCTCTTCGACCTGCTTGAGCAGCGCGGTGCGATTAAGGGCAAATTCCGGCGAGCGGGCGTTGATGCGAGTCTGCAGAATGGTCATGGTAGCTCCGCAATCAACGGGTTTCGTTGAACAGTTCGCGACCGATGAGCATGCGCCGGATCTCGCTGGTGCCTGCACCGATCTCGTAGAGTTTGGCGTCGCGCAACAGTCGACCGGCCGGGAATTCGTTGATGTAGCCATTGCCGCCCAGAATCTGGATGGCATCCAGCGCCATCTGCGTGGCGCGTTCGGCGCTGTAGAGGATCACGCCCGCTGCGTCCTTGCGCGTGGTCTCGCCACGATCACAGGCTTGGGCGACGGCGTACAGATAGGCCCGGCTGGCGTTAAGCTGGGTGTACATGTCTGCGACCTTGCCCTGAATCAGCTGGAACTCGCCGATGCTCTGGCCGAACTGCTTGCGGTCGTGAATGTAGGGCACCACCACGTCCATGCAGGCCTGCATGATTCCGGTCGGCCCGCCAGAGAGCACGACGCGTTCATAATCGAGGCCGCTCATCAGGACTCTGACACCACCGTCCAGTACGCCCAGCAGGTTTTCCTCAGGCACCTCTACGTTGTCGAAAAACAGCTCGCAGGTATTGGAGCCGCGCATGCCCAGCTTGTCGAACTTGCTGCCGCGCGAGAAGCCTTTCCAGTCACGCTCGACGATGAATGCGCTAATGCCATGCGCAGCCTTTTGCAGATCGGTCTTGGCGTAGATCACGTAGGTATTGGCGTCAGGCCCGTTGGTGATCCAGGTCTTGCTGCCGTTGAGTACGTAGTGATCGCCGCGCTTGTCGGCGCGCAGCTTCATCGATACCACGTCCGAGCCTGCATTGGGTTCGCTCATGGCCAGCGCGCCAATGTGCTCGCCGCTGATCAGCTTGGGCAGGTATCGGGCTTTCTGCGCCGGGCTGCCATTGCGGTTGATCTGATTCACGCACAGGTTGGAATGTGCGCCGTAGGAAAGTGCCACCGATGCCGAGCCACGGCTGATTTCTTCCATCGCCACGACATGCGCCAGATAACCCAGGCCTGCGCCACCGTATTCCTCGCTGACCGTGATGCCGAGCACGCCCATCTCACCGAATTTGCGCCACATGTCGACTGGGAACAGGTTGTCCTTGTCGATCTGCGCGGCGCGCGGGGCAAGCTCTGCGGCGACGAAGGATTGCAACTGGTCGCGCAGCATGTCGATGGTTTCGCCCAAGGCGAAGTTCAGGCTGGGGTAACTCATGGGTAGCGTTCCTGTTTTATTCTTGGAGATGATTCTTTGCGGATTGGCTATGACCTTTACGTTAACGTAAACCTGCGGATGTGTGCTGTCAATCAGGCTTGTGCGCAGAGGGTGGGGGAGAGTCGGGAGGCAAAAGCAAACGCTGGAAAGCACGAAGGGGAGCCTGGGCTCCCCTTCAAGGTATGTCTCTATGCTCTTTTTTGTTTTTCGGGTGGCCTGTTGTTGTTTTTGGCGACCTGGCCCTTCACTGCTTTTTTGAGCGGTCCGCATGCGGGACCAAGAGCAAACGTATTTTTTTGAGCGCTGATCAAGCTTTCATCATGTGATCCAACCAGTTCGGGAGCTGCCTCAGGGCAGTTTTGTTATTCTCTGTCTGGCTGCAGAACGACTTGCAAGGCAAGCAGTTCAGAAAAGCTGTCCACTTCAAAAAAATCTGTTAGCTACGTCTCTGTCCGTGTTGTTCTTGTTGTGTCAGAGCCGGTACGTGTTGTTTTTATTGGGTTGCTGCGTGTTTTTATTTTTGTTGTACAAGTGATATAGCAGGACCCGTGCCAGTTTTTTAAAAGCCCCGTAATACCGGGAGCTGAACGTCTTTTTCGGGCATCGGGCCATCTGATTCAGTGGCCGAGTGTTTCTGTGTTACCCGTTTGTCTCGACTGAACGCGGGGCAGGGTAACACTGTGTGACAAGTTGTCGCACCCTGTTACCGACAGGTGACAGTCGTTACGCAGACAGCCGGGCCCTGGCCACGCGCGAGCCATTGCTGCGTTGCAGTACGTCGCAGATGCGCTGGCCTGCGGCGATGACCTGGTCCAGATCTACCCCGGTTTCAATGCCCATGCCCTGCAACATGTACTGCACGTCCTCAGTGGCAACATTGCCGCTGGCACCCTTGGCGTACGGGCAGCCGCCCAGGCCTGCCACGGAACTGTCGAAGACCTGGATACCTTCCTCCAGGCTGGCGTAGATATTCACCAGCGCCTGACCGTAAGTGTCGTGGAAGTGCCCGGCAAGCTTGCCTCGCGGGATCTGCGCAGAGACGGCGTTGAACAGCGCTCGCGTGGCCCCCGGCGTGCCGGTGCCGATGGTGTCGCCCAGCGAAACTTCATAGCAACCCATCGCGTAGAGTTCGTTGGCGACGGCTGCGACCTGCTGCGGCGAGACACTGCCCTCATAAGGGCAGCCCAACACGCACGACACATAACCCCGAACCTGCACACCATGCATCTGCGCCGCCGCCATGATGGGCGCAAAGCGCTCCAGGCTTTCGCTGATCGAGCAATTGAGGTTACGCCGGGAGAACCCTTCGGTTGCCGCTGCAAACACCGCGACCTCTCTGACGCCGGCCGCCAACGCATCTTCGAACCCGCGCAGGTTGGGTGCCAGGGCAGAGTAGATAACGCCTTCACGCCGCTGGATATTTTCGAACACCTGGGCGGAGCCAGCCATCTGCGGCACCCATTTGGCCGAGACAAAACTGCCGACTTCAATGTGGCTCAGTCCGGCTGCCGTCAGGTCATCCACCAAGCGCACCTTGTCGTCGATACTGATCGGTTGTGCTTCATTCTGCAGGCCGTCACGCGGGCCGACTTCAACGATATTTACCTTTTGTGGAAGAGACATGGCAGTGCCTTTTGGTGGTCAGTGTGAAGTGGCAGCAGTTTTATCGAGCGCAGCCCGGCAACGCTCTTCGGCGGTGTCCAGCTCCAGTTGCATTTGCCGGATGTCCAGCAATTGTTGTTCGAGCTGTTCACGGCGCTCGGCGATCTTGCCGAGCATGGTCTGCAACTGCTTCTGGTTATCACCGGCAGGGTCGTACAGCGAGATCAGTTCCTTGCATTCAGCCAGCGAAAAACCGATGCGTTTGCCGCGCAGGATCAGTTTCAGGGTGACTTTGTCACGGGCGGTGTAGATGCGCTCCAGTCCCTTGCGTTCAGGGCTGAGCATGCCTTGCTCTTCGTAAAAGCGGATCGCGCGGGTGGTGATATCCAGCTCACGGGCGAGCTCGGAAATGCTGTAAGTCTGACTGCTCATGGTGTCGCTCAAAGAGATATTCAGCACTCAACCTACGGCGTGCTTTACGTAAGCGTCAAGCAGAAGTCGTGTTGTCAAGGCGCGCCAAGCCGCGCCTGCCAAATTAGAAACGACTTTAACAAATTTAAATATTTAATTTAAAAACAATGGCTTGGTGTTTTTATCTCATGCTTTCTCGAGGCTTTGTTCCTGCGCCACGACCCGCTGTGAAAGCTCGATGATCTGTTCGCGCATCCAGCGGTTGGCTGGGTCCTGATCAGTGCTTTCATGCCAGTACAGATGGGTTTCGACCGAAGGCACATCGTTGACCGGTAAGTGGACATAGTGCAAATCGTTACGGCGGGCGAAGCGTTCCGGTATGGTCATGACCATATCAGTCTGCTGCAGGACCTGTGTCGCCATCAGGTAATGCTGCGAGCGCAACGCAATCCTGCGCTGAATGCCCATCTTGCCCAACGCCAGGTCCACGTGCCCCAGTCCGCTACGCCGACTGGAAATATGGATGTGTGCCTGGCTCATGTAATCATCCAGCGTCAACGTGGCCTTGTTTGCCAGCGGATGCGTCTTGCGCATGCCGCACACATAGCGGTCTTCCATCAGTTTGACGTGGCGAACCTGCGGGTCGGTATTGAGCGGTGCATCCACGGCGAAGTCGAGGCGCCCGGCAGCCAGCTCCTTGGTGGTTTCCCGACGCTTGGACAGAAAGCTTTCGATGGTCACTGCAGGCGCAAGGCGTCGCAGCCGCTGGAACAGCGTCGGCAGGATCACGGCCTCGGTCAGGTCGGTCATGCTGATGCGGTAATTCTTGTTGGCCTGCAACGGGTTGAATATACGGCTTTCCTGCACTGAGACCCTGAGCAATGAGAGTGCACTGCGCACCGGGCCGATGATGTTTTGTGCCATCGGTGTCGGCACCATGCCTTGAGCCGTGCGCACAAACAGTGGGTCGTTGAAGGTCTCTCGCAGCCGCGCCAGGGCGTTGGACACCGCAGGCTGGGTAATGCCGACGATCTGCCCGGCCCGGGTCAGATTGGCTTCGGTGTAGATGGCGTCGAAGACAATGAAAAGATTGAGATCGACCTTGCTCAGGTTCATTGATGAGCGCCTCGTGCTGTTATTTTGATTCGCTGTTCGGCAGGCTGGGGACGCCGCAGCGGTGATGGATCATATATCGGTTATGAATGTTTATACACGCCGAGAATAGATTAGATAAATGTATGGCGTTTCTCTAGCATCAGGATCATGCATTCGACACCCTGATCGAGAAGGTAGTGGCCCATGGATTTCGCGTATTCCCCAAAGGTGCAGGCATTGCGTGAGCGCGTCACCGCGTTCATGGATGCATACGTTTATCCGGCCGAGCCGGTTTTCGAACAGCAAGTGGCCGAAGGCGACCGCTGGCAGCCCACCGCGATCATGGAAGAACTGAAAGCCCGTGCAAGGGCTGAGGGGTTGTGGAACCTGTTTTTGCCGGAGTCTGCGCTCGGTGCTGGCCTGAGCAATCTGGAATACGCGCCGCTGGCGGAAATCATGGGGCGTTCGATGCTGGGCCCCGAGCCGTTCAATTGCTCTGCGCCTGACACCGGCAACATGGAGGTGCTGGTTCGCTATGCCAGCGAGGAACAGAAAGCTCGCTGGCTGGAACCGTTGCTGCGCGGCGAAATTCGTTCTGCTTTTGCCATGACCGAGCCCGAGGTGGCGTCATCGGACGCCACCAATATGGCCGCGCGCGCCGAGCACGATGGCGACGAATGGGTGATCAATGGCCGCAAGTGGTGGACTTCAGGTGCCTGCGACCCACGCTGCAAAATTCTGATTTTCATGGGCCTGAGCAATCCTGACGGGCCGCGCCATCAGCAACACTCGATGATTCTGGTCCCGGTCGACACGCCGGGCGTGAAGATTGTCAGGCCGCTGCCTGTGTTCGGCTACGACGACGCGCCCCACGGGCATGCCGAAGTGGTGTTCGATAACGTCAGGGTGCCGTTTGAAAACGTCTTGCTGGGTGAGGGGCGCGGCTTTGAAATCGCTCAAGGCCGGTTGGGACCAGGCCGCATTCACCACTGCATGCGCTCCATCGGTATGGCTGAACGGGCACTTGAGCTGATGTGCAGGCGCTCCGTAGACCGGGTTGCCTTCGGCAAACCACTGGCCAGGCTGGGGGGCAATATCGACAGGATTGCCGATTCGCGCATGGAGATCGATATGGCCCGCCTGCTGACCCTGAAGGCTGCCTACATGATGGACACAGCAGGCAACAAGGTCGCCAGAAGCGAAATCGCGCAGATCAAGGTGGTAGCGCCGAACGTGGCGCTGAAGGTCATCGATCGGGCGATCCAGATGCACGGCGGTGCGGGTGTTTCCAATGATTTCCCCTTGGCCTACATGTATGCCATGCAGCGCACGCTGCGTCTGGCAGACGGCCCGGATGAAGTACACCGCGCCGCTGTCGGCAAGTATGAACTGGGCAAATACCTGCCGGCAGACAGGGAGCGCAGCCAGTCCTGAACTGGTAGTCGATAATTGCGCCCAGGCTACTGCACCCAGACTTCGACCCGACGGTTCTTGATCCGGCCGTCATCGATCTCATTGGTGGCTACCGGCATCTCATCTCCCAGGCCAACGATGTCGCGAAATGTCACGCCGCTTTTCAGCAGCTCGCGGCGCACTGCCATGGCGCGCAGCCTTGAGAGCAGGGCTGCGCGAGCCGGGTCGCTTTTGGCATCACCAAAGCCGACCAGCGTGACATGTTGATTGAGCTTATCGCTGGTTTTCAGGTACTCCGCTACCCGCTTGAGGTCCTGCTGCGCCTTGTTGTCCAGCCTCGCGCTGCCCTGGGCAAAGCGAAAGTTGACCGACAGCCGTTCGGCCTTGCGCGCCAGTGCCTGATAGTCCGCAGGCATCTGCGCGGTAGGCTGCACCTTGAGTGCCTGCACGGTCTGCGCGACAAAGCCGCTCTGTGCGACGATGGCCTGACCCTCGGCGCTCTGCGCGAAACGGACCAACGCCTGCGCCCAGCGTTGATGAGTTGAGGTGGGCACATAAAAGTAGAGCCGTCGCGACAGAGGATAATCCTCGGTGGCAATCAGACTGACAGTCGGGAGCATCGGTCTGGAGTCACCATCGGCAATGGCCACCGCTTTGGCACGCCTGATGGATGGTAGCCCGATAAAACCGATGCCATTGATGTCCTTGCTGACGTCGTCGGAGAGCTGTTCGCTGGACTCAAAGCGCGCGGCTGTGCCGGACAGGTTCTTGCCGTACTTTACAAGTATCAGGTCCTTGAATGTTTCATAGGTGCCGGACTTCTCATCGCGAACATAAAGATGAATCGCTCCCGGATTTCCACCCACTTCGGCCCAGTCCCTGACTTCCCCGCTGAAAATGCGCGCCAGCTGCAGCGTATCCAGCTGTCTGACCGGATTGCCTGGATGCAGAATCACAGCAACGCCATCGATGGCAATGGTTTGCTCGCTTGCTGCGCTTTTCAGGTCGCCCAGGCCAGCCAGGTCCTTGGCTTCCTGATCCTTGATAGGTCGTGAAGAGGCGGCAATATCGGCGTTACCTGCTTTGAGCGCAGTAAACCCGGTGCCTGAACCATGTGCGGCGACTTCGATACTGACCGTCTGCCCTGCGGCGGTAGTACCGACGACGCGCTGTTCATTCATGACACTGCCGGCAACAGTCTGCACTGATTGCAGGCCTTGCTGGCGCATCAACCCTTCAGCCAGTGCGGGGCCCAATTGGGCATTGATGGTATTTGAGCCTTGAATGCGCAAGGCCGGTATTTCACCCGCGGGCAGCGGCAGTGCCGCCAGCGCAAGGGCGGGCAGGGTGGCGCTCGACAGAGTCAGCGCCGTTAGCAAAGCGCGCAACATCGGCGTCACCATGAGTCACGGGAGGGTGCCGGGAGAATAAGACAGAAAGATTTCCGGAATATGACGATTGCTCGACCAATGCGCGCGCGACCCGTTTATGCATAAAGCCGGATCGCACGATAGGGCGCTTTTTCAGTTCAGTTCCAGCCAGATCGGCGCATGGTCCGACGGCTTTTCCATGCCGCGCAAATCGTAGTCCACCCCGGCCGCCTTGATGCGTGGCTGCAGGCCGGTAGAGGTCATGATCAGGTCGATGCGCAGGCCGCGCTTGGGTTCGTCTTCAAAGCCGCGGCTGCGATAGTCAAACCAGCTGAATCGGTCGACGACTTCAGGGTACAGATGACGGAAGCTGTCCACCAAGCCCCAGTTTTTCAAGCGTTCCATCCACTCGCGCTCTTCGGGGAGAAAGCTGCACTTGCCGGTCTTCAGCCAGCGCTTGGCGTTGTCGGCACCGATGCCGATGTCGCAGTCCTGCGGAGAAATGTTTACGTCACCCATCACGATAAGCGGCTGCTCGTTGCTGAAATGGCTCTCCAGCAAGGTCTGCAGATTCTCGTAAAAACGCTGTTTGGCTGGAAATTTGGTCGGGTGATCACGGCTCTCGCCCTGCGGAAAGTAGCCATTCATGATGGTGACCGGCTGCCCATTGCTGTCGGCATAAGTGCCCCAGATGAAGCGCTTCTGCGATTCCTCGTCGTCGCCTTCAAAACCCTTATGCAGGGCCAGCGGAGGATTGCGTGATAGCAGGGCAACACCGTAATGGCCTTTCTGGCCGTGGAAATGCACGTGATAGCCCAGCGCTTCGACTTCCGCGTGGGGGAACTGCTCGTCAGAAACCTTGGTTTCCTGAAGGCCGATTACGTCAGGCTGATGTTTGTCGATCAGCGCCGCCAACTGATGAGGTCGAGCGCGCAGACCATTGATGTTGAACGAGACGATTTTCATAAAACGGCGGTCCTGAGCAAAAACAAACAGCGATGCTAGCTGACCTGTGGTTTCAGGACCAGCACCGTGTAAGGCACCGCGCAAACACAGGCCCGGACAAATCGTTGGAACTGTTATCAAGTGCCATCACTCGAAAGCCTGCTTGCCAAAACTGCTGCGCCAGACGCAGTTCCGTTAACACGAGGCCCTTTATGTCCCTACCTGCTGCCATCACGGGTGAAGTTCGTCAACTCGACAGTGGTTATTCCCGTGAAACCCGCTCCTTGCTGTTCAGGGCCTATCGGCACGATCCGACGTTCGCCTATCTGTTCAATGCCGAGCGCGAGGGATATGAGCAACGCGTATTGGCGACCATTCGCCAACTGGTCAAACAACACTTCCTGCAGGACCAGCCTGCACTCGGTCTGTTTCTGCAGGATCGGCTGGTCGGCGTAGCGCTGATCGCGCCACCGCAACGTCGTCTGGGCGTCACTGAAAGCTGGGCCTGGCGTCTGCGCATGGTGATGGACACCGGCCTTGGTTGCACCCAGCGTTATCTGGCTTATTACAACGCGGTGCTGGCCTGTGTTCCGTCCGAAACCGTGCATGTGCTGCCGTTGATAGGCCTGGACCCGGAATTTCAGGGTCAGAAGCTGGGGCAGGATTTGAGTGAACAACTGCTTCGGGCGCTGCACGATTGGTGCGCGGTGGATGAGCACTCTCAGGGCATCGTCGTAGACACGGGAAATCCTCGTTATCTCGAGTTCTATAAGCGACAAGGCTATGAGGAAATCGGCGAGATTGCAGTAGGACCTGTCCGAGAGCATGTGTTTTTTCACCCTAATCCTCAGGTTTCACTGCCGGTCCCTGACGTAACGGTCTGAATCTCCGACAATTCGTGGGCTTCCAGTGCGGCCCGTCGATCGTGTTAGCATCTACGCCCATGAAGCTTTTCAGACTATTCAGCAGCCTGTTTCTGATGACCATGAGTGCAGCGGCGCTTGCACAGGCCCGCCTCGACGTCAGGATCAAGCCCGCCAACCCGGAACTCAAGGCCAACGTCGAAGGGTATGTGGGGGACCTGGGCGAGCGTGACGTTCAGGCGTTGCGTAACTTCAGCCTGGGTGCCGAACAGCAGGCAGAGAAAGCGGCTCAGGCGCTTGGCTATTATCAGGCGCAGATCGACAGCGAGATCAAGGACGCTGACCAGCCGCGCCTGGTGATCAATATCCAGCCGGGCGAGCCGATTCACCTGCGCAATGTGGTAATCCGCGTCGAGGGTCCGGCAGCATCGCTGAAAGCCTTTCGGGTACCCAAAAGCGACGCGCTGAAAACCGGCGCGGTGCTCAATCATGGCAACTATGAGGATGCCAAACGCCTGATCCAGAATCAGGCGTCGCGTTACGGCTTTTTCAGCGGCCACTTTACCAGCCAGCGCCTGGCTGTTGACCCGCGAGCCGGGCTTGCCGACATCGAGCTGGTCTATGACAGTGGTCCGCGCTACTCGCTGGGCAAGGTCATGTTCAGTGGCAATGCGCCCTTCGATGAAGATTTGCTCAAGCGCATGGTGCCGTTCAAGGAAAATACTCCTTACGATTCACAACTGATCGCCGAATTGACCCAGGCCATGCAGGGCAGTGGCTATTTTGAAGGCGTGCGGGTCGATGCCGCGCCTACCGCAGCTGACCATCAGGTCATTCCGGTAACCGTTCAGCTTGAAACCCGTAAACCCCGAACCATGGGCCTTGGCCTGGGGTACTCAACCGATGTCGGTCCGCGTGGCAAAGCCAACTGGACCCGACACTGGGCCAATCCACAAGGGCACAGCTACGGGTTCGAATCGGAAATATCCGCGCCTCGGCAGAATGTCGGCCTGTGGTACGACGTGCCGCTCGATCCGCCGTTGACCGATAAACTGCGTTATGCCGGTGGCTATCAATACGAAGAGATTGCTGGAACCGACAGCCTCAGCAAGCTGCTGACTGCCGGGCCCGAATGGCACAGCAAACTGCCCAGCGGCTGGGAACGGGTTATCTCACTGAAATGGCAGCGTGAAGAATACCGGCTGGGCGACGATTCGGGTCTGAGCACGCTGCTAATGCCCGGCATCAGTTATTCGTACCTGCGCAGCGATAACAGTATCGATCCCCACCAGGGCTACCGTTTACAGTTCGACACCCAGGTGGCCAAGGAGGGCATGTTGTCGGATGCCAATCTGGTGCATGCCAATGTGCTGCTCAAAGGGCTGACGACAGTCGCTCAGAACCATCGCTTTCTCGGGCGCGTGCAACTGGGTGGCAACCTGACTGACGGTTACACCTCGATACCGCCGTCGCTGCGTTTTTTTGCCGGTGGCGATCAAAGCGTACGAGGGTATGACTACCAGAAACTGTCACCGACCAACTCGGACGGCGACCGCATTGGTGGGCGTTACATGTTTGCCGGGAGCGTCGAGTACCAGTATTCCATTGCGGATAAATGGCGGCTCGCGACTTTCATCGATCAGGGCAACTCATTCAACAGTCTGGACAAGCCAGACCTGAAAACCGGCGTCGGTTTTGGGGTGCGCTGGGTATCTCCGGTGGGTCCGCTGCGTCTCGATCTGGCGCACGCGCTGGATGACGACGGTGGCATTCGCCTGCACTTCTCGATGGGGCCGGAACTTTGAACAGGATGAACATCAGGCGTGGTGCAACGATTGCCGGACTGAGCGTGATCGCATTACTGCTGCTGGTGATCGTCAGCGTCGGGGTGCTGCTTGGGACCCAGGCAGGCAGCCGGTGGGCGCTGGCTCGCGTGCCCGGCGTGCAACTGGAAAACTTTCAGGGCCGCCTGGGCGGGCAGTGGAGTGCCGAGCGCCTGGTGTGGCAGCAAGGCGCAGACCGTGTCGAGGTGCATTCTGTCGATTTCGCCTGGACGCCAGCCTGCCTGCTGAAGATGACCTTATGCATTGATCGCCTGCACGCGGGTCAAGTACTGCTGCGCTTTCCTCCAAGCAGTGCGCCGAGCGACGAAAGCCCCATGAATTTGCCAGCCGTCAAGTTGCCGCTCGCCCTGCAACTGGGTGATATACAGCTGGGCAGCCTCCAGCTGGATGGCGTCGAACAGCTGCGCGACCTCAAGCTGGAGGCGCACTGGACCGCCGAAGGCTTGCAAATCGACAGCGCGCACCTGCAACGTGATGCGCTGGTGCTGGACCTCAATGGTCTGCTGAAGCCCGAGGGCGACTGGCCATTGAGCGTAAAAGGTCAGCTGCAACTGCCGCCACAGGACGGTCAGCCCTGGACGCTGGCGCTGGATATTCACGGTGACGTGCTCAAGACCCTGCAACTCAAGGCGGACAGCAGCGGCTATCTACCAGGGCAACTGACCGGTGAGCTGCAACCTTTGACCGAGCATTTGCCAGCACGATTGAAACTGACGGCAGAACATTTCAAACCCAGCGCAGCATTGCCCGATACCCTGCAACTCGACCAGTTGCTGTTGACGGCCGAAGGCGATCTCGACTCGGGTTACCAGATCAACGGCACTGCCAGCCTGCCCGCAGAAAAAGGCCCTGTAGCGTTGTCGTTGCAGGGGCGTGCGGATGCCAACGGGGCAACCATTGCAGCGCTTGATCTGGCCGCCAACGATCAACAGCGTCTGGCCATCAACGGCACGTTGAACTGGCAGAGTGGTTTCTCGGCTGATGCGAGCATCGACTGGCTGGATTTCCCCTGGCAGCGTCTGTATCCGCTGGCGTCCGAACCGCAAGTGTCGTTGCACGCCTTCAAAGGTGAGATTTCCTACACGGACGGCAATTATCTTGGCAATTTCAACGCCAGCCTCAAAGGACCTGCTGGTGCGTTCACGCTGATCAGTCCCTTCAGCGGCAATTTGCAGGAAGTCCATCTGCCGCAACTGGAGCTGGTCGCAGGGCAGGGTAAGGCCAGCGGTTTTCTGAACCTGCAATTTGCCAATGGCTTCGGCTGGGACACTGCACTTGATCTGAGCGCGCTGGACCCTTCATTCTGGGTTGCCGAATTGCCCGGCACACTGGCAGGGCCCTTGCGCAGCAAAGGTCAACGGGTCAACGAGAAGCTTGAACTGACTGCCGACCTGGACCTCAAGGGACGTCTGCGTGGCCAGCCTGCGCTGCTGCAAGCCAAGGCTGACGGTCGTGATCAGCAGTGGAATGTCAGCAATGTGAACATTCGATTGGGTGACAACCGGGTTCAGGGTAATGGCAGTTTGCAGGAGCGTCTCAAAGGGCAGCTGGATCTTGACCTGCCGCGTCTGGCTCAGTTGTGGCCGCGCTTGCAGGGGCAGGCCAAAGGCAGGCTCGACCTGACAGGAACGCTTCAGGCACCGCAAGGGCAACTGGCATTGCAGGGCAGTCAGCTCGCCTTGCAGGACAATCGTCTGCAAAGCCTGACTCTCAATGCCCGCCTGGATCAATCGCAGCGCGCGACCATCAACCTAAAGGGCGTTGGCATTCAGGCCGGCGACACCGGGTTGGGTACGTTGCTGGTGGACGGTCAGGGTACGCTCAAGGCGCAACAATTGAAGCTGGACCTGCAAGGGCCGTTGCTCAAGCTTGCGATCGCATTGGACGGCGGCCTGGACAAGGGCGACTGGCGTGGTCGGCTGGCCAGCGGCACCGTACAGAGCGGCGGACAGAACTGGCGTTTGCAGCAACCGGCGAAGATTGAACGCCTGGCTGATGGTCGGCTGAACTTCGGTGCGCATTGCTGGCTGTCCGGTGCCTCCAGCCTGTGCGGTGGCGATCAACGACTGATGCCGGAGCCACGTTTGCGCTATCAGCTGAAGAACTTTCCGCTCGACAGCCTGGCGCAATGGATGCCAAAGGATTTTGCCTGGCAGGGCGCGCTGAATGCCGACGTTCAGCTTGATCTTCCCGCAGCGGGCCCCTCCGGCAAGGTTACGATTGATGCCGGAGGCGGCACGCTGCGGGTGCGCAACAAAGACCAGTGGCTGGACTTTCCGTATCAGGCACTCAAATTCAACACCACACTGGCACCCAGACGTATCGATACGCGTCTGGATTTCGAAGGCGGCAAGCTGGGCCGGTTACTGCTCAATGCGCAGATCGATCCACTGGCCAGAGACAAGCCTCTATCAGGCGATTTTAGTCTCTCCGGGCTGGACATCTCGGTGGCACGACCCTTTGCGCCAATGGTGCAGAAACTCAATGGCCGCCTGAACGGCAATGGCCGATTGTCAGGCAGCTTGCTGGCACCTCTGGTCAACGGCGGCGTGACACTTGAAGGTGGTGAAGTGGCGGGTGCCGAGTTGCCGATGGAACTGCATGACCTCAAGGTGCAGGCGTTGATCGCCGGAGAGAGCGTACAGCTCACCGGTGGCTGGAAAAGTGGCAGCACCGGGCAGGGGAGCATCGGCGGTCAGGTGGCCTGGGGGCAGAATCTGAACGTTGATGTCAGCCTCAAGGGCGCGCGTCTGCCTATCAATGTCGAGCCCTACGCGGAAGTGGAGGTGGCGCCTGACCTGAAAATTTCCATGCAGGGTGAGCGGCTGGCCATTTCTGGCAAGGTGCTGGTGCCTAAGGGAGCTATCACCGTGCGTGAGCTGCCGCCTTCTACGGTCAAGCTCTCGGGCGATACGGTGATCGTCGGGCAGCAGACCGAGGAGGGCGCGCCACCGCTGGCAGTGGCCATGGATATCGATGTGGAGGTTGGTCAGGAAAAGCTCGCCTTCAGCGGTTTTGGGCTTACTGCCAATCTGGTCGGAAGGGTGCACATTGGCGACAACCTGGACACCCGTGGTGAGCTGAACCTGAATGATGGCCGTTACCGTGCCTACGGGCAGCGGCTGACCATCCGCAAGGCGCGCCTGCTGTTTGCAGGCCCTGTGGACCAGCCCTATCTGGATATCGAGGCCATTCGCCAGACAGATGACGTGATCGCAGGCATTCGTCTGACCGGCAGTGCCGAGCAACCCACCACCGAAGTGTTTTCCGAACCCGCGATGAGCCAGGAGCAGGCGCTCTCCTATCTGGTCATGGGCAGACCGCTGAGTACCTCGGGCGAAGACAACAACATGGTCGCTCAGGCTGCACTGGCGCTTGGCGTTGCCGGTAGCTCGTCGACCACCGGCAAGCTCGCGGACAATCTGGGTATCAAAGACTTCGAACTGGACACCTCGGGAACCGGCGACAAGACCAATGTGGTTGCCAGCGGCAAAATCACCGAGAAGCTCAGCCTGCGTTATGGCGTCGGTGTGTTTGAACCGGCCAATACCATTGCGTTGCGCTATCTGCTCAGCAAGCGCGTGTACCTTGAGGCTGCAAGCGGTGTTGCCAGTTCGCTGGATATTTTCTATAAAAGAGACTTCTGAATACTGGCCTGCGGCTGTAATGGCGCTGGCCTGCGTTCAACCGGTTTACCCTGTTAAAACAGTGTGACCCTTCTCACGCTCTCTCTATTCAGGCTGCCGGTAATCATGGATCGATTCAACGCCATGCGCGTATTCACCCGTATCGTCGAGCTGGGCGGTTTCGCCAGGGCGGCCGAGAGCCTGCATATGCCCCGTGCATCCGTGACGATTCTGATCAAACAACTGGAAGCTCACCTGGGCGTGCAGCTCTTGCAACGCACTACGCGTCAGGTCAGCACCACGCCTGACGGCAAGGCCTACTACCAGCGCTGCGTAAGCCTGCTGGCCGATCTGGATGACGCCGAAGCTTCCTTCTCTGCGGCAGGTGCCGTGCCCAAGGGGTTGCTGCGTGTTGACCTGCCAGTGAGCCTGGGGCGCATGATCGTGATACCCGCGTTGCCTGAATTTGCCCGGCGCTACCCGCAGATCCGGCTGGAAATCGGCATGAGCGACAGACCGGTCGACCTGATCCGCGAGGGCGTGGACTGTGTCTTGCGCGCCGGAGCAGCATTGGACGAAACGCTGGTCGCCAGGCCGCTGGGCAGCCTGACCCAGATCACTTGCGCCAGTCGCGATTACCTGCAGCGATACGGTACGCCGCTGAATCTGCCGGACCTCGCGCAACATCAGGTCATCGAATATTTCTCGACCAGCACGGGCAAGCGCTATGGTCTGGAGTTCATGGCCGGTGGCGTGGAGGTCGATCAAGCGTTGGCCTGTTCTATTTCGGTCAACAGTGCCGACGGTTATGTAGCGGCTTGCGAGGCGGGTTTCGGCCTGATACAGGTGCCGCGTTACCATGTCGCCGCACAATTGCGCAGCGGCATACTGGTCGAGGTGCTGCGGTTGCATCGTCCGCCGCCGCTGGCGTTGACGGTGCTTTACCCACCTCATCGCCAGCTGTCACGACGGATCAGGGTATTCGTCGATTGGCTGGTGGAATTATGTGCCCACCCAGATATCAGGGACAGACTGGTTTCCTGAGAAAATTCGGAATTATCCTATATAGGACACGGCACACTTTCGTGTTTAACTTCCGGTTCTTTTATTCATCTCAAAAAAGGAATGTGTTTCATGGCTCAAGTAACCCTCAAAGGCGGCCCTGTTCAAGTCAATGGCAAGCTGCCTGAAGTCGGCAGCAAGGCACCTGCCTTCACGCTGGTGGGTGAAGGTCTTGCCGACAAGACCCTGGCTGACTTCGCTGGCAAGCGCAAGGTGCTGAACATTTTTCCGAGCGTCGATACACCGACCTGTGCAACGTCGGTACGCAAATTCAACGCCCAGGCAAACGAGCTGAGCAATGCTGTTGTTCTGTGTATCTCTGCTGACCTGCCGTTTGCCCAGTCCCGCTTCTGCGGCTCCGAAGGTCTGGAAAACGTCAAGAACCTGTCTTCTTTCCGCGCTGCCGATTTCAGCGAGCATTACGGCGTTGCAATTGCAGACGGTCCACTGAAAGGTCTGACCGCTCGTGCGGTGGTTGTTCTGGACGAAAACGACAAAGTGCTGCACAGCGAACTGGTAACAGAGATCGCTAACGAACCCGACTACGACGCTGCATTGGCTGTGCTTAAGTAACTTTCCGCAACACTTCGACGGCCTGAATCCGCTCAGGCCGTTTTTTTGTTTGTGCTTCATACGTTTATCGAAAGTAAGTGCTTGGTAAAGGCGCTTTGCTTGTAACGCATCTGTGCTTATTGTTCAGCCTTCTGAAGAAGCCCCCACCTGTAATGGTTGATTTATTCATGCAATCGTCTGGCTCTCGTAAATCCCGTCGCTGGTTGATCAGTTTGTTGATCCTGTTGGTCATTGTTGCCCTGTGCTGGTGGCTCTGGCCTGCCTCCACTCCCGGCAAAGGGGCCGAGAGCAAGAAGCATGGTGCAGGTGGCATGGCGCGGCCTGGCTTCGGTGCATCGGCTGTCGCTGTCCCGGTGCGGGTCGCCCCGGCAACCGAAGGCGATTTCCCTATCTACTACAAGGCGCTTGGCACGGTAACGGCGATGAATACCATCAATGTGCGCAGCCGTGTGGCGGGAGAGCTGGTCAAGCTTTATTTCCAGGAAGGGCAGATGGTCAAGGCGGGTGACCTGCTGGCGGAAATCGATCCGCGCAGCTATCAGGTGGCATTACAGCAGGCCGAAGGTACGCTGGCCACCAATCAGGCGCTGCTCAAGAATGCTCAGCTCGACGTACAGCGTTACCGTGGGCTTTTTGCCGAGGACAGCATTGCCAAGCAGACCCTCGACACTGCCGAGTCGCTGGTCAATCAGTACAAAGGCACGATCAAGACCAATCAGGCTGCCGTGGCTGACGCGAAGCTGAGCCTGGACTTCACACGCATTCGTGCGCCTATTGCAGGTCGTGTCGGCCTCAAACAGCTGGATGTCGGCAACCTGGTTGCCGCCAACGACACCACGGCGCTGGTGGTGATTACCCAGACCCAGCCCATTTCGGTCGCCTTCACGCTCCCGGAAAAGGACCTGTCGAAAGTCATTTCCCGATACCGCACCGGCGACAAGTTGCCCGTCGAAGCCTGGGACCGTGGCGATACGAAAATGCAGGCTTCCGGTGTACTCGCCAGCCTCGATAACCAGATCGATGTGACGACCGGCACACTGAAGTTCAAGGCCCGTTTCGATAACGGTGACGAGATCCTGTTCCCCAACCAGTTCGTCAATGTGCGTCTGCGCGCCGATACGTTGAAACAGGTGACACTGGTGCCAACGGCTGCCGTGCAGTTCGGCACCGACGGGACCTTTGTCTATGTCCTGGACGGTGACAAGAAGGTCAAACTCAAATTGTTGAAGACCGGCCCGAGCGACGAGACATCGACGGTGATCACCGAAGGTCTGGCAGCCGGCGAACGGGTCGTGCTTGAAGGCACTGACCGTCTGCGCGACGGCGCTGAAGTCGAGGTCGTCAACGACAGCAAGGATGTACCGGCGGGTCCGGTTCAGAAGCTGCAGGGCAAGCCTGACAGCAAGACTGACAAGTCGGCAGCACTCGGCAAGGTGGAAAAACCAAACGTATGAACATGTCGCGCCTGTTCATCCTGCGTCCGGTTGCCACCACGCTGAGTATGCTGGCAATCGTCCTGGCGGGTCTGATCGCCTACACCTTGCTGCCGGTGTCGGCGCTGCCTCAGGTCGACTATCCGACCATTCGGGTGATGACGCTGTATCCCGGTGCCAGTCCGCAGGTCATGACCAGCTCCGTCACTGCGCCTCTTGAGCGTCAATTCGGGCAGATGCCCGGTTTGACCCAGATGGCCTCGACGAGCTCGGGCGGCGCGTCGGTCATTACTTTGCGTTTCAGCCTCGAAATCAATATGGATGTGGCTGAGCAGCAGGTCCAGGCCGCGATCAACGCGGCCACCAACCTTCTGCCTACCGATCTTCCGGCACCGCCGGTCTATAACAAGGTCAACCCGGCAGACACGCCGGTTCTGACCCTGGCGATTACCTCGAAAACCATGCTGCTGCCCAAGCTCAATGATCTGGTCGATACACGCATGGCGCAGAAAATCTCGCAGATCAGCGGTGTCGGCATGGTCAGCGTTGCCGGCGGCCAGCGTCAGGCTGTGCGGATCAAGGTCAATCCGGAAGCGCTGGCCGCCAACAGCCTGAACCTGTCTGATGTGCGGACCCTGATCGGCGCGTCCAACGTCAACCAGCCCAAGGGTAACTTCGACGGGCCAACCCGGGTTTCGATGCTGGATGCCAACGACCAGTTGAAGTCTCCAGAGGAGTACGCCAACCTTATTCTGGCCTACAAGGATGGCGCTCCCCTGCGTCTGAAGGATGTGGCCGAAATCGTCGACGGTGCCGAAAACGAACGTCTGGCGGCCTGGGCCAATCGGAGTCAGGCGGTGCTGCTGAACATTCAGCGCCAGCCGGGCGCCAACGTGATCGAAGTGGTCGACCGGATCAAGGCATTGCTGCCGTCAATCACCGAGAACCTTCCGGCCGGCCTCGACGTCGTGGTCCTGACGGACCGCACTCAGACGATCCGCGCGTCGGTGACCGATGTTCAGCACGAACTGTTGATCGCGATTATCCTGGTGGTGCTGGTAACCTTCCTGTTCCTGCGTCGTTTCAGCGCGACGATCATTCCCTCTATCGCCGTCCCGCTGTCACTGGTAGGCACCTTCGGCGTCATGTACCTGGCGGGCTTCTCGGTCAACAACCTCACGCTGATGGCCATGACCATCGCGACCGGTTTCGTTGTTGATGACGCCATCGTGATGCTGGAAAACATCTCCCGGCATATCGAGGAGGGCGAAACACCTCTGCAGGCCGCCCTGAAGGGCGCGAAACAGATCGGTTTCACCCTGATTTCCCTGACCCTGTCGCTGATTGCAGTACTGATCCCGCTGTTATTCATGGCTGATGTGGTCGGGCGGCTGTTTCGCGAGTTCGCGATAACCCTGGCAGTCGCCATCCTGATATCGCTGGTGGTATCGCTGACCCTGACGCCCATGATGTGCGCGCGGTTGCTCAAGCGCGAGCCAAAGGAAGAAGAGCAGAGCCGTTTCTATCGTGCCAGCGGTGCCTGGATCGACTGGCTGATCGATATCTACGCGGGCGGGTTGCGCTGGGTGCTCAGGCATCAACCACTGACCCTGTTGGCGGCATTGGCCACTCTGGCACTGACTGTGCTGCTGTACATCGTTGTGCCCAAGGGCTTCTTTCCGGTGCAGGACACCGGCGTGATCCAGGGTATTTCGGAAGCGCCACAGTCGGTCTCCTTTGCTGCCATGAGCCAGCGTCAGCAGGCGCTGGCTGACATCATTCTCAAAGACCCTGCAGTGGTCAGTCTGTCTTCCTACATTGGTGTTGACGGTGATAACGCAACGCTCAACAGCGGGCGTCTGCTGATCAACCTCAAGCCCCACGCAGAGCGTGACCTCACCGCATCCGAGGTGATCCAGCGCCTGCAGCCAGAGGTAGACAAGCTTTCGGACATTCGTCTGTTCATGCAGCCGGTGCAAGACCTGACCATTGAAGACCGGGTCAGTCGTACTCAGTACCAGTTCAGCATGTCATCGCCCGACGCCGAGCTGCTGACGCTGTGGAGCGAAAGGCTGGTCGAGGCGCTCGGCAAACGGTCCGAGTTGACGGATGTGGCCAGCGACCTGCAGGACAAGGGCCTGCAGGTATATCTGAACATCGATCGTGATGCGGCCAGTCGGGTAGGGGTCACCGTTGCAAATATTACCGATGCGCTGTACGACGCATTCGGTCAGCGACAGATTTCCACCATCTATACCCAGGCCAGCCAGTACCGCGTGGTGCTGCAAGCCGCGTCGGGCAGTGAGCTCGGTCCTGCCGCACTTGAGCAGATCCACGTCAAGACCACCGATGGCGCACAGGTAAAACTGTCGAGCCTGGCACGCGTCGAGCAGCGTCAGGCGCAGTTGGCCATCGCTCACCTCGGGCAGTTTCCGGCAGTGATGATGTCGTTCAACCTTGCGCCCGGCGTTGCATTGGGCAAGGCCGTGCAGGTCATCGAACAGGTTGAGCAGGACATCGGCATGCCGATTGGTGTGCAGACCCAGTTTCAGGGCGCTGCCGAGGCATTTCAGGCATCGTTGTCGAGCACGTTGCTGCTGATTCTGGCGGCTGTAGTGACCATGTACATCGTGCTGGGCGTGCTCTACGAGAGCTATATCCACCCGATCACCATCCTCTCGACACTGCCGTCGGCAGCAGTGGGTGCCTTGCTGGCCTTGCTGATCAGCGGAAATGATCTGGGGATGATCGCGATCATCGGTATCATTTTGCTGATCGGCATCGTCAAGAAGAACGCGATCATGATGATCGACTTCGCGCTCGACGCAGAGCGCAACCGGGGTGTTGCACCGGAAACGGCGATCTACGAAGCGGCGCTGCTGCGTTTCCGGCCGATTCTCATGACCACCCTGGCAGCATTGTTCGGCGCCATTCCGTTGATGCTTGCCAGCGGCTCCGGCGCAGAGTTGCGCCAGCCACTGGGGCTGGTGATGGTCGGCGGTCTGCTGGTCAGCCAGGTACTGACGCTGTTTACCACGCCGGTCATCTATCTGTATTTCGACCGGCTTGGCCGTCGCTGGAGTCGCAGGCCTGCCGACCCGGACCGGCTGGAACGGGCTGACGCATGAACCTGTCCGCACCGTTTATCCGTCGCCCGGTTGCGACCGTACTGCTGAGCCTGGCGATCCTGCTGCTGGGCGCGGTCAGCTTCCGCTTGTTGCCGGTCGCGCCGTTGCCGAATATGGACTTCCCGGTGATTGTGGTGTCCGCCAGTCTGGCGGGTGCCAGCCCCGAGGTAATGGCCTCCACTGTGGCCACTCCGCTGGAGCGTTCGCTGGGCAGTATTGCCGGGGTCAATACCATGACCAGCAATTCAAGCCAGGGCACGACACGGATCATTCTGCAGTTCGATCTCAATCGCGACATCAATGGCGCGGCGCGGGAAGTGCAGGCGGCAATCAATGCTTCACGCAACCTGCTGCCCAGCGGTATGCGCAGCATGCCGACCTACAAGAAGGTCAACCCGTCCCAGGCGCCGATCATGGTCCTGTCTATGACGTCGACGGTGCTGGAAAAAGGTCAGCTTTACGACCTGGCATCCACCATCCTGTCACAGAGCCTGTCGCAGGTTTCCGGGGTCGGCGAAGTGCAGATCGGCGGCAGTTCGCTGCCAGCGGTGCGTATCGAGCTGGAGCCACAGATGCTCTCCCAGTACGGCGTATCGCTTGACGACGTGCGTACCGCGATTACCGGTGCGAACGTGCGGCGGCCAAAGGGTTTTGTGGAGGATGATCAGCATAACTGGCAGGTTCAGGCCAACGACCAGCTGGAAACCGCAAAGGACTATGCGCCGCTGATCATTCGCTACAAGGATGGGGCGACCTTGCGCCTCAAGGACGTCGCGAAAGTCAGCGATGCCGTGGAAGATCGCTACAACAGCGGGTTTTATAACAATGACCGGGCGGTGTTACTGGTCGTCAACCGCCAGGCGGGTGCCAACATCATTGAAACCGTGGCGCAGATCAAGGCGCAATTGCCAGCCCTGCGGGCCGTGCTGCCTGCCAGCGTGAGCCTCAACGTCGCGATGGATCGCTCGCCGGTGATCAAGGCGACGCTTCACGAGGCAGAGATGACCCTGCTGATTGCCGTGGTTCTGGTGGTGATGGTGGTATTTCTGTTTCTCGGCAGTTTTCGCGCATCGCTGATCCCCACTCTGGCGGTTCCGGTATCGCTGGTAGGCACCTTTGCGATCATGCACCTGCTCGGTTTTTCCCTGAACAATCTGTCGTTGATGGCCTTGATCCTCGCCACCGGACTTGTGGTGGACGATGCAATCGTGGTGCTGGAAAACATTTCCCGGCACATTCACAACGGTCTCGACCCCATGAAAGCGGCCTTTCTGGGGGCCAAAGAGGTGGGCTTCACCTTGCTGTCGATGAACGTCTCGCTGGTGGCGGTGTTCATTTCCATTCTGTTCATGGGTGGGCTGGTCGAAAGTCTGTTTCGCGAGTTTTCCATTACCTTGTCGGTGTCGATCGTCGTCTCGCTGATCGTATCCCTGACCCTGACGCCGATGTTGTGCGCGCGCTGGCTCAAACCCCACGATTCGGGCAAGGACAATGCCTTTCAGCGCTGGAGCGAGCGGGTCAACGACCGCATGGTCGCTGGCTATGACCGCTCGCTCGGCTGGGTCATGCGGCATCGCAGGCTGACACTGCTCAGCCTGCTGATTACCGTTGTGGTGAATGTCGCGCTGTATGTGGTGGTGCCCAAGACCTTTCTGCCACAGCAGGACACCGGGCAACTGATGGGTTTTGTACGCGGTGACGACGGTCTTTCGTTCTCGGTCATGCAGCCGAAAATGGAAATCTTTCGCCGTTCGATTCTGGCAGACCCTGCGGTGGAGAGCGTTGCCGGTTTTATCGGCGGTAGCGGTGGCACCAATAACGCCTTCATGATCGTACGCCTCAAGCCGATTGCCGAGCGCAAGCTGTCTGCCGAAAAAGTGGTCGAGCGCCTGCGCAAGAACATGCCGCATGTGCCCGGTGGCAGACTATTTCTGGCGCCTGATCAGGACCTGCAACTGGGGGGTGGTCGCGAGCAGACCAGTTCGCAGTATCAGTACATTGTGCAAAGTGCAGACCTGAGCAGCCTGCGGCTGTGGTATCCGAAGATCGTTGCGGCGCTCAAATCGATTCCGGAGCTGACGGCCATTGACGCCAGGGAAGGGCGTGGGGCGCAGCAAGTGACCCTGGTGGTCAATCGTGATACGGCCAAACGGCTGGGCATCGATATGAACACGGTCACGGCGGTGCTCAACAATGCCTACAGCCAGCGTCAGGTCTCGACCATCTATGACAGCCTTAACCAGTACAAGGTGGTGATGGAGGTCAATCCCAAATACGCTCAGGACCCGGCGACGCTCGAGCAGGTTCAGGTGATTACTGCCGACGGGCAGCGCGTGCCGCTGTCGAGCATTGCTCATTACGAGCGCAGTCTGGCGAATGATCGGGTTTCGCATGACGGTCAGTTCGCTGCCGAAAACATTTCCTTTGATCTGGCCGAAGGTGCCAGCCTCGACAAGGCGACGGTGGCTATCGAGCGCGCAATTGCCGCCATCGGACTGCCGTCCGACATCATTTCCAAGATGGCCGGGACCGCCAACGCCTTCGCCTCAACCCAGAAAAGCCAGCCCTGGATGATTCTCGGTGCGTTGCTGGCGGTGTATCTGGTGCTGGGGATTCTTTATGAAAGCTACATCCATCCATTGACGATACTCTCGACACTGCCATCGGCAGGCGTGGGTGCATTGCTGACGATCTATGTGCTTGGCAGCGAATTCAGCCTGATCTCCCTGTTAGGGCTGTTCCTGCTGATTGGCGTGGTTAAGAAGAACGCAATCATGATGATCGACCTGGCCCTGCACCTTGAACGTGATCAGGGAATGACGCCGCAAGAGTCGATACGCAGTGCATGCCTGCAACGCCTGCGCCCCATTCTGATGACCACGATGGCCGCCATTCTGGGTGCATTGCCGCTGCTGCTAAGTACCGCGGAGGGCGCTGAAATGCGCAAGCCGCTGGGCCTGACCATTATTGGTGGGCTGATCTTCAGCCAGATCCTGACCCTCTACACCACCCCGGTGGTTTACCTTTATCTCGACCGTCTGCGCCATCGTTACAATAAATGGCGTGGCGTGCGTACCGATGCTGCTCTGGAAACCCCGCTATGACCGAACGCCTGGCCTTTATATCCCGCCCGACAGGGCTGATTCGTCCACTCGCGCTGGGGCTCTGCGTTGTGCTGCTCAGCGCTTGCGCTGTTGGTCCGGATTACCAGAAACCGTCGATGGCCGCGCCTGCGAAGTTCAAGGCCGCTGAAGGCTGGCGTGCAGCTACACCCAGTGATGCGATGGCCAAAGGTGCGTGGTGGGAGGTGTACAGGGATCCGCAACTGAATGCGCTGGTCGAACGGCTCAACACCTCCAACCAGACCGTCGCCCAGTACGATGCGCAGTACCGGCAGGCACAAGCACTGGTGCGTAGCTCCAGAGGCGCATTTCTGCCGACACTGGATCTGACCACCGGCAAGACCCGCTCGGGGCAGGGCACAGGCACATCCAATACCGGTACGAATACCGGCGCCTCGGGAATTCGCAACAGTTACAACGCTCAACTGGGCGTCAGTTGGGAAGCCGATGTGTGGGGCAAGTTGCGCCGTGGGCTGGAGGCTGACACCGCCAGTGCGCAGGCAAGTCTTGCGGACCTGGCAGCGATGCGCCTCAGCCTGCAATCGGAGCTGGTGCAGAATTATCTGCAATTGCGGGTCATTGACGAACAGAAACGTCTGCTGGAATCCACTGTGGACACCTATCAGCGCTCTCTGACCCTCACCCAGAATCAATACCGCGCCGGTATTTCAGGAAGTGACGCTGTCGCCCAGGCGCAGACACAGTTGAAAAGCACTCAGGCCGACCTGATCGATCTGGCCTGGCAGCGTGCACAATTCGAGAACGCCATAGCCGTGCTGATGGGTATGGCGCCCGCTGACTTCAATCTGCCGGCCAGCACTTCGATTCCGCAATTGCCGCAGATCCCGCCAGGGCTGCCGTCACAGTTGCTTGAACGCCGACCGGACATTGCCGCGGCCGAACGCTCGGTCATGGCGGCCAATGCCAACATCGGCGTCGCCAAGGCCGCTTACTACCCAGACTTCACGCTGAGCATGAGCGGCGGTTACAGCAGCAGTACGTTCGCCAACTGGATCAGCCTGCCCAACCGCTTCTGGTCGGTAGGGCCGCAACTGGCGTTGACGTTGTTCGACGGTGGCAGGCGGACGGCGGAAGTTGATCGTACCGAGGCCGTGTACGACCAGACTGTCGCCCAGTACCGGCAGACCGTGCTGAATGGTTTTCAGGAAGTCGAAAATTACCTCGTTCAACTCAAGGTCTACGAGCAGGAGGCCGCCGTGCGCCAGGAAGCGCTGGTATCGGCTCGCGACTCGTTGCGCCTGACCAACAACCAGTACAAGGCCGGGCTGATCGGTTATCTTGACGTCGTCAACGTACAGGCCACTGCTTTGAGCAATGAACGCAGTGTGCTGAACGTCCTGCAAAGTCGCTTGATTGCCAGCGTTCAGTTGATTGCCGCATTGGGTGGCGGCTGGAATGCCGAAACAGGTTTGACCCTCAGGGAGTGAGTGCTTCACGGAGCAAAGGCGTTTTTTCTTGAACTGTTCGTGATAAATGAAAAATCAATAGCTAGTTGCCATCTTTTCGACCAGATACCGCGACATTTGGCAGCTATTGCGTACAATCATCCCCCGCAGTATCGGCATGGACGCGCTCATTGGGCTCCAGGTGCGTTTATGTTGATTGGCAGCTACACCCCGTCGCTCGTCGTGGTCTCCGTTCTCGTCGCAATTGTTGCTGCGTACACTGCTCTCGATCTGGTTGGCCGTATTGTTTCGGCCAGGGGCCGCGCCGTTTATGTATGGATTGCGGGCGGCGCATTCGCAATGGGCGTTGGCAGTTGGTCGACGCACTTCATCGGTATGCTGGCATTCGTCCTGCCTATCGACGTTGGCTATGATGTGCCGTTGGCGCTGTTGTCCTTGCTGATCGCAATACTGTCTTCCGGTTTCGCGCTGTGGCTGGCCGCCCGGCCGCTGTTATCCGCCGCGCAGATTGGCCTGGGTGGGTTGTTGCTGGGGCTTGGCATCAGCGCCATGCATTACACCGGCATGGCGGCAATGCGCATGCAACCCGGCATCGAATACACGCCCTGGTTGTTTGCGCTTTCCCTGGCGATCAGCATTGCCGCCTCTGCGGCGGCGTTATGGATAGCGTTTCGTCTTCGCCAGCAAAGGCCCAGGGTATACCTGATGCGTGCGGTAGCGGCAATTCTGCTGGGAACGGCCATCATCGGTATGCATTACACCGGCATGGCGGCGGCCACCTTTGCCGATGGCAGCTTTTGTGGTGCGTTGCCCGATGGATTGAGCAGCAATGGACTGGACAGGATTGTTCTGGTCGCCAGTCTTTCGATACTGGGTATCGCGCTGTTCAGTTGTATTCTCGACTCCCACCTCGAGACACGTACCGCTGTCCTGGCCAATTCCCTGACTGAAGCCAATCAGGAGCTTACCCACCTGGCTCTGCATGACAACCTCACCGGGCTGCCGAACCGTGTGTTGTTGACGGATCG
Source organism: Pseudomonas syringae group sp. 26L6 (assembly GCF_032587815.1). NCBI lineage: Bacteria > Pseudomonadati > Pseudomonadota > Gammaproteobacteria > Pseudomonadales > Pseudomonadaceae > Pseudomonas > Pseudomonas syringae group sp. 26L6. The sequence goes on from NZ_JAWHPJ010000009.1 coordinate 218,963, forward strand.
CATCGAGCAGGCGATGAAGAAAGTCAGCGAAAGCGGCGGCTGCTTTGCGTTGATGTTCATGGACCTGGATGGTTTCAAACCGGTGAATGACGCATTCGGCCACCATACCGGGGACTTGCTGTTGCGGCAGGTCGCTTTGCGTCTTCGTAACAACCTGCACCGGCACGACACGCTGGCAAGGATCGGTGGTGATGAATTCGTGCTGCTGGTCGAACTGCATGACCCGCAGGATGCGTTGGCTGTCGCAACGCGTCAGGTCAATGAAATAGGCAATCCGTTTACCATCGGCGAGCATCAATTGCAGATCTCGCTGAGCATCGGCATCTGCATGTACCCGGGCAATGGCAATACCCAGCACGAACTTCTGATCAACGCCGATGCCGCCATGTATCACACCAAAGCGGCCGGCAAGAACGGCTACAGCTTTTTCGATGCGTCGATGAACAGCAACGCACGCAATCAGCTGCAGATGTCTCAGGACTTGCGTAAGGCGATCAAGCACAGGCAGTTCTGTATCTATTACCAGCCCAAGTTCGACGCTTTGACCGGATTGCCCCTCGGCGCAGAAGCGCTATTGCGCTGGAACCATCCGGAACAAGGCGTTATGGGCCCCGATCAGTTCATCGCCATGGCAGAGAAAACCGGGCTGATCATTCAGATCGGCGAGTGGGTACTGGATGAGGCTTGCCGACAGATGCGTGAGTGGTACACCCAGGGCTACGCGCACTGGCGCATTGCGGTGAACCTGTCAGCGTTGCAGTTCTGTCATGCCGGGCTGGTCACTGCGGTGGCGGATACCCTGGCCAGACATCAGCTCCCGGCCAACTGCCTGACCCTGGAAATCACCGAGACTACGGCCATGCATGACGCCGATGCCAGCCTGGCGGTGTTGCAAAGGCTGTCGGAAATGGGCGTGGATCTATCGATTGACGATTTTGGCACCGGTTACTCCAGCCTTATGTACCTGAAGCGCCTACCCGCCAATGAAATCAAGATTGATCGAGGTTTTGTGCGTGACCTTGAGCATGACACCGACGATGCCGCCATCGTGTCGGCCATCGTTGCGGTAGGGCAGGCGTTGAACCTGCGGATCGTCGCCGAAGGCGTAGAAACAGCGGTTCAGAAGCGCTTCCTGACGCACTTGGGATGTCACTCCCTGCAAGGCTTCCTGCTCGGTTATCCTTTGCCGGCTGAGCAATTTCTCGACGAAATTCGCGCCGCCGAGGCGAAAGTGGCAATCGACGTGCCCGATGTTGGGCAACCGGCTTTCTGAAGCGCATGGATGGCGCTGGACGGCAAAGGCTGGCACGATCAGAAACGTCTGGCTAACCTGCGGGTGTTAGCTGCGCCTTGATGCTGGCTTCAGAGAAAAATCATGGAAAAAGTCCTCATTATTACCGGTGGCTCGCGCGGAATCGGCGCAGCCACTGCGCGTCTGGCCGCTGTACAGGGCTATCGGATCTGTATCAATTATCTGTCTGACCATGCCGCAGCCGAAAAGACGGCAGGTCAGGTCAGGGCCTTGGGTGCTCAGGCGATCACCTTGCAGGCCGACGTCAGCAACGAAGACGAGATCATGCGCCTGTTCTCCAGGGTCGATTCGGAACTCGGCCGCGTTACCCATCTGGTCAACAATGCAGGCACGCTCGCTCAGGCTTCTAGAGTCGAGGACATGTCCGAATTCCGCATGCTTAAAATGATGATGAGCAACGTCGTCGGGCCGATGCTGTGCAGCAAACATGCCTTGTTACGCATGCTGCCGAGTCACGGCGGGCACGGTGGCAGCATCGTCAACGTATCCTCGCTCGCGGCCCGTCTGGGCTCGGCAGGCGAATATGTAGACTACGCGGCTTCGAAAGGCGCGCTGGACACGTTCACCATCGGGCTTTCCAAGGAAGTGGCCGGGGAGAACATTCGCGTCAACGCAGTGCGGCCAGGGTTCATCTTCACCGACTTTCACGCCCTGAGCGGCGATCCGTTCCGCGTCAGCAAACTCGAGGGCGCACTGCCAATGGGCCGTGGCGGTACGGCGGAGGAAGTGGCCGAGGCCATTCTCTGGTTGCTGTCGGACAACGCGTCGTATGCCACTGGAACGTTCATCGATCTGGCGGGCGGGCGCTGAAGGCGTGCATGATCTGGCAAGCGCCTTCAGACACCGCTTACTGATCCGTCACACTGTTACAGGTGGCGCATTGGCGGGCGGATCGCCTACCGGCGTCTGATTGGGTGGCGGCGTTGAGGGCGGTGGCTCCTGCTCGGGTACTGGCTCGGGCAGAACAGGGTCGTCGATGTTTGGATCAGGTACTTCTACAGGATTGGGTAGAGTCATGGTTGCTGCCTCCTTGTTGACCCTTTTTACGACCCCCCGGCCTGATTGATGATTCAATTGATTTGAACCGGATAACCCTTGCCCGATTGTTCTGCCCTGCGTTTGGCTCATGTTCAATGCGCCCACCTGACAACCTCAAAACCTTTGAACTTTACCTTCGTTGACCGCTCGGAACCTAGGCAGCTGAATTCGACGAGTCTTCTGCATTTCGCGATTGTCCGCTGCCATACCGTCAATTTTTCCATTGCATGGAATGCACAGGAGCGTCCCTGGGGCGTGAGGAGTGATGCTCGATGAGTGAACAGCCATACGGTCCGGATTCCCTGGCCACCGATGTACCGCACCCAACCCAACCCTTGTCACTGACCCAGGCGCTGCAATTGCCCCGCATCGTGATCGAAGACACGTTGCCAGTGATCGACGGTGGCCTGTTTGCGGCCAAGGCGATCATCGGGCAACCGGTCACCGTGACCAGCAAGGTCTACGCCGACGGGCACGACAAGATGGCGGTCAATATCCGCTGGCGTGCTGCCGATGAGGACACCTGGCATAGCGCGCCAATGCACGAACTGGGCAATGACAGCTGGGTCGGTGAGTTCACCCCGACTTCGGTCAGTCGCTATGTGTTTCGCCTTGAAGCCTGGATCGATCAGTTCGGCAGCTATCGTTATGAACTGGACAAAAAGTTCGGCGCTGGCGTGCCTGTCGACCTGGAACTGGAAGAGGGGCGCATTCATCTGGTGCATGCCGCTGAGCGCAGCCAGCACGAGCAGCGCCAGCAGATTGAAAGCCTGCTAGGTCAGCTGGAGCAGGGCGATAAAGACGAGAAAGTCGCGTTGCTGTTGCACAGCGAAACCGCAAACCTGATGAAGCTGGCTGATAATCAGGCCTTCCTGAGTCGTAGCGTTGAATTTCCGCTGGATGTCGAGCGTGAGCTGGCGCAGTTCGCCAGCTGGTACGAGCTGTTTCCTCGCTCGATCACTGATGACCCTGCGCGCCACGGCACCTTCAACGATGTCCATTCGCGTCTGCCGATCATCCGCGACATGGGTTTCGACGTGTTGTACTTCCCGCCGATTCACCCTATCGGCCGTGCCCATCGCAAGGGGCCGAACAACTCTCTGACCGCAGGGCCGGATGATCCGGGCAGCCCGTACGCAATTGGCAGCGAGGATGGCGGCCATGAAGCCATTCACCCGCAGTTGGGCAGCCGTGAAGACTTCCGTAACCTGGTGAAGGCTGCGGCCGATCACGGGCTGGAAATCGCACTGGACTTCGCCATTCAATGTTCGCAGGACCACCCTTGGCTCAAGCAGCATCCGGGCTGGTTCTCATGGCGTCCGGACGGCACGATCCGCTATGCGGAAAACCCGCCGAAGAAGTATCAGGACATCGTTAACGTCGATTTCTACGCGCCTGATGCCATTCCTGGTCTGTGGCTGGAATTGCGTGACATCGTTCTGGGCTGGGTGAATGAAGGCGTGAAGATTTTCCGCGTCGATAATCCGCACACCAAGCCGCTGCCTTTCTGGCAGTGGATGATTGGCGAGGTGCGCAATCAGCATCCTGAGGTCATGTTCCTTGCCGAAGCGTTCACCAAGCCTGCCATGATGGCGCGGCTGGGCAAGGTCGGTTACAGCCAGAGCTACACGTATTTCACATGGCGCAACACCAAGGCAGAGCTGTCCGAGTATTTCACCCAGCTAAACGACGTGCCTTGGCGTGATTGCTATCGCCCGAACTTTTTCGTCAACACACCTGATATCAACCCGCGCTTCCTGCACGAGTCTGGCCGTCCTGGATTTCTGATCCGTGCAGCGCTGGCCACCATGGGCTCCGGGCTGTGGGGCATGTATTCGGGGTTTGAGTTGTGTGAAGCGGCACCGATTCCCGGCAAGGAAGAGTATCTGGACTCGGAAAAGTACGAGATTCGCGTTCGGGACTATGCCGCACCGGGCAACATCATTGCCGAGATCGCCCAGCTTAACCGCATTCGCAGGCAGAACCCCGCGCTGCAAACGCACTTGGGCTTGAAACTGTATAACGCGTGGAATGACAACATTCTGTACTTCGGCAAGCGTTCGGCGGATGGCAGCAACTTCATTCTGATTGCCGTCAACCTTGACCCCTTCAACGCACAGGACGCAGATTTCGAGCTGCCGCTGTGGGAAATGGGCCTGCCGGATGACGCGGCGACGTCGGGTGAAGACCTGATGACCGGACACCGCTGGACCTGGTACGGCAAGTATCAGCACACGCGTCTTGATCCATCACAACCGTTTGGAATCTGGCGTATCCAGGCTGCGCAATAACACTCCCAAGGAGTCAATAATGGCCAAGAAGCCCGGTGACGCGACATTCATCAAAGACCCGCTCTGGTACAAGGATGCGGTGATTTACCAGGTTCATGTGAAATCGTTCTTCGATTCCAATAACGACGGGATCGGCGATTTCGCGGGCTTGATCGAAAAGCTCGACTACATTGCCGCGCTGGGGGTCAACACCATCTGGTTGCTGCCGTTCTACCCGTCGCCGCGCCGGGACGATGGCTACGATATTTCCGAATACCGCGATGTGCATAGCGATTACGGCACCATGGCCGATGCCAAGCGCTTCATTGCCCAGGCGCACAAGCGTGGCCTGCGGGTGATCAGTGAGCTGGTTATCAACCATACGTCCGACCAGCACCCGTGGTTTCAGAAAGCGCGTCATGCCAAGCCCGGCTCCAAGGCACGGGATTTCTATGTCTGGTCGGACACCGACCAGAAATACGACGGCACGCGGATCATTTTTCTCGACACAGAAACGTCCAACTGGACCTGGGACCCGGTCGCCGGTCAATACTTCTGGCACCGTTTTTACTCCCACCAACCAGACCTGAACTTCGATAACCCGCATGTACTTGATGCGGTGCTTGAAGTCATGCGCTTCTGGCTGGACCTGGGCATTGACGGTTTGCGTCTGGACGCTATCCCGTACCTGATCGAACGCGATGGCACCAATAACGAGAACCTTCCGGAAACCCATCAGGTGCTCAAGCGTATTCGCGCCGAGATCGATGCGAACTACCCGGACCGCATGCTGCTGGCCGAGGCCAATCAATGGCCGGAAGACACCCAGCTGTATTTCGGCGACAGCAAGGGGCCGGATGGAGACGAATGTCACATGGCGTTTCACTTCCCGCTGATGCCGCGCATGTACATGGCGCTGGCGCAGGAAGACCGCTTTCCGATCACCGATATTCTGCGCCAGACACCGGAAATTCCGGAGAATTGCCAGTGGGCGATTTTCCTCCGCAACCACGACGAGCTGACCTTGGAAATGGTGACGGATCGTGAGCGTGATTACCTCTGGAATTACTATGCCGCTGACCGCCGCGCGCGGATCAACCTGGGTATTCGTCGACGCTTGGCACCACTGGTTGATCGGGACCGCCGCCGGGTCGAACTGTTGAACAGCATGCTGTTGTCGATGCCCGGCACGCCGACGCTGTATTACGGCGACGAGATCGGCATGGGCGATAACATCTACCTGGGCGACCGGGACGGTGTGCGCACGCCCATGCAATGGTCGATCGACCGCAACGGCGGCTTTTCGCGGGCCGACCCGGCCAGCCTGGTATTGCCGCCGATCATGGACCCGATGTACGGCTTTCAGTCGGTCAACGTCGAAATTCAGGAGCGTGACCCGCACTCGCTGCTGAACTGGAATCGACGCATGCTGGCGGTGCGCAAACAGCAGAAGGCATTCGGGCGTGGCACGCTGAAAATGCTCTCGCCGTCGAACCGCCGCATTCTTGCGTATACCCGCGAGTACACGGCACCCGATGGTCACAGCGAAGTGGTGTTGTGTGTTGCCAACGTTTCCAGCGCCGCTCAGGCTGCAGAGCTTGAGCTGTCGGCTTACGCAGGCACAGTGCCGGTGGAAATGCTCGGTGGCAGCGCATTTCCGCCTATCGGGCAGTTAAGCTATTTGCTGACGCTCCCGCCGTATGGTTTTTACTGGTTTTTACTGGCTTCGGAGAATCAAATGCCCAGTTGGCACGTTGAACCCGCGCAGAGCATGCCGGACTTCCCGACTCTGGTGCTCAAGAAGCGCCTTGAGGAGTTGCTCGAAGAGCCGCTGCGCAGCACCATGGAAAAAACGTCACTGGCTGTTTACTTGCCAAAACGCCGCTGGTTCGCAGGCAAGGGCAAGGACATAGAGCAGGTCAATATCGCGTATGCGGTGCGTTTCGGCGATGAGGCGCACCCTGTGTTGCTCAGCGAAATAGAAGTGACTGCAGACGGCCAGACCGATCGCTATCAGCTGCCATTCGGCTTGCTCGCCGAAGACGACATCAGCAGCGCGTTGCCACAGCAACTGGCACTTGCCAGAGTGCGGCGTAATCGTGATGTAGGGCTGATCACCGATGCGTTTACCCTGGAAACCTTCATTCGTGCAGTGATTCAGGGCATGCAGTCGGATACGGTCATCCCCTGCGCTGACGGCGAGTTGCGTTTCGAGCAAAGTTCGCAGCTGGCACCGCTCGCCCTCACCGCAGAGTCGGAAGTGCGCTACCTGTCTGCCGAGCAGTCGAACAGCTCGGTGGTCGTCGGTGGCAGCCTGGTGCTCAAACTGATTCGTAAAGTCAGTGCCGGGACGCACCCGGAGCTGGAAATGGGTGCTTTCCTGACCAACGCTGGCTTCAAGAATATCTCGCCGTTGCTGGGCTCTGTGGTGCGTGTCGGCAACGACGGAAAACCGAATCTGCTGATGATTGCCCAAGGCTACCTGAGCAATCAGGGTGACGCTTGGGAGTGGACACAGAACAATCTGGAACGCGCAGTACGCGATGAGTTGGCGCATGGCGTTTCCGGCCAGGAACAGCATTACAATGCGTTGCTGGAGCTGGCGGACTTTTCGCGTAGCCTTGGTCAGCGTCTCGGTGAAATGCACCAGATTCTGGCGTCGCCTACCGACAATGCAGACTTCGCTGTTGAAGTCACCAGCAGTCAGGACAGCAAGGCCTCCGGAACCAGCGTCAATGCTCAGCTTGAGCGCGCCTTGCAACTGCTTGAGCAGCGCAAGGGCGATCTGGAACAGGACGATCAGCAACTGGTCAGCGATTTGCTTGCACAGCGCAAGCAGATTCGTCAGCGCGTCGAAGGTCTGGCCAAGCGCTCGGCAGGTGGCCTGCGGATTCGCGTGCATGGTGACTTGCACCTCGGGCAAGTGCTGGTGGTCAAAGGCGATGCCTACCTGATCGATTTCGAGGGTGAACCGGCCCGCGCACTTGAAGAACGCCGTGCCAAGCACAGCCCGTTCAAGGATGTCAGCGGTGTTTTGCGCTCGTTTGACTACGCTGCCGCCATGGCAGTACGCAGCGCACAAAGCGTCGATACCTCGCCTGAGGCTGCCGGTGCTCGCAAACGTGTCGCCGAGACCTACCTGGCGCAGGCGCGGGAAGCCTTTATCGAAGGTTATCGCTCGGCAACGAGCGGAATGGCTCATGCCTGGAAAGATGCAAAAGGGGAGGACGCCGCACTGGAATTGTTCACTCTTGAAAAAGCTGCTTATGAAGTGATCTACGAAGCCGAGAATCGTCCAGCCTGGTTGGCCGTTCCCTTGCAAGGCTTGCGTGGGTTGCTGCAACCGTCTGATGGAGAGCCAATATGAATGCGCCTCACAAAACCGGCACAGGCCGCCGCGCGATTCCCGCTGCTGCGGACCTCGACGCGCTGATCCGCGCGGAACACCGTGATCCTTTCTCGATCCTGGGTCCGCACGGTGACGGCGGCAGCGGGCAATACGTTCGTGCCTATCTGCCCGCTGCGTTGAGCGTGCGTCTGCTGGCCAAAGATGATGGTCGCGAGCTGGGCGAGATGGAAATGAGCGAGGTGCCGGGGTTTTTCGTCGGTCATCTCGAGCAGCCACAGCCTTACCTGCTGAAAATCCAATGGGCTGGCGGCGAGCAGATCACCGAGGACCCTTACAGCTTCGGTCCGCTGCTGGGCGAGATGGACCTTTATCTGTTTGCCGAAGGCAACCACCGCGACCTGAGCAGTTGCCTGGGCGCGCAAGTGACCAACGTCGATGGCGTCGACGGTGTGCGCTTTGCGGTCTGGGCGCCGAATGCCCGCCGTGTGTCGGTGGTCGGCAGTTTCAACAGCTGGGATGGTCGTCGTCACCCGATGCGCCTGCGTCACCCGACCGGCGTATGGGAGATTTTCGTTCCGCGTCTGCAGCCCGGTGAAGTCTACAAATACGAGATCCTCGGTGCCCACGGGATTCTACCGCTGAAAAGCGACCCTATGGCTCTGGCCACTACGCTGCCGCCCGACACCGCGTCAAAGGTCTCTGCGCCACTGCAATTCGAGTGGAACGACCAGGAATGGCTGCAATCACGGACAGGCCGCCACGATGTTGCCGCGCCGCTGTCGATCTACGAACTGCACGCAGGCTCGTGGCAGATGGAGCAGCACGAAGACGGTCAATGGCGACAGTACAACTGGCGCGAGCTGGCTGACCGCTTGATTCCCTATGTGAAGGAACTCGGCTTCACCCACATTGAGCTGATGCCGATCATGGAGCACCCGTTCGGGGGGTCATGGGGCTATCAGTTGCTGGCCCAGTTTGCACCGACTGCTCGCTACGGTTCGCCGGAAGATTTCGCCGCGTTCGTTGACGCCTGTCATCGGGCTGAAATAGGCGTGATTCTTGACTGGGTGCCTGCGCATTTCCCGACCGATACCCACGGCCTGGCGCAGTTCGACGGCACCGCGCTGTACGAGTACGCCGACCCCAAGGAAGGCTTCCATCAGGACTGGAACACGCTGATCTACAACCTGGGGCGCACCGAAGTTCACGGCTTCATGCTGGCTTCGGCGTTGCACTGGCTCAAGCATTACCACATCGACGGTCTGCGCGTGGATGCGGTGGCGTCAATGCTGTACCGCGACTATTCGCGTAATGCAGGCGAATGGGTGCCAAATCGCTTTGGCGGACGCGAAAACCTCGAGGCAATCGACTTTCTGCGTCATTTGAACGACGTAGTTGCGCTGGAAGCCCCAGGGACCATGGTGATTGCGGAAGAGTCGACCGCGTGGCCGGGTGTCAGCGAGCCGACCCAGCAGGGTGGGCTGGGCTTCAACTACAAGTGGAACATGGGCTGGATGCATGATTCGCTGCAGTACATGGAGGAGGACCCGATCAATCGCGGACACCACCACGGCAAGCTGAGCTTCGGCCTGGTGTACGCGTGGTCAGAGCGCTTCGTACTGCCTATTTCCCATGACGAAGTGGTACACGGCAAACATTCGCTGATCGACAAGATGCCGGGTGACCACTGGCAGAAGTTCGCCAACCTGCGCGCTTATCTGTCGTTCATGTGGACGCACCCGGGCAAGAAACTGCTGTTCATGGGCTGTGAATTCGGTCAGTGGCGTGAGTGGAATCACGACCGTGAACTGGACTGGTACTTGATGAAATACGCTGAACATATTGGCGTGAAGAAGCTGGTCAGCGACCTGAACCGAATCTATCGTCAGGAAAAGGCGTTGCACCAGCGCGATGCTGATCCAGCGGGCTTCCAGTGGCTGATCGGCGACGACCAGGCCAATAGCGTGTTTGCCTACCTGCGCTGGAGCAATGATGGCGAGCCGCTGCTGGTGGTGGCCAACATGACGCCAGTGCCGCGCCTGGATTATCGTGTCGGCGCGCCGGTGTCAGGTGCATGGACTGAGTTGCTGAACAGCGACGCGGAAACCTACGCAGGTTCTAACATGGGCAATGGTGGGGAAGTGAACACCGAAGACGAGCCAGCACATGGGATGGAGGCTTCACTGAAACTGAACCTGCCGCCGCTTGCCGTGCTTATCCTCAAACCGAAGAAAGACTGACCAGGGTGCATCCCCGCGCTGACGGTCGCATTACCACACCAGCCTGAAACCCAGGCTGGTGTTTACTCCCTCCGTTCCTTGTTCGCCCAGATCAACAAGGTAATCAGCGCTCCAGTGCAGACTGGCCTTGCTGCTCAATGTCGCTATCATCCCGGCGCCGATACTGCCCGTCGTTGATCGATGCTCGGTTCTTATCTGATCTGCATGATCGAATGTCAGCGTGTCATGGCCGTCTTTGGTGTGCCAGAGGTTGGCTCGCAGATAAGGCGCTATCGGTACGCTACTGAATTGATAGCGCCCCTTGAAACGTATGCCGATGCGCCCTGTGGTGTAAGACTGACTGTCGAATCCGAGATGGGCAATGCCGTCATGCTGATCCTGAAGGTCTATGCGTTGGTAGATGATCTGTAGCTGAGGCTCTGCAACCCAGCGCTGTGAGAGTGGCAGCGGATACCCGGCCTCTGCAGACAGGCTCATCACATGGCCTTCAATGTCGACGCCTGTGCCCCTGACGGAGCGGCTGCGGCCGTCCAGGCGAGTGCCCATCGCGACTGCGTCAACGTACCCGCCACCGGGTGTCGTCAGCGTCCAGTAGGCGCCCAGGCTTTCCCCGTTCAGTTTCAGATGGCCTGTTTCGTAGTTTCTGAAACCTTCAGCAAAACCCTTCACCTTGCCATCCAGACGGTTATGCGCGACGAACAGCCCGACGCGCTGGCTCCACCCGTTTTCCAAGTGCCAGGCATACAGATCATGGCCGATCTGGTAGCCCTTGAATGAAGCGTCCAGGCTTGGGCTCACGTCTCCAGACCAGCGTTGCCTGAAGTCGCTGCCAAACACACGTGCCCATCCGGCAGGCGCCATGCCGTATTGGGCCAGTAGCGCCTGATCACCCTGGCGCTCATGAAAGGTGCCCAGTGAACTCTGGGTCAGTAATGCTGCTACGGGCGTCACTACCGAGTAATTGGCGACCTCGGGGCGATACAGGGCAATCGGCGCTGCGCCGCGAACAGGTTGCGGTAATGGCGGGGTTCCCGGGGCGGGTACTGGCAATGTAGCTGCGGGCAGGGAAGGCACCGGGCTGACCGGTGGATTGGGCGGTGCGGGCTGAGGCGCAGGCTCGGAGGTTGTTGGTGGCTCGGCTATAGGCTCAGGTTCAGGTGTCGGGATGGGTGACGGTGAAGGAGACGGTACTGGTTCAGGTGCTGGCTCGACAGGCGAGGGCGCTGGCTGCGGCGGAGAAATCATGGCAGAGCGCAGGAACCAGCTATTCTCTGAGCCGGCAGAGGCTCCTCCCTTGAACAGATAATATTGATAGGCACCAGCGGACAGTGGGTCTTGCAACGAAAACGCTGCATTGTCGCTGCTGGCACCCTCGATAGCTTGCACCACTTCGATGCCATTGCCTTGAGTCAAGGCACCCAGGCCGCCCGAACGGCTGACGGTTATCCGGGTTGAACCACTGATATGTCCCTGTGCAACTACCAGCGTGTCGCTGGCAGATGCGTCATCGCCAAGCGCCGACTGCAACAGCAGTCTCCCATCGCGACCGGTGTAATTGCCTCTCACAGTCAGTGTGTCGGTGAGCGAATGACCTGCGCCGATCAGGGCCAGCGTTCCGGCATTATCGAGCGTGGCTTGGGATGCCGGGTTAAACGGGACGACACTGCCGGAGGTTGAGGTCAGCCTACTGCCCGCGTCGATATTCAGCGCACCTGTATCGCTTGTGCTGTCGCCCAGCACCAGCGCCCCGGCCAGATCCAGCTGCGAGCCGTTGCTCAGGTTGACGGTCTCCCAGTTGCCATAGCGACCCGGCTGCAAAGACACAGTGTTATCAAACGTCAGCACGTCATTGCCAGGGCCGCCGTCAAGCAGCGGGTTGGCGCTCAGGTAATATTCGCTCAGGTTGTACAGCCGCGCCGCATCATCGCCGTCGGCCATCAACACACTGTTGCGGGCGTAGCCACCGTTCAGCCAATTGAAGCTGTCATTACCGGCGCTGGCACGAACTTCACCACGAATATCGCCACCGCTGAGGGTGATCAGGTCGTCGCCGCCGCTGACGCTGACATTGCCGCCCACAGAGCCGCCCAAGAGGGTGATCGTATCCCTGCCAAAGCCGGTTACCAGGTTGTTGATGATCGTGCCACCGGACATCTCGAACACGTTGTTGTCGAGCTTCATGTCAACTCGGCCAATGCTGCCGCCGGTCATCACCGCAACGTCGCCGTCCTCGAACGCACGAGTGATGGTGCCTCCGGTCATCAGAAAGGTATCTCGCCCGTCGCCCTGGGCCAGCGAGCCCAGCGTACCGCCGCTCATGAAAAAGTCGTCGGGATCGTCGCCCTGGTTCAGGCCGCCGCTGATCTCGCCCGCCGACAACGTGAATGAGTCGATTCCGGCACTCTGGGTGACGTTGCCGAGAATACGGCCTGACTGCATATCAACGCTGTCGATTCCTGACCCATAGCTGATATCGCCGGCGACCGTGCCTGTTCCGCCTTTGGGAAATATCAGAATGTGATTGCCGCTCAGACCGATAAATGGGCCGCTGGTGTCACTGTCGCAGACTTGAACGCCGGACGACGTCGAGGACCCAAGTGCGCAGGCTCCCTCCGCACAGGACGGGATAATGGCCAGCATAATGAATGGCAGAACATTACGGGTGTGGTACAGATGAATACAACGGATTTTCATGACAGCTCTCCCGGCCAGGCAGGCAGCAGGGAGGCAATCGAAACGGATCAAGGCGCCAGACTGCCACGCTCAGTGACGTCGCCCCAAGGCTGGCGACGGTCGCTTTGCGGGCCTGTTTTCAAGGCCCGCAGTACGAAGTCAAGAGGTCGTTGGCCGATGCGTCAAGAAGTTGACCGACCGGTGGCGAGATTTAAACTTTTTCTACCAACTATTGGAATTACAAGTAAAAAACTTATGCGCTAAAAGTAGTGTTCATGCTGGATATGTTTGGTTGGCGGTGCGGCGTGATAACCAGATTGTCAGCGCCAGCGCGCACACCGACAGCAACGCCGCGTAAAAAAATATCCAGTCATAGCCCTGACCCAAGGCAATAGCCCCCATTACAGGGCCGGCAATTGCCAAGGCCAGATCGAAGAACACAGCGTAGGCACTCAGGCCTGCGCCTCGGCTGGGGGTAGGTACGCTTTTGATCGCTTCCACGCCCAGCGCCGGGTAGACCAGTGAAAGCCCCACACCGGTTAGTCCGGCCCCAGCCAGAGCAATGCCGCTGCTCGGTGAAAGCCAGAGCATCAGCAGTCCGCAGATCTCCACAGCCATGCAGACGATGGCCGCGTTGTAGCCGCCGAGGCGGTTGATGGCACCGATGAACAGCAGGCGGGCGAGGATAAAGCACACGCCAAACATGCTCAGGCAATAGGCCGCACCTTCCCAGCCGCGGCTTAGATAAAACAGGGTGATGAAGGTGGTCAGCGTGCCGTAGCCGATGGAGGACAACGTCAGTCCCAGACCATAAGGCGCGATCCGGCCGAACACTGACCAATAGGGCAGGCGCTCACCGACTACGACCGGTACCGATGGCTTGTTGCGGATCAGCCAAAGTGCCAGCCCTGCCATCACGATCAAGGCGATCCCCAGGCTGTTGAAACCCACGGCATCGATGACAATCACGCCCAGCGGTGCACCAATGGCTATCGCACCATAGGACGCGATGCCGTTCCACGAGATTGATCGGGCCGTATGTTCTGCGCCGAGTTTGCCGATGCACCAACTGATAGTGCCAACTCCGATAAGCCCTTGGGAAACGCCGAGAAACAGTCGCGCAACGATCAGAATCAACAGGCTCAACGTGGCGAACTCCTGAAGCAGCGTTGCCAGTAACGTCATGCTGCCACTGATGACGATGCCCCACAGTCCGAACACGATAGAGCGCTTGCTGCCCAGCGTGTCGGTCGCCCGGCCGGCAAAAGGTCGACTCAGCAGCGTTGCCAGGTATTGCGAGGCAATGGTCAGGCCTGCAATCAACGGGCTGAAACCCAGCTGGTCGTGAACATAGCCGGGCAGCACCGCAATAGGCAGGCCGATGCACAGGAAGGCGATGAAGGTGTATAAAACGATGGAAACGATCTGCAGGGTAATCGTCATGGAACCGGAGTGTGCGGCAGGCATTGGGCTCTTCGCTGGCAGGCGGTGGGAGTGCCTCATCATGGCGTGCACTGTGACTAAAAGAAAGCAGGCTAACGGTTTTATGGGGGCTGATTATCAGGCAGTTGCTGTTCTGTAGATATGGTCATAGGATGACTGATCACACCACAATAATAAAAAGGTTCACCATGAGAAATATTCTATTGCTGGCCGCTGCAGTCGGTTGTTCGTTTGGCCTGCCTGCCCAGGCAGCCACGTTTGCTTACATTTCCAGTCCCACTGACGGCCTTATATCCCAATACCGTCTGGATGAGCAGAGCGGCGCGCTCAGCCTGGTCGAGCAGACCAAAGCCGGAGACCAGGTCAATCCGATGGCCATCTCACCGGACGGCAAAGCGTTATTTGCAGCGCTGCGTTCCAAGCCTTATCAAGTGCTGAGTTTCAGCATCGAGCCTGCAACAGGGCATCTCAAGCCGCTGAGCCAGGCACCATTGGCCGAGAGCCTGGCCTATTTGTCTACCGATCGCAGCGGGCGCTTCCTGTTCGGCGCATCCTATGGTGCCGATTTGCTCAGCGTACAGCCCATCGATGCGCAACACCGCCCAAGCGACAGTATCCAGACCTACAAGACCGGCATGCATGCGCATTCGGTGCGCACCGACCCGAGCAACCGTTTTGTATACGCCGGTAATCTTGGCGTTGATCGTGTTCTGCAATACCGGCTGGAGCCAAAAGACGGCAAGCTTGTTCCCATTGGCGAGGGCTACGTTGCGGTTGCCGAGAATACCGGCCCGCGCCACTTGGCATTCTCTTCCGATGGCAAATTTCTGTACGTGGTTGGCGAAATGAGTGGCACCGTCACTGCCTTCGCGATCAACCAGAAAACCGGTGCGTTGAAGCAGACAGGCGAGGCGGACGGTATCCCGAAACGCTTGAACCTGGCGCAGGGGCAAGCCCGCGATGCACGCAACAACGATCTCAAGGACGATCCTACCCCGCGTATCTGGGCGGCAGACATTCGCCTCGCGCCGAATGGCAAGTGGCTGTTTATCAGCGAGCGCACTACCAGCAGCGTGTCGGTGTTCAAGGTCGAGCCTGCCAGTGGCAAGGTGACGTTTGTCGAAAACTATCCGGTGCAGGAAAAACAGCCACGCAACATTGCGGTGTCACCCAATGGGCGCTGGTTGCTGGTGAGCGGTGAGAAAAGCGACAAGGTCGGTAGTTACGCCATTGCGGCGAACGGTGCCTTGCAGCGGGTCAGCGAAGCGCCCTCGGGCAAGGGTGCGCTGTGGATTGAAATGCTCAGCCAGCCGGGCCAGTAGCGGTTTTGAAAATAAAAAGCCCTGTCACAAGACAGGGCTTTTTGCTGTAGCAGCCTGACAGGCTTAGAACGAAACGCCCTGGCTGCGCAGGTAGTCGTCGTAGGTACCGCTGAAGTCGATCACGCCGCTTGGGCTGAGTTCGATGATGCGGGTTGCCAGCGAGGACACGAACTCGCGGTCGTGGCTGACGAAAATCAGGGTGCCCGGGTAGTTTTCCAGCGCAAGGTTCAGCGCTTCGATGGATTCCATGTCCAGGTGGTTGGTCGGTTCGTCCATCACCAGCACGTTCGGTTTTTGCAGGATCAGCTTGCCGAACAGCATGCGGCCCTGTTCACCACCGGAAATCACTTTGACCGACTTGAGGATCTCGTCATTGGAGAACAGCATGCGGCCCAGAGTGCCACGTACCATTTGCTCGCCGCCTTGCGTCCACTGGCCCATCCAGTCGAAGAGGGTAGATTCGTCTTCAAAATCGTGAGCGTGGTCCTGAGCGTAGTAACCGATTTCCGCTGCTTCGGTCCACTTGACCGTGCCTGCATCGGGTTGCAACTCGTTGACCAGGGTGCGCAGCAGGGTGGTCTTGCCGATGCCGTTCGGACCGATGATTGCAACACGTTCGCCGGCTTCGACCTGGAAGCTGAAGTCCTTGAACAGTGTCTTGCCATCGAAGCCTTTGGCCATGCGATCGACAATGACCGCCTGACGGTGCAGCTTTTTGGTTTGTTCGAAACGAATGAACGGGCTGACACGGCTGGACGGCTTGACCTCGGCCAGCTGGATCTTGTCGATCGCCTTGGCTCGGGACGTTGCCTGCTTGGCTTTCGATGCGTTGGCCGAAAAGCGGCTGACGAACGATTGCAGCTCGGAGATCTGTGCCTTCTTCTTGGCGTTGTCGGACAGCAATTGCTCGCGGGACTGGGTCGCGACGGTCATGTACTCGTCATAGTTGCCCGGGAACAGGCGCAACTCGCCGTAATCCAGGTCGGCCATGTGCGTGCACACGCTGTTCAGGAAGTGACGGTCGTGGGAGATGATGATCATCAGGCTGTTGCGCTGGGTGAGGATGTTTTCCAGCCAGCGAATGGTGTTGATGTCCAGGTGGTTGGTCGGTTCGTCGAGCAACAGCACTTCCGGATCGGAGAACAGTGCCTGCGCGAGCAGCACGCGCAGTTTCCAGCCGGGCGATACTTCGCTCATAGGACCGTTGTGCTGCTCGATGCCGATACCCAGGCCCAGCAGCAGTTCGCCGGCACGGGACTCGGCAGTGTAGCCGTCCATTTCCGCAAACTCGGTTTCCAGCTCGGCCACGGCCATGCCGTCGTCTTCGCTCATTTCCGGCAGCGAGTAGATGCGGTCGCGCTCGGCCTTGACCTTCCACAGCTCTTCATGGCCCATGATCACGGTGTCGAGCACCGTGAATTCTTCGTAGGCGAACTGATCCTGGCGCAGCTTACCCAGTCGTACGTTCGGCTCCAGCATCACCTGACCGCCCGAAGGCTCGAGGTCGCCACCGAGGATTTTCATGAAGGTGGACTTGCCGCAGCCGTTCGCGCCAATAAGGCCGTAACGGTTACCGGCGCCAAACTTGACCGAGACGTTCTCGAACAAGGGTTTGGGGCCGAACTGCATCGTGATGTTAGCTGTGGAGATCAATTACTTTACCTATCAATAACTTGGGCAATAACTGGGGAGCGCTGGTGTCAGCGGGTGTCGGGTTTTAGACCCGACCGGAGCTGTTCAGCCTGCTCCGCCTGAGCATGAGCTGATCCAACGGGCATACGTCTACAGCAACGGCAGCCTGCCATGGCCGCGTTGCCGGGATATGAATGTGGGGGTTCATGCCAGACATTGGCGCGCATTGTCGCATAGGTCGGGCGGCAGTGACATGGTGGACGGTGCCGGATTGCCGAGTTGTCCACGTTCCGGCCTGCTCAGGAGCCTGTTGGGTAGCCTTGCTCAAAGCGTGTGCACAAGGCAGAGGCAGGCGCGATTTCAAAAGAAGTCGCAGAAGAAAGATACTGAGTCGTCACATTGCCTGATCGGGAGGTCGTTTACGTTCGGCTAGCGCTGTAACGGGCAACGCTCACTTTAAGTCGGGCCTCATCAATGCTCAACTTGGGAATGACTTCATCCGGAACTCGCGAGCTGTCGGATAAATTGAACACTTGAAAATCATCCCCGACTACATGCTTCGACATAAGTTCCAGTGACGGGAGAATTCTTGATTCGTAGTGCTGGTCCAGTCCACAAGGCGAGCACACATCTGTCGACGATTCATAGAATCGGCCTGCAGACTGGTTCATATCAAAGCCCACAAGAAAGACGCTATCAAAACCAAGGTGATAAGACAATTGCAAGGCGAGATACATGACCGTGCGAGCGTCGAAAAACCCCAATTCCAGGTTTTTGCTGAAGCCGATATCCCTGCTTCTATGACTCCATAAAGACACTTTTCTGACCAGTGCGTCGTCTCGTGAGCAGAGCGCCGCAACCGTGGATAACCTCGGTGATTTCTTCAGCGCATAGGCGCGCCCGGAAGGCCTGGGAATGCCGGAGCTGAACTGGTCTTCCCAGAGGCCGACATTCTCGCTCTCGCGCATTGCCGCGGCGAACAGCTCGGGCTGCTGATTGGGAAAGTCCCGGTCAGTACACACGTAGAACAATGGTTTGATGTTCGTTTCTGCAAACATCGAGAACGCCCCGTTCATGGTAATCATAGGGACGTCCGAAAAATCTTGAATCGGGAAGTTTCGGGCAGATTGACCTGAGCCAATCAGAAGAACCGGGCCTTTTCTGGTGCCTCTACATTTGCCGAAATCAAGTACGCGGGTCGGCTTCGGAATGTGGTCTTCAGCCGATTTGCGAAGATAAGCAGTCGCATTGATGGATTGACTAGTCATGACTACCCTGTAAGCACTAGTGGCAAATTAGTTGGGACATTTTGCGCGCAATACTACTGGCTGGTGGCCATTAGTTCAACATCAAAGAGTTTCGAAAGCGTATCATACTGGAAACATCACGCCACAGATTGATGGCTCATTTTTGAGAATTTGCCATTTCTTTACAATGTTCTCGGATGTAAGGCATGGCGCGCGGCGTTGTTTAATGTTAATTGGCTAGTATCAAACTAGTGGTTAATGCTCCTGTCGCTAGATGCACTTAACGCAACAATACTGTGTATGCACACAGTCTTGGCGCTGTGCGGGGGAAGGAAGGCGCGAGAGGGTGAGGCTGCAAGGCCCGGCTATTACCGGGCCTCCTTGTTGTGACGAATTTGTTGGTGGCTAATCGGATTTCCGTTCCTGCCGCTTCCTCCTGAACCAGCTCCCCAACGCGTGGAAAGGGTGAATGAACATCGCAATCGCTCCGAGCAGAAAGACGATGGAGACAAGGATCAGGCCAAGGCCCTCGTGTGCAAACATAGTGATTGACTCCTGTTGTTCACTTTGTCGGTCCGCTGAAGACTAGCCGCTGAAACGTTTCACCTCATGAAGAAAAGTTAATGAACTTTCCAGGCGGGCGCCGCGAGGCGAGCTTTTGCCTGGCTAGTGCTGTCGCGCCGAAGCTATGAAGTACTCGCGTTTGTTGACTCAAATAGCTGAGAAGGAGCGGATTTTCCGTGAGCCGGTCTGGGGACGGGACTTCTCAAAATTCACCTGTCGCGGAACTAGATGAGGTGACGACGAGACTATAAGCACGCTCGCGTTCATCGGGCCGTGCCTATGAGCGCGCATTCTCATCACCCGGAGGTTCCTGACATGAAGTCCCTTTTCCGTCCAGTCTTGCTGCTGGCTGTTGCTTTACCCCTGTTGCTGACTGGCTGCGGGGATAAGGAGCCCGAACAACGCACTGCGTTCACTCAGTTTCTGCAAACCCGAATTATCGACAAGCCAGGTGTGCACGTTCCCAAACTGACGGACGATGAAAAGAAAGCCTTTGGTGACTACAGCTCGCACTATGCCGTTATTTCCGACTTCGGCGCGGGCATGGACACTGCAGTGCAGCCTCTCGCTGGCTTGATGCAGAAAGGATCCTTTCGCTCGGTAAGCGATGTCATTCAACGTCGCGCAGACCTGGCTGCCGTGCAGACAGGTCTGGATGAGGTCGGCGAGAAGTTGACCATCGAGCAGGGCAAGGCCGATGCGGCACATGCCAAACTCAAGCAGCCCGATGACTTGAAAGTCGTTTACGACAAGGCTTATGACCGGACTGTGAGCGTGCCCGCCAACACGTTCCGTGAAGTCTTGCCGCAAATAAAGGGCACGTTTTCGAGCGGTCTGAAGGTTGCCGATTATGTGGACGCGCACAAATCGCAAATCGATATCTCCGGTTCGGCGATAACCGTCAAGGATCCGGTCGTACAGGCTGAACTCAACAAATTGCTGCAAGAGCTGAACGAGCAGGGCAAAAACGCTCAGCAGGCTCAGGCTCGCCTGCAATCGCTCATGACCGGTCGCTGAGACTGATCTGGCAGCTTGCCCCGGCCTTGTTGCCGGGCCAGGCCGTATGTCGGGTATGATTCGCGTGTCTGTTTGCCTGACCCGGGGCCTGCCTGTTTGATAATCAAACCTCTCTTATCGACGATTGCCCTGCGTGAAGCAGTGCCCGCTGACGTTATATGCCTGAGCGCGCTGGGCATGCAGGTCTTTCTCGACACCTACGCAACGCAGGGCATCCGTGAGTCCATCGCACGCGAAGCCCTCGACGCATTTTCCCCGCAGGCGTTTGCGCATCTGCTTGGCGCATCGGAAACGCTCATTATCGTGGCTGAATCTCTTGGGCATCTGATCGGCTTCGCTCAGGTAACGCTGTGCGTCGATCACCCGATGCTCGGCGTATCGACGGCTGCCGAGTTGCAACGCCTCTATGTGCAGGAACGCTTCACTGGATGTGGAGCAGGGCGACTGTTACTCGAAGCCGCCGAGCAGCGCGCTACGGCCAGAAAGGCGGCGTTGATGTGGGCGACTGTCTGGGTTGGCAACCCGCGCGCGTTGGGGTTTTATCCGCGGCAGGGTTATGAAGTAAAAGGTTCGCCACGTTATGAGTTTCAGGGCGAAACGCATGAGAATAGGCTATTCGCCAAACTGCTCGGCGGGTCAAATCTGACGCGGAATTCTGTTTGATCAACGATTGCAGATGTGTGTCCCTGTGAGCGCAGCGGAACTCCGTGACGCCTCACAAGACTCGCGTTTATCCTTGCGCATCATTCTGAGCATTGTTGCCTTCAAGGAGTCGTTGCAGTGACCACCATCAAAATTACCGCGGGCGGATACGAGTTTCTGGCCGAAGCCAATCCGGATGCGCCGCAAACGGTGGAAGCGTTTCTCAAGCTGCTGCCTTATCGGCAGAAATTCATTCATGTGCGCTGGAGTGGCGAAGGCTGCTGGGTGCCGCTGGATGATTATCAACTGAAGCTGAATGACACGTTGATCGGTTTCGAGAACGCAACGAGTCATCCTTCTGTGGGCGACATTCTGTTTTATCCGGGTGGTTACAGCGAAACCGAGATTATCCTGGCGTACGGTTCGTGCTGTTTCGCCAGCAAGATGGGGCAACTGGCCGGCAATCACTTTCTGACCATCACTCAAGGCAAGGAAAACCTTCGCAAACTGGGCGTCAAGACGCTTTGGGAAGGCGCTCAGGATGTGGTTTTCGAGCTGGCCTGAGCCTGCGGTTATTGCGCAGTAGTCATTTGCCAGCATTTCTCGGAACTGCTGATCTTCGCCAGGGGTCTAGTCCACAATGCTTCCAGCTCCCGGAAGCCGACCTGGAGACAAGACCTTGAATATCTTTGAAGCATTGCGTGAAAGCCATGATCGTCAGCGCGGTTACGCCGACGCACTGATCCAGACCAGCGGCGACAGTGTCGAACGGGAAAAAGCCTACAAACAGCTCAAGGATGAGCTTCAAGCTCATGAGACAGCCGAAGAGCGGTTTTTCTACATTCCCCTGATGGCCCACGACAACGGCGTGGACCTCAGTCGCCATGCCATTTCCGAGCATCATGAAATGGACGAGATGATGGAAGAGCTCGATGAAACCGAGATGTCGAGCCCGGCCTGGCTGGCGACTGCGAAAAAGTTGTCGGAAAAAGTGCATCACCACTTGAAGGAAGAAGAGCAGAAGTTCTTTCAGATGGCAGGCAAGTTACTTGATGAAAAGCAGAAAGAGAGCCTGGCTGGTGAGTACGTGAAGGAATACGAAGAGCAATTGGCTGAGGGGTAACAGGCCCGTGCAGTGCTAGAATCGGCTTTTTTATCAGCTAAGGCACGACATGAAGCTTCTGTTTTTGACGAGCGCAACGGTGATTGCGGCAACGGTTCTGGCCGGGTGCGCAGCGCCTTCAAACTCAGCACGTGCGGCAGGGCCATTCAAGGTCCTGTCGAGTGCCAAGCAGGATGCCGCCGTTGCCCAGTGCATTCAGGTGACCTGGCAGAACGAAGCGATGTTTGGCACATCTTCAGATGTGTTCCTGCATGATCTTTCCGGTGGCGGCTTCACCGTGTTCACTACCGAATCCAGGTATTTCGCAGACGTACACGCCAAAGGTCCTGCCACTGCTGTCGAGTTCTACGCCCCGCAGGGCGATACCCAGGCCGCCTTGCGATCTGCTGCGATTGCTACCTGCCTCTGACTGAATCTCTTGCCAATGCTCCCGCATTGGCAAGCAGTTCGTGGCGCTTTGCCTCCTATCTTCACTGCGGCGCGACCATTGCGCCTGCACCAGTACTGCGTACTCGATAGCGCGCGCGCACAAGAGTGGGGCCTTACCACTCAAACGTGACAAATGGTAGCGATGTCCTCAAGCCGTAATATCACCCAGCCATCAACTCTTTCATCTCCAGCCTTTTGATTTGCCTCGACATTTTTATGCGGTGTTTTTCGCAGGCCTCGTATGGCACACTTTCTGCTGTCTATTCCGTTGTTACATACCATTGTCCGCTATAGCGGAATAAAAATACTTCGGCGGAGTCTATGTCATGCATCGCGGACCTTCTTTTGTGAAAGCTTGTGCGTTTGTCCTTGCAGCCTCATTCACGCTGGCCAACGCGGCTCAGGCCGCCGAAGGCAGCAAGCTGGATGCAGTATTGAAACGTGGCAATCTGGTGGTGGGTACAGGCAGTACCAATGCCCCGTGGCATTTTCAGGGAGCGGACGGCAAGTTGCAGGGTTTCGATATCGACATCGGCAGGATCATCGCCAAGGGCCTGTTCAATGACCCGAGCAAGGTCGAGTTCGTGGTGCAGTCCTCGGATGCGCGAATTCCCAACCTGCTGACCGACAAGGTCGACATCAGTTGCCAGTTCATCACCGTTACCGCCAGTCGTGCACAGCAGGTGGCGTTCACCTTGCCGTACTACCGCGAAGGCGTAGCGTTGTTGCTGCCTGCCAACAGCAAATACAAGGAAATAGATGACCTTAAAGCCGCAGGCGACGGCGTGACCGTTGCCGTGCTGCAGAACGTATATGCCGAAGAACTGGTGCATCAGGCACTGCCCAAGGCCAAGGTCGATCAGTACGACAGCGTTGACCTGATGTACCAGGCGATCAACTCGGGGCGCGCCGACACGGCAGCCACCGATCAGTCTTCAGTGAAGTACCTGATGGTGCAGAACCCTGGGCGCTACCGCTCGCCGGCTTTTGCCTGGAGCCCGCAAACCTACGCTTGTGCCGTCAAACGTGGCGACCAGGACTGGCTGAACTTCGTCAACACCGCGTTGCATGAAGCCATGACCGGTGTCGAGTTCCCGGCTTACGCCGCCTCGTTCAAGCAATGGTTCGGTGTCGATCTGCCGGTGCCTGCAATCGGTTTTCCGATGGAATACAAATAAGTCCACTCTGACCTTCAAGGGCAGGGCAGGCCTTCGGGCTTTCCCTGCCAGGTACGGGCAAGCATGAATTATCAATTGAATTTTGATGCCGTATGGCGTGACTTCCCCAGCTTGCTGGCGGGATTGGGCCTGGGGCTGGAACTGGCCCTGATCTCGATCGCTATCGGTTGTGTGATCGGGTTGGCAAATGCATTTGCGCTGTTGTCACGTTACAAGGCACTGCGCATTGTCGCGTCGATCTACGTCACCGTGGTGCGCAACACGCCCATTCTGGTGTTGATCCTGCTGATCTACTTCGCCTTGCCCGGGCTGGGCATTCGCCTGGACAAACTGGCGTCGTTCATTGTCACGCTGTCGCTGTACGCTGGCGCCTATCTGACCGAAGTTTTCCGTGCCGGTTTGCTGAGCATCCACGAAGGTCAGCGCGAAGCAGGGTTGGCCATCGGTCTGGGCGAGTGGCAGGTGAGGGCATACATCATCGTGCCGGTCATGTTGCGCAACGTGTTGCCAGCGCTATCCAACAACTTCATTTCGCTGTTCAAGGACACTTCACTGGCAGCCGCCATTGCGGTGCCGGAGCTGACCTACTACGCGCGCAAGATCAACGTCGAAAGCTACCGGGTGATCGAAACCTGGCTGGTGACTACTGCACTCTATGTAGTGGCCTGCTATGTGATCGCCATGCTCTTGCGCACCCTCGAACAACGTCTGGCGATTCGCCGCTAGGAGGCTGTCATGTATCAACCCCCTGGCTGGTTGCAGGAATTGTGGACCGCGCGAGAAGTGCTCTGGTCCGGCTTTTTGACCAGTATCCAGTGCTCGGCGCTGGCGATTGCTGCGGGCACGCTGATCGGCATGCTGGCCGGTCTGGTGCTGACCTACGGCGGATTCTTCGCACGGTTGCCGATCCGACTCTATGTGGATCTGATACGCGGTACGCCGGTGTTCGTGCTGGTACTGGCAGTCTTTTATATGGTGCCAGCGCTGGGCTGGCAAATCAGCGCGTTTCAAGCTGGCGCAATAGGCCTGACGTTGTTCTGCGGCTCTCACGTATCGGAAATCGTGCGCGGTGCCCTGCAGGCCATTCCCGCTGGCCAGCTGGAGGCTGGCAAGGCGATCGGGCTGCGTTTCAATCAGTCGCTGCGCTATGTGTTGTTGCCGCAGGCCATGCGCCAGATCCTGCCGACGTGGGTCAATTCCTCGACCGAGATCGTCAAAGCTTCGACACTGCTTTCAGTCATCGGTGTGGCTGAACTGTTGTTGAGCACTCAGCAGGTGATTGCGCGCACGTTCATGACCCTGGAGTTCTACCTGTTTGCAGGTTTTCTGTTCTTTCTCATTAATTACGCCATTGAGCTTCTTGGGCGGCAAATCGAAAAACGGGTGGCATTGCCATGACACAGACTCATAACGCAACCCCCGGCCCGGCGCTGCTCAGCATCGAAGGCCTGCACAAGTCCTATGGCGCAGTGGAAGTGCTCAAGGGGGTCGATCTGCGTATGCAGAAAGGCAACGTTGTTACCCTGATCGGTTCCAGTGGCTCGGGCAAGACCACCTTGCTGCGCTGCGTCAATCTGCTGGAAGAGTTTCAGGGCGGTCATATCCGGCTTGAGGGGCAGGATATCGGTTACAGCGACGTAGGCGGCAAGCGCACCCGTCATCCGGAGCGGGTTATTGCACAGCACCGGGCAATGACTGGCATGGCATTTCAGCAATTCAACCTGTTTCCGCACCTCAGCGCTCTGCAGAACGTGACCCTGGGCCTGCTCAAGGTCAAGAAGATGCCCAAGGATCAGGCCATTGCCCTGGCGGAAAAGTGGCTGGACCGGGTCGGGCTGCTGGAGCGCCGCAATCACTTCCCCGGCCAGTTGTCCGGTGGTCAGCAGCAGCGGGTCGCAATTGCCCGTGCCATTGCCATGAATCCCAGCCTGATGTTGTTCGATGAAGTCACTTCTGCGCTCGACCCGGAGTTGGTCGGCGAAGTGCTGAGCGTTATCAAGGACCTGGCCGAAGACGGCATGACCATGCTGCTGGTGACTCACGAAATGCGTTTCGCCTATGAGGTTTCAGACCAGATTGTATTCATGAATCAGGGGCGTATCGAGGAGCAGGGGCCACCCAAGACACTGTTCGAGCAACCGAAATCGACGCGCTTGAGCGAGTTTCTCAAGAACATCCGTTTTTAACGTTTCACGACGTCCAATGCTTCAAGACAAGGAAAAACTCATGACTATTACCCGTTATGGCGCAGGCAGCACCGCAGGGGGCGGCCAGCCACGTCCATTCGCCCGAGCAGTCGAGGCCGACGGCTGGTTGCACGTTTCTGGCCAGGTGCCTGCGCAGGATGGCGAGATTATCGTCGGCGGTATCGTCGAGCAGACCCACCAGACCATGCGTAATCTGATCGCGATCCTCGACGAAGCCGGTTATGCGCTCGAAGACGTAGTACGTGTCGGCGTGTGGCTGGAAGACCCACGGGACTTCTGGAGTTTCAACAAGGTGTTCGGTGAATACTTCAGCCCCGAGCATGCACCGGCGCGCGCTTGCGTGCAGGCCAGCATGATGGTCGACTGCAAGGTCGAAATCGACTGTATTGCTTATAGGCGCAAGTAGCAGCTTCAAGCCAGAAGCCTCGGGTTATCTGGCTTACAGCTCTACTTAAGGAATGAGCCATGACTGAAGACACAATCAAGCGCCGGGCACGTGGACTGGACCGGGCGTTCGATATTCTGGATTTCCTCAAGGAAAAGGCCAGACCCATGCGTCCCAACGAAATTGCCGGCGGAATCGGCAGCCCCAAATCGACGGTTTACGAGCTGGTGGCGTCGCTGCTGGAGCGGCGTATTCTGGAGACGGTCGGCAAGGACGGGCATGTCTACCTTGGCCGTCAGTTGTACTTCCTCGGTCAGGCGCACTTGCGCCACTTCGATTTCACTCGCGAGGCGGAAGTCTGCCTGGGCGAGATCGTCAGCCAGACGCGGGAAACCGCGCAGATGTGCCTGCTCAACGGCCGGAAATACACCGTTGCGCTGATGAAAGAGGGTGAGCGGCATTTCAGGATTTCCTCGGACATCGGTGAAAACGCGCCCATCCCGTGGACCGCTTCCGGGCGTCTGCTGCTCAGCCACCTCAGCGAACAGCAGATCATCGACCTGATTGATCCCGACGATTTCATCCTACCGGGTGGCGAGCGTCTGCCGCTGGAAACCTTTTTGCGGGAGATCCGTAAGGCAGGCGAAGAGGGTTTCTTCTCCTTCGATAGCGTGGCCGACACCTTCACGCACTGTTTCGCCGCGCCGGTGAAAAACGAGCACGGTCAGTGCATCGCAACCCTGTGCATTGTCGCGCCGCGTGCCGATGCCAAGACCCATTACGACGATTATCGGCGGGTGCTGATCGACAGCGCCAACGGCCTGGCTCGTCGAATCAACGAATAACTGCAGGAGATTACTGATGAGCACCGCCGTAATGGACAAGGGTATTGCGCAACCGGGTGACAGCCTGGTCACTGATGTCAGCCTGCCTGCACTGGTCATCCATCGTCAGGCGCTGGATCACAATATTCGCTGGATGCAACGTTTTGTCACTGACAGCGGTGCAGAGCTTGCACCGCATGGCAAGACCAGCATGGTGCCAGCGCTGTTTCGGCGACAGCTGGACGCGGGCGCATGGGGCATGACCCTCGCCACGGCGGTCCAGACCCAGGCCGCTTATGCGCATGGCGTACGGCGGGTGTTAATGGCCAATCAGCTGGTCGGCGCGCCGAACATGGCGGTGATTGCCGATCTGTTGGCTGACCCGATGTTCGAGTTTCATTGCATGGTCGATCACCCGGACAATGTCGCTGCACTGGGCCAGTTTTTCGCGGCACGCGGCCTGCGCCTGAACGTGATGATCGAATATGGCGTACCCGGTGGACGTTGCGGCTGCCGTACCGAAGAGCAGGTCGTGGCCCTGGCGGATGCTGTTCAGGCGCAACCGGCGCTGGCGTTGACGGGTATCGAGGGTTACGAAGGCGTCATCCACGGCGACCATGCCATCGATGGCATCAAGGCTTTTGCGGCGTCGCTGGTGCGCCTGGCTGTCGACCTGCAGGACAAGGGCGCATTCGCTTTGGATCGCCCGATTGTCACTGCATCCGGCTCGGCGTGGTACGACCTGATCGCTGAAGCATTCGATGCCCGGGCCGTTCGCGAACGGTTCCTCAGCGTGCTGCGCCCTGGCAGTTATGTGGTGCATGACCACGGCATCTACAAGGACGCGCAGTGCTGCGTCCTGGACCGACGTGCCGAGCTGAGCGAAGCGCTGCACCCTGCGCTGGAGGTCTGGGCGCATGTGCAGTCCATGCCGGAGCCGGGTTTTGCGGTGATCGCCATGGGCAAGCGCGACGTTGCCTACGATGCAGGGCTGCCCAACCCGCTGCTGCGTTACAAAGCTGGCGTGCAGCCTGCATCAGGCGACGACGTCAGTGCCTGCAAAGTGACCGCCGTGATGGATCAGCACGCTTTCATGACCGTCGCGCCCGGATGCGAGTTGAAAGTTGGCGACATCATTTCCTTCGGTACCTCACACCCGTGTCTGACCTTCGACAAGTGGCGTTCAGGTTGTCTGGTGGATAATGACATGCGAGTGATCGAGCCTTTCAGCACCTATTTCTAATTCCGGTATTGGCAGGAGTAATCGTCTCATGAGCCTTCCACGGGTCGCCCTGATCGGCGAATGCATGATCGAGTTACAGCAGCATGCCGACGGCAGCCTGCGTCAGAGCTTCGGCGGTGACACGCTCAATACGGCGGTTTACTTTGCCCGATTGTTGGGTGAGCGGGCCAAGGTGGATTACGTCACGGCGCTGGGTGACGACAGCTTCAGCGATGCAATGTGCCGGATCTGGGCCGATGAGGGCATTGGTCTGGGCAAGGTGCAACGCCTGCCGGGGCGTTTACCCGGGCTCTACTGCATTCAGACCGATGCCAATGGCGAGCGTCGTTTCCTCTACTGGCGCAACGAAGCCGCCGTGCGGGACTGTTTCATGACGCCTGCGGCCGAGCCGATCCTCGCGGCGCTGGCCAGCTACGACGTGCTGTATTTCAGTGGTATCACCCTGGCGGTACTTGGCGAGCAAGGCCGCGCCCGATTGCTGGAAGCACTGGACCGTGCTCGTCAACGTGGGGTCAGGGTTGCCTTCGACAATAACTATCGGCCTCGGCTGTGGGCCAGCGTGGAGCAGGCTCGCGAGGCCTATCAGGCATGCCTGCAGCATGTGGATCTGGCGTTGCTCACCGAAGACGATGAGCAGGCGCTCTATGGTTATGCCGACAGTGAGCAATTACTGGCGGCCTATCGAGGTCGCGGCATCGGTGAGATCGTCGTCAAGCGCGGCGCGCAAAGTTGTCTTGTGGAAGCCGGCGGCGAGCGTTTCGACATTGCGTCGCAAAAGGTCGAGCGTGTCGTCGATACCACTGCAGCAGGGGACTCGTTCAGCGCTGCCTATCTGGCCGCCCGGCTCATGGGGGAACACCCGCGACAGGCTGCCGAAGCCGGTCATCGTCTGGCCAGTGTGGTGATTCAACACCCGGGTGCGCTGGTGCCAAAATCGGTCATGCCAGTCTGATGGCACCTGCGACGGAACATGCAGTTGATCGGCTAACGCACTGACAGACAAGCATTTCGCTGGAACCTGCGCGCAAATCCGGCCACCATAGGCGACCTTTTTGCCTGCAAGCCATCCACCGGAGTCTGCGTGCCTGACGACCTTCCTTCTGCGCTTCCTCATGACCTGGATGTCGATCTCATGCCGCCTCGGCAACTGCCGTTTTTCAGGCGTCTGTTATCGCGCCTGATGGGCCGCGGCCTTACAGCGTTGGGCTCGCAGCACACGCCGTCGTGGTTCCAGGGCCATGCCGACGGCTATCTGAATGGGCACATAGAGGGCGTGCGCGAGGGTTATGCCGACGGCTACCTGGATGGTGAGGAAGCAGCGCGTCAGGTGCTGGTCATCAACGATACCCGGCCTGTCCGATATCGCGGCCCCAGAGTTGACGACCATCTGTTCGACGACTGGCGGCTGGCGCTCACGCCTGAACTGAAAAAGCGTATCAAGGCCGATGTCGCCGAAAAGCTCCCTGCGCATGCTCAGCCCAGCACGGCGCAGTGGAAGATGATTTTCAGCGATACGCCATCTACCTACGTCATTGCCGGGGCGGGCGCAGGCAAATCTACATCGCTGGTGCTGCGCATTCTGCTGTTGCATCACTACCTGGGCTTTGAACTGAATGCGATGACAGTCGTGACCTTCACCCGTGAGTCGCGCAAGGACTTCATCGGCAAGCTGATCGAGGTGATGGCCTTGTGGGGGCATGTGACGGGGCAGAAACAGGCTCGTGACCTGGTTCGCACCTTTCATTCGCGTATTCTGCCGCTGGTGCGCAGCCTGCCGGGTTTTGAGCAGCTCAGGGCGTTCGAGAACCTGAGCAGCCAGTCATCCGGCCTGGAAGAGGCGGACAGCAATCCTTTCGACCTGCGGATCAACGACGCGCAGCGTCAGCAACTCAATCTCTGCTACCGCGACCTGTACGCCGGCAATGAGCGTTTCCGCGAAGTCATGGCGCCGCTGTATCGCCATGCCTTGCAGCTCAAGGAACTGGATCGCGACCATCCTGACGTGCAGAAGCGTGTCGCGGTGACCGAGCTATCCTCGAAACGGGATGAGGAGTGGTGTGACACCGTCGAGGACTTGTGGATTCGCGCAGGAGCATGGCCTATAAAGGGCATTGAGCCTATGCGCCAAGCTGTTGAAATAAATGGATTTCCCTTTTATTTTCACGGCTATATTGCCGAGCTGGACGCCTGGGTTGTGCTGGGCCTGGACGCCAGTGAAGACCAGCAACTCAAGCGCCCGGGTGCCAAATTGCCAGTGTGGGCCGAGGGGGTCATAAAGCGCACCCTGTTTCAAGCTTTCTGCAGTAAGCCTTTGATCTGGCTGGATAACTATCAGTCTGCCAGCAAGCTATTGCAGTCATTGGCGGGCGACGCAGTTGCCGGGCCCGGATTCGACTATCGGGTCAAGGGTGAGCTCGGTGCTGCGCCGCTACTGGACTGTTTTGTCACCGCCGCCAGCTTCATCGAGAACCTGGGACTGGATGTACCCAATGCCGTGTCCGAGATGAGCTTTGCCAGCGACGACCCGGATCGTTTCTTCTTCGAAGCGCTGAGTCTTTTCTGGAAAGCTTTCGAAACGCACCTGCTGGCTCAGTCGCCTCCGATCATGACCTATAACCGGATGTTTGCGTTGTTCGGTGAAACATCGCCGGAAAACCTCAAACACGTCAGCGACCAGATGCTCAGACCGCTGTCGCATTTGATGATCGACGAGTTCCAGGATGTGTCGCCGCAGATCGTCTCATGGATACGCGCCAGCCTGCGCGAAATCCGGCGTCGTGGTCCCGCTCTGCATACAGGCCGGATCGCTCAGCATTCATCACTGCTGTGTGTCGGCGATGACTGGCAATCGATCTACGGCTGGCGCGGCAGCTCACCCAAGTATTTCATGGAGTTCGCCAGGGAGTTTTCGTCACCGGCGACCACCAGAGTCATGCTCAGTGACAACTTCCGCAGCCATCAGCACATTATCGATGCCGCAGAGCATATTGTCCGGGCAGCTCCGGCGATTGCGGGCAAGAAGGCTCGTGCCAGCGGCATGCCGCAAGAGTTGCTGCCGGTCACGGTGCTGGATCGTGACGAAGACGAACTGGCCGAGCGTGTAGCCGAGCACTACAACGACGGTGACTCGATTCTGCTGCTGTACCGCAAAGGCAGCGAGAAAAGCCGGTTCTCGGAGCGTTTGCAGGCATTGATCGATGCTGACGCGGCGATGGGCGCGCAAGGTCGTCGCATCAGGACGTTGACGTACCACAGTTCCAAAGGCTTGCAGGCGGATGCCGTGTTTTTGTTGGGCGACTGCCAGCATCTGACTGTCTCGCCTTACAAGAATCAGGTTTACCGTTTGGCAGGGCTGGGTGATGCGAGCGATCTTCAGCCCTTTGATACAGCGCAGAAGGATGAAGTCTTGCGCCTGGCTTATGTCGCCATTACTCGTGCGGCGCGGCATTGCTATTGGTATATCGATCAAGGCACCGGCGGCGGGGAAAGTGCCCAGATGCCTAAAGCTTCAGACAGAATTGCCCAGGACAAGCCTTTCTTCGAAGACTTGCGCGGTAAAGTCCGAACAGGCTGAGGCTGTCATCTCAGGAAAAACCGGCGACCTGTTGCTGCGTATGAGTGCCGAATAATTCCAGCTCATCCTCGATGGCTTCGATGATGCGCTCTACATCTGCGGCATTCATCACCGTGGAACACGGCAGGCCGGCGATGGCGACGACTGTCTCACCGCTGGCGCGGTCGAAAAGTCGTGCAATCATGCTGCCGGGAGCATCCATCGAGGCTTCAAAGCCTACCGGATGGAAGTGCCAGCGCATCAGTTGGCACGCATTGGGGAATGTGACTTTGTTCATGACAATGGCCCACCTTAATCAATCGAGCATTTCCCTTGCTCCAATGGGTAGGCAGACAGCCAGAATTCGTCCGGTAAAGCATGATGCCGAGAAGATAATCAGCGCAGCGGACTATCGGTCGGTCGGGTTGCTTTCCAGCAGGATCGCTGAGCGGTCTGACGAGTACTGAAAATAGCATTTGCCAGCACCGTTCTGGAAAAATTTTTTATGACGCAGCACAAAAAAATCAATTATATGGCTGTCATCATCGCAAGGTATCAATGGGCACGTTCCATGCATTTGTCATTCACCCCGGAGAAGGCCCCGTAGTGAACTGAATTTGCTTGACGAAGGTGGTTTTCATGCCCGGTCTGGGGCAAGCTATCGATATTGACCCGAGGAGCTGAAAATGCTGAGAAAATCCCTTGCTGCACTGATGTTGCTGGCCTCGACCAGCCATGCGGCGGAGACGGTCAATATCTACAACTGGACGGATTATATCGCCCCGGACACTCTGAAAAATTTTGAAGCGGCCACCGGTTTCAAGACCTCTTACGAGACTTTCGAAACCAATGAGACGCTGAACACAAAGCTGATTGCTGGCCATTCCGGGTACGACCTGGTCTTTCCGTCCATTCATTTCATGGGTCGACAGATTGAAAACGGCTTGCTCAAGACCCTCGACAAACGGCAGCTCCCCAACTGGAAAAACCTCAACCCGGTTCTGCTCAAGGCACTGGAGGGCAGTGATCCGGGCAACCAGCATGGGTTTCCCTACCTGTGGGGCAGCACCGGAATCGGCTATGACATGGCCAAGGTCAAGGCCATTCTTGGCAAGGACACACCGCTTGACTCATGGGATCTGGTGCTCAAGCCGGAAAACATGAAAAAGCTCGCCCAGTGTGGTGTCGCTTTTCTGGACAGCGCACCGGCGCTGATCCCTATCGCTATGAACTACCTCGGCCTGCCACCGCACAGCGAGGTGCCGGACGACTACAAAAAGGCCAAGGCGCTGCTGGATGAGGTACGGCCGTATGTGCGCAATTTCAGTTCAGCCGACTATATTGGCGACCTCGCTACGGGCAAGATCTGTGTGGCAGTAGGCTACTCAGGGGATATTTCCCTGGCGCAGGAGCAGGCCCAAAAAGCGGGCAACAACATCACAATCAGCTATGTGGTTCCAAAGGAGGGCGCGCCAATGTGGTTTGACATGATCGCCATCCCGGCTGATGCCCCTGATGTCAAAGGTGCCTACGCGTTCATGAACTACCTGCTGCGCCCGGAAGTGATCGCCAACATTACCAATACGGTGCATTACGCCAACGGTAACGAAAAGGCCGACGCCCTGATCAATCCCGGCCTGTGGACGGATACCACTGTCTATCCAGACGCCGACATGCTGAGCCGCTTGTTCGTGATGTCTCAGGTCCCTGTTAATATCGAGGCGTTGCGCCAGGGACTCTGGAAAGAGTTCAAGGCCGACAAGTAAGGCTGCGAGGCGACCGACGTCAAATGATATGCGCCTGATGCAGCTCGGTCAGTGCCTGAGCTTTCAGTCGAGCCAGTAACGGATCGCGGCGATCCCTTGGTGCTTGCAGCCCGACCGGCAGTTGCTGGGTGATCGTGCCGGGGCGGCTGCCCATCACTAATACCCGGTCGCTCAGGTACAACGCCTCGTCGACATCGTGAGTCACCAGCAACAGGGTGATAGCGTGACGCTCGGCCAATTGCAGCAGCAGGTCCTGAAGCTTCATTCGGGTAAACGCGTCCACTGCGCTGAAAGGCTCATCCAGCAGCAATACCGTAGGGTGCGAGTACAGACCGCGAGCAATGGCCACGCGTTGCGCCATGCCTCCGGACAATGCTTTTGGCAAGGCATCGGCGAAACCGGACAGGCCCACTTCTTCGATCAATTGACCGACCCATCTGCGGTCGTAGCCGGCATCGTCACTGAAGCCGATATTCTGTTCGACGGTCAGCCAGGGCATCAGGCGCGGTTCCTGAAACACAAACGCGACTTCTCCCTCAATGTTGTTCACCGAGCCACGAAAGTCCTGCTCCAGCCCGGCGACAATTCTGAGCAGCGTGCTTTTACCGCAACCGCTTGGCCCCAGCAGGCTGACGATCTCACCTGACTGTAATGACAGATCGATATCCTGCAGTACGGTATTGCCAGCGAATGCCTTGCGGTCTACGCGTATGTTCATCAACGATTCCGACATCTATCGACCCTCGCGGCTTTGACCGGTGAATGTGTCCCGCCAGGCCAGAAAGCGTTTTTCCAGGCCTGCCAACAGGCCGTCGCTCAACTTGCCCAGTGTCGCCAGAACGATGATGGCCGCCAGCACGATGTCCGGGCGCGAGGTTTCGCGTCCGTCACTGAGCAGGTAGCCCAGGCCTTTGGTGGCCGCGATCAGCTCGGCGGCTACCAGAAACATCCATGACAGGCTCATGCCGCTGCGCAAACCGGTGAACAGGCCGGGCAGGGCGGCGGGCAGAAGAATACGCCGGGTCAGGCGATAGCGACTGAAGCCATACATCTGGCCGACTTCCACCAGCTTTCGGTCAATGCCCCGAATTGCGGCCACGCCGTTGAGGTAGACCGGAAAAAACGCACCGATGGCAATCAGCACAATCTTGGATGTTTCGCCAATGCCCAGCCACAGCAGCAGAAGCGGCACCCAGGCCAGGCTGGGGATGGAACGAAGCCCGGCGAACGTCGGCTCCAGATACGCCTCCGCCTCACGACTGAGCCCCACCCACGCAGCAAATACCAAGGCCAGGCTCGCGCCGATCACAAAGCCGCTGAGCACACGCAACAGACTGGCACTTATGTGTTTCCACAACGCACCATCGGCCAGATCGCGCAGTGTCAGCACGATCTCGCTGGGTGCTGGCATCTGGTAGGAGGGCAGCCAGCCGATGCGCACGATAATTTCCAGCAAAACAATGATTACAGCGGGGACTACCAGGCCTTTGAGCGGCGTTTTGTAGCGCTGCCAAAACGTGCGCTGCGCCTTGTCAGGCAAGGCCGCCTGCGCACAGGCAGGCAGGGACTTGTCTGGGCTGGTCATGGCGTTGCGATCACGGCTTTGGAAAACTCTGGCGTGATCAACTGATCGATCACTTGTTCGACGTTCACGCCTTTGCGCACCAGGTCCTCGGACACCAGAATCGGTGCTGCGGACTTGGATGCTTCTACATCTTTTTCGCTCAGCTGCGGGTTGCTCAGGTCTGTGCGGGTCAATTGCAACCTGGCGACTTCCAGCGGCAGGCCTGACTCGGTCGCCAGCAGCCTGGCCAGCTCATCAGGATTTTTTACTGCCCATTCCCGAGCCTGCTCATAAGCGCTCAATACTGTTCTGATCGCCTGTGGATGCTCCTTGGCGTAGGTTTCCGTGACGCTCAGTACGCCATAGCTGTTGAAGTCCTTGTTGCGGTAAAGCAGGCGCGAGCCGGACTGTATTTCACTGGCAGCCATGTGCGGGTCAAGCCCTGCCCAGGCATCTACGTCGCCTTTTTCGAGGGCGGTGCGTCCATCGGGATGCTGCAGGTGCAGCAACTCGACATCATCCTTTTTCAGCCCGGCCTTCTGCAGCGCGCGCAAGGTGAACAGATAAGGGTCGGTGCCTTTGGTGGCGGCGATTTTCTTGCCTTTGAGTTCGGCAACCGATTGCAGGGGAGAATCCTTGCGCACCACCAGAGCCGTCCATTCTGCCCGGCTGTAGACATACACCGATTTGATCGGGCTGCCGTTGGCCCGGGCCAGCACCGCAGACAGGCTGGCCGACGAAGCAAAGTCGACGCTGCCACTGTTCAGGTATTCCAGCGAGCGGTTGCTGCCCTGGCTCAACACCCAGGTGACTTTCGCCTCCGGCAGGGCTTTCTCCAGCCAGCCAAAATGCTTGAGCGCCAGGCTGACCGGCGAATAATAGGCGTAATCCAGGCGGACTTCGGCAGGCGCGGTTTCAGCGGCCTGTGCTACTCCCTGCAGGCTAATCGCCAATGTGCAGGTCGTTACCATCCAGCGAACCAGGGCTCGCGGTGTTTGCAACCAAAAAGAAATAGGGGGTTGTGGCATAGTGAGCGTCCAGATCGGGGAGACAAGGGCTGCAAGACTGGTTTGCATATTTCAAAAACAGCAGTCCAGAGAGCATGAAATTCACAAATGGAATATTGCATGCTCTGTGCCAAGGGTCCGGGTGCTTGAACAGCAAGGTATCAGGGCAATTTTCCAGTGTGAGTGATGTTGATCTGGCAGCAAGGTGTTGAACTGTTGTTGCCTGGTAAACAGTAAGGCTCACGGCCTGTTTTTCGACGATTTTCTGACAGTTTTTCTGCTTTTCGGGTGATTTTTTTCGCCAGGTTTGCAACAGAATCGTTTTTTGACACTCCTAATCGTCCACATTCTTAATTTCGAAACATGTGAGCACTAAGATTCGCGCGTGATCCATGAGTGTGCGCCCACTGCGCCCTTGGTTGACTGATCCGCAGAAATTCTTGGGGCGAGCTGCATAAGCCTGCGTATTCGCACCAGCCAGATGGCTGATCCCTTTCAAATGCGCACCGGACTCAGAAAATAATGAATATGCCGAAAATGCCTTCGATCACCCGACTCCAGCGCCGCATCGCATGGTGCTTCTTCCCATCATTACTGGTGGCTTCTGCCCTGGCCCTGTTCACCATGGGCAAGGGGGTTCATGCCGAGCCCAAGAACGGCACGCAGACACTGGTATTTCTTCGTCATGCCGAAAAACCGGCCATGGGGCTGGGGCAACTGAACTGCCAAGGGCTCAACCGGGCCATCGAACTGTCGGAGGTCTTGCCCAGGGAATTCGGCAAAGCTGACTTTATCTTCGCCGCCAACCCCAGCCGACACGTGGAAGAGGGTGAGGGCGACCTGTCCTACAGCTACGTGCGTCCGCTGATGACGGTAGGGCCCAGCGCAATCAAACTGGGTCTGCCCGTCAACCTCGACTTTGGTGCCAACGACACCGCAGACCTGGCCGATGAGCTGATGCGGGACAAGTACCACAACGCAGTTGTCTACACCGCCTGGTCGCATGGCTACCTGCCGGAGCTGATCAACAAGGTTGCTGAAGAAGCGTCCGGCAAGAGCACTAACCTGCTTGATGACTGGACGAACGATGATTTCGACTCAGTGATTGTCGTCACCCTGAAATGGGTCGATGGCAAGGCCACGCTCGATTACAAGAATCAAAAACAGGGCCTCAACAACGGCACCGAGACCTGCCCTGAGGCGACCTGATCTCGAACCACAAACGTTTTCAGCCGTTGAGCGACTTCATCGACTCCGGGCTGTAACGCTCGCCCGACACGGCCCCTTGCGCCGGGAAGATCGCATCCAGTTGAGCCAGCTCATCGGTACTCAGCGTCAATGAAGCTGCTGCCACATTGCTTTCCAGGTACTTGCGCTGTTTGGTGCCCGGGATCGGAATGATGTCGTCGCCTTGAGCAAGTACCCAGGCCAGCGCCAGTTGCGACGCGCTGACGCCTTTGGCCGCAGCCAGTGCCTTGACCTTTTCTACCAGTGCCAGATTGCGTTTGAAGTTTTCGCCCTGAAAGCGCGGGCTGAAACGACGATAGTCATCGGCAGCGAAATCGTCCGGCGTGCGCAATGCGCCAGTCAGAAAGCCACGGCCCAGCGGGCTGTAAGCCACGAAAGCAATACCCAGGCGACGGCAAGTGGCGAGCACATTGTCGTGCTCCGGATCGCGTGACCATAACGAATATTCACTTTGCACGGCCGCCAGCGGATGCACGTTGTTGGCTCTTTCGATGGTTGCTGCACTGGCTTCGCAGATGCCTATATGGCGAACCTTGCCAGCCTTTACCAGCTCGGCCATGGCGCCGATGGTGTCCTCAATGGGCACATTGGGGTCGACACGGTGCTGATAGTAGAGATCAAGATAATCGGTATTCAGCCGTTTCAGGCTGGCATCGATGGATTGGTGAATGTACGCCGGGCTGCCATTCACGCCACGTGCATGCGGATCGTCGCCACGCACGATGCCGAACTTGCTGGCCAGGTAAATACCTTCGCGTTTGCCTTCAAGAGCCCGGCCGAGCAACGTCTCGTTGGTGTGCGGGCCGTACATGTCCGCTGTATCGAAAAAGGTGACACCCAGCTCCAGTGCGCGGTGCAAGGTGGCGATGGATTCCTTTTCGTCGATGCCGGTGGTGTAGAAGTCCGACATTCCCATGCAGCCCAGTCCGATGGCAGAAACCTGCGGACCGTGGTGACCCAGTTGGCGCGTGATCACAATGAACTCTCCTGATCGTTGAAAGAGCCATCAAGTCTCTACGCTTTGGCTGGCGCAATAAACCGGGTGTTTCTTATTTCACTGTTGTGAAAATCCGAATAATTAACGTTCACAAAGCGCGAGAGCGTGCGGCGTCAATCCGACAAACCGTACTAGTCATAAAATCACGAGTGGAGTACAAATGTACTCCATGAGCACATTATCTCCCCGTCGCAGCGCAATCCTTACCTTCATCCGCGATCGCATCGCGCAGCAAGGGCAATCGCCGAGCCTGGCGGAAATCTCCGAGGCTTTCGGTTTTGCTTCACGCAGCGTGGCGCGCAAGCACATTGTGGCCCTCACAGAAGCCGGTCTGATCGAGGTCGTAGCGCACCAGGCCCGGGGTATTCGCCTGCTCAACAGTGAGCCACGGCCCGAATTGCTCGAACTTCCGGTATTGGGGCGCGTAGCTGCGGGCGCACCTATCGGGCCGGACCTCGATATTCACACCACACTGCATCTGGACCGCAGCACGTTTACCCGTGTGCCGGACTACCTGTTGCGCGTGCAGGGCGACTCGATGATCGAAGACGGTATCCTTGATGGCGATCTGGTCGGTGTGCACCGTAACCCGCAGGCCAGTGACGGCCAGATCGTCGTTGCCCGCCTGGACGGCGAAGTCACTATCAAGCGCCTGCATCGCAGTGCCGATCAGGTGCGCCTGTTGCCGCGCAACCCGGCCTACGAACCGATCATTGTCACGCCTGATCAGGACTTCGCCATCGAAGGCGTATTCTGCGGGCTGGTCCGGCGCGAATGATGGGCGCGGTGGTCAGCCTTGACGCCTTGCTGGATGAGCGCAGGGTCTGGAAAGGCCGTCAGCAGGGCGCGCCGCAGGTCAGCCCGCACCCCAGTGGCCATGCGCTGCTCGATAGCGCCTTGCCCACTGGCGGCTGGCCTGCTGCCGCCCTGACTGAAATCCTCATCCCGGCCAATGGCAGTGGGGAATTGCGTCTGCTGTGGCCAAGTCTGGCAAGGTTGTCCGCGATCGGTGAGCGCATTGTGCTGATTGCACCGCCCTACATTCCTTACCCGCAAGCCTGGCTGGCCGCCGGGGTCGATCTGCGCCAACTGGTCGTCATCGAGGCCGGTCCCCGCGATGCCCTGTGGGCTGCCGAACAATGCCTGCGCTCCGGCAGCTGTGGCGCGGTCGTGTGCTGGCCCGGCATGGTCGATGACCGTGCGCTGCGACGTTTGCAGGTCGCTGCCGAAACCGGGCAGACCCTGGCGTTTGCCTGTCGCCCGCAGCAGGCCGCCGCCAACCCGTCACCGGCGGCCCTGCGCATCGCTGTCGATACCCGTCCTGCACAATTGCGGGTGCTCAAGTGCCGTGGCGGGCTTGCGCCGCCTTTCCCCATTCCATTTTCGACCGACGCCTGAGGTTCTTATGCTCTGGGCCTGTGTCTTGCTGCCGCAACTGGCGCTCGACGGCGTCATGCGTCGTCGTAACGATCCCGATGAACCTCTGGCGCTGATCAGCGGCAGTGCTCAACGTCGCGTGTTGCAAGCCGTCAATCCGGCGGCGCGTGCGCTGGGTTTGAAAGCCGGGCAGTCGCTGACGGCCGCTCAGGCGCTGGTGTCGAACTTCTCCACGGTCGAGCATGACCCGGCCGACATTGAGCGCTTGCAGCAACTGCTCGCGGCCTGGGCGTACGGTTTCAGCTCCAATGTCAGCCTCAAGTACCCTCGAGTGTTGCTGATGGAGATTGAGTCCAGTCTCAAGCTGTTCGGCCCCTGGCCGGTGTTCGAGGCACGCTTGCGTGAAGAGCTGACCACGCAGGGCTTCCGGCATCGCATCGTGGTTGCGCCCAACCCGATAGCCGCACGGATGCTGGCCAACATGCATGACGGGCTGAGCATTGATTGCCCGCAGGCGTTGCGCCGCAGCCTGGAGCATATGCCGCTGGAACGCATCGGTCTGAGCCGTGAAACCGCCACGGCCCTGACACGCATGGGGCTGCGCTCTGTGCGGCAGGTGCTGGCCCTGCCGCGCGATACACTGGCGCGGCGGTTCCCGGCCAGCGTGCTGCAGCATCTCGATACATTGCTTGGCGAACGACCGGTGGCACTGGAGTGCTACACACCGCCGGACTTCTTCGATGTACGTATTGAGCTGAATTTCGACGTCGAGTCGCATCAGGCCCTGTTGTTTCCGCTCAAGCGGCTGATCGCTGATCTGGCTTTGTTCCTGGCCGGACGCGACAGTGGTGTGCAGCGATTTTCCCTGCATCTGGAGCACGTTGAAGGTCCGGAGACTGTGGTGCCAGTCGGACTGCTGAGCGCCGAGCGCGATGCGTCGATGCTGTTCGAACTGGCCCGCGGCAGGCTGGAACAAGTGCTGGTGGCGTCGCCGGTACGTGCCGTGCGCTTGCTGGCGCAGGATTTGCCGGATTTTGTCCCGGCGCACCGCCAGTTGTTCGATGAGCGCGTGCAGCAGACCCTGCCTTGGGAGCAACTGCGCGAGCGCCTGCGTGCGCGACTGGGTGACGAGTCTGTGAATGGCTTGCGCGCCCAGGCCGATCACCGTCCTGAATATGCCTGGCAACCACACAGCACAAGCAAACCGGTCTTGCCGGCCAAAGCTTGTATGCGCCCGGGCTGGTTGCTGCGAGAACCCCAGCCGCTGCCACTTCATGCCACGCGCATCGTGGCGGGGCCCGAGCGAATCGAATCAGGCTGGTGGGACGGCGGCGATGTACGTCGCGACTACTATCTGGTCGAAACCTCCAGCGGCCAGCGCGCCTGGGCCTATCGCAGCGTGGGCGAGCAGGGTGAACTGCTGCTGCATGGCTGGTTCGCATGACCAGCGAATACGCCGAGCTGCATTGCCTGTCCAACTTCAGTTTTCAGCGCGGCGCCTCAAGCGCCCGTGAGCTGTTCGAACGTGCCTCGCGCCACGGCTATCAGGCGCTGGCCATCACTGACGAGTGCACGCTGGCCGGTATCGTACGTGCGTGGCAGGCGTCCATCAGCACCGGCCTGCCGTTGATCATCGGCAGCGAAATGCACATCGAGAACGGGCCGAAAGCCGTGCTGCTGGTGGAAAGCCAGACAGGTTATGAGGCGTTGTGCAAATTGATCACGGTGGCACGCCGCAGAGCCAGAAAAGGTGAGTACCGGTTGTTGCGTGAAGATTTCGAGCCGTCTCCGGACGGGTTGCTGGCCATCTGGCTGCCGGACATCGAAGGCGACGCGCAAGCCTGTCTGGCGCATGGACGCTGGTTGCGTGAGCGCTTTGCCGAGCGCCTCTGGCTCGGCGTGGAGTTACATCGCGGCGCGGATGACGAGCAGCGTCTGGCCGACTTGCTGGCGCTGGCGCAATCGTTGGGTATCCCGGCAGTTGCCAGCGGTGATGTGCACATGCACGCGCGCGGTCGGCGTGCCCTGCAGGACACCATGACTGCCATTCGCCATCACACGACCGTGGCCAAAGCAGGGCACCTGTTGTTTGCCAACGGCGAGCGCCATTTACGGCCACTGGATGCGCTTGCCGAGCATTACCCGGACTGGCTGCTGGCCGAATCGGTGCGTATTGCCCGGCGCTGCACGTTTGATCTCAAACAATTGAAATATGAATACCCGCACGAGCTGGTCCCCAAAGGCCAGACACCCACGTCGTGGCTGCGTGAACTGACCGAGCGCGGTGCCCGCAAACGCTGGCCGAACGGGCTGACGCCAGCCACCCGCGCGCAGGTCGAGAAGGAACTGGCCCTGATAACGGAAAAGAAGTTCGACAGCTACTTTCTGACAGTGCATGACATCGTCGAGTTTGCCCGCAGCCAGCACATCCTTTGTCAGGGACGCGGCTCGGCGGCCAACTCGGCAGTGTGTTATGCGCTGGGGATCACCGAGCTGAACCCGGAAAAGAGCAACCTGCTGTTCGAGCGCTTTATCTCCAAAGAGCGCAACGAGCCACCGGACATCGACGTGGATTTCGAGCACGACCGCCGTGAAGAAGTCATTCAGTACATATTCAGGCGTTATGGTCGGGGCAGGGCGGCGCTGACCGCAGTGGCCAGCACGTATCACGGCTCGGGCGCAGTGCGTGATGTGGCCAAGGTGCTGGGTTTGCCGCCTGACCAGATCAACGCCCTGGCCGATGCCTTCAGCCGCTGGAGCGATTCGCTGCCGTCGCCCGAACGCCTGCGCGAATACGGCTTCGATGCCGACATGCCAATCCTCAAGCGTGTGCTGGCACTGACCGGCGAGCTGATCGGCTTTCCTCGGCATTTGTCGCAACATCCGGGCGGCTTCGTGATTTCCGAGCATCCGCTGGAGACGCTGGTGCCGGTCGAGAACGCCGCGATGGCCGACCGCACGATTATTCAGTGGGACAAGGATGATCTGGACCTGGTCGGCCTGTTGAAAGTCGACATACTTGCACTGGGCATGCTCAGCGCCTTGCGCCGCACGTTCGATCTGGTGCATCTGCACCGGGGCAAGCGCTGGACCCTCGCAGACCTGCCGGGCGACGACCGTAAAACCTACGAAATGATCAGCCGCGCCGACACCATCGGCGTGTTCCAGATCGAGTCGCGTGCGCAGATGGCCATGCTGCCGCGCCTCAGACCGGAAAAATTCTACGACCTGGTCATCGAAGTCGCCATTGTCCGGCCGGGGCCGATCCAGGGCGACATGGTTCACCCATATCTGCGTCGGCGTAATAAAGAGGAAGCCATTACCTATCCGCCTAAACTAAAAAGCGTCTTTGAGCGCACCCTGGGCGTGCCGCTGTTCCAGGAGCAGGTCATGGAAGTGGCGATCATCGCTGCCGACTACACCCCGGGCGAAGCGGACGAGTTGCGCCGCGCGATGGCCGCATGGAAACGTCACGGCGGGCTCGAGCCACATCGCGAACGGCTGCGCACAGGGATGCTGAACAATGATTACGACGTGGATTTTGCCGACCGGATTTTCGAACAGATCAAGGGCTTTGGCAGTTATGGTTTCCCCGAGTCCCATGCCGCCAGTTTCGCCTTGTTGACCTACGCCAGTTGCTGGCTCAAATGCCACGAACCGGCAGCGTTCACCTGTGCGCTGATCAACAGCTGGCCGATGGGGTTTTACAACCCGGATCAATTGTTACAGGACGCCCGTCGCCACCACATTGAAATCCGCCCGGTGGATGTTCGCTACAGCGACTGGGATTGTTCGCTGGAGCCGCTCGATCATCCCGACAGCACGCGCAATCTGGCGATTCGCCTGGGGCTGCGCATGGTGCGTGGTTTTCGCGAGGATGATGCCCGGCGCATCGAAACGGCCCGCTCGAAACGGCTGTTCAGCGATGCCACAGACCTTACCCTGCGTGCCGGTT
This sequence comes from Pseudomonas syringae group sp. 26L6, assembly GCF_032587815.1. NCBI lineage: Bacteria > Pseudomonadati > Pseudomonadota > Gammaproteobacteria > Pseudomonadales > Pseudomonadaceae > Pseudomonas > Pseudomonas syringae group sp. 26L6. The sequence continues at coordinate 262,568 of NZ_JAWHPJ010000009.1, forward strand.
TGGACGCTCGCGCCGCTGAAGCACTGGCGGATTCCGGGGCCTTGCGTGGCCTGATTGGTCATCGGCACCGGGCGCGCTGGGAAGTGGCAGGGGTGGAAGCCCAGCGACCGTTGTTCAACGACTTGCCCAGCGAAGACACACAGGTAACGCTGCCGCTGCCGACGGTGGCCGAAGACCTGATGGCCGACTACGCCACTCTGGGTACCACCCTTGGTCCGCACCCACTGGCCTTGCTGCGTCGGCAACTGGCTGCCAAACGCTTTCGCAGCTCACAAGACTTGCTGAGCCTGGAAAACGACCGAACCCTCAGCGTGGCGGGGCTGGTCATCGGCCGTCAACGACCGGGCACCGCCAGTGGCGTGACCTTCGTGACGCTGGAAGACGAATTCGGCATGGTCAACGTCGTGGTCTGGCGCGACCTGGCCGAGCGACAGCGCAAGATCTTGGTGGGCTCGCAATTGCTGCAGGTGTTCGGGCGACTGGAATCGAAAAGCGGCGTACGGCACCTGATCGCCCAGCGGCTTTATGACCTGACGCCGCTGTTGACTGGACTGGATGTGCGCAGCCGGGATTTTCAGTAATCGGGCCTGTAATTTGCAGTAGCAATCGGTACATCCTGCCAACGAGAAGCCCTGTATGTACAAAGACTACCCAGCCGCTTACCAGGTCAGCAAAGGCGCGGCGCTGCAAGTGGATACGGCCTTTTACGAGCGTATCCGCACGAATGCGCAGCAGCGTAACCTCGTCGAGCAATTTGAAGTGCCGATCCGCACCGGACGGGCCTGGAAGGTCAAGGCCGGTCAGGTGTTTCGTGTTACCACACCGGTTGGCCCGCAGGTGGGCGATTTCAATCTGTGGAACGCCAACGACCCTCGGGAACGCCTGTGGGCGGCGCGCACGCGTCAGTTGCAGGGCGCGCATGTCAGCACCCATGACCGGCTGTGGTCGAACCTGCCGTTTTTACGGCCGCTGGTCACCATCACCGATGACAGCCTGGCCAGCTACGGGATCGACGAGCATGGTGGCCGCCTGCACGATTTGCTCGGCACGCGCTGTGATCCCTACGTCAACAAGATGCTGACCGGCGAAGACTTTCATCATCACTGCCATTCGAACCTGACCCGCGCAGTGCTGCCGCACGGGCTGACCGAATTCGATGTGCATGACGTGTTGAATATCTTCCAGTGCACCGGCCTGAACCATGACGACATGTACTTCATGAAAGCCTGTCCGGCGCAAAAGGGCGATTACCTGGAGTTCTTTGCTGAAATCGACCTGCTGTGCGCCTTGTCGACCTGTCCGGGTGGCGACCTGTCACTGCCGATGTGGGGGCCTGATGCGCAGGACCCGTTGAGCGTCTGCCGACCGCTGGGCGTCGAAATCTACGATCTCGACGCTGCGTTGCTGGAGGGTTGGCAGTCTCCCGAACGTGCAGCTTATAACGGTCAGCATGGCTTGCAGATTGCCAAGGCTGAATGGGAAAAATAACCGCTCAGGCTGCGCGAGCCATCTTGCGCAGCCCCCAGACCATCACCGCCCCCAGCCCGAGCATGGCCAGAAGCAGTGCCGGGTAGGCCACCCACCAGTGCAGCGGGGCGGTCATCATGCTGAATTCCGACATGCCGCCGATCCCGGCAATCAGGTTCAGGGGCAGAAACACCACATTGATTAGCGTCAGTTTGCGCAGCAGGGTGTTGGTGCTGTTATTGACCAGATTTCCGCGTGCATCCATCAACCCGGCGAACACCGTGGAATAGATCTCCGCCTGTTTGTAGCACTGGTCGTTCTCGATGATCATGTCGTCGATCAGCGCCAGGCTGTCGGCTGCGTATTGCCGGCCTTGCGCATGGTTGCGCAGACGCGTCAGGACCGCACCGTTGCTGTGGATGGCATTGATGTAATACACCAGACTTTCGCTGAGGTTGAACATCTGCAGCAAATGGCGGTTTTCCAGGGAAGAGTTGAATTTCTGCTGCAATTCCCGGGCGACCATCTTGATGACTTTCAAATGGCCCAGATAGTGATGAATATTGTTGAACAGCAGCTCCAGAAGGATATCCAGCGGCTGGTCCAACGGGCGGTGAGCCCCCAGCGCGCTCAAGGGTTGCTCGTCATCGCAGATCAGCACCAGCTGGTCCCGGCTCAACAGCACGCCAAAGGACGAAACGTCGAACGAGAAGCTGTCCTTGCCCGAATAGTTCTCGGGACGTTTCCAGATGACGAACAACGCATCAGGGTGAAACTCGATGCGCGAAATTTCGTCCGGGTCGAGTGCCGAGGCAACGGCATGCTCATCAAGGTGAAATCGCTCCAGCAATAATCTGCGTTCCTCGGCATCGGGTTTGCTGAACCACAGCACCTGAGCCTTTTGCGGGTCACATGCCAGCAACTGGTTGTTGTCGAGTTTCAGGCCCTGAATCATCGTTTCACCATGCCTGGCCGAGGCGCTTGAGCTCCAGACGGCGGACGAATTCTTCCAGCACCAGGCTGTACAGATCATCCTGCAGATAAGCGTCTTCGATGCCGGCATCCAGATTCGGGTTGTCGTTGACCTCAATCACCACCACTTGATCGCCTGACTGTTTCAGATCCACGCCATACAACCCGTCACCAATCAGGTTGGCAGTCTTGAGCGCCAGTTCGACCACGGCGCGCGGCGCTTCGTGCACCGCCAGGGTACGGCATTCGCCAATGACCTCGGCACCGATTGCCTTGTGGTTGTAGATCTGCCAATGCCCTTTGGACATGAAGTACTGGCAGGCGAATATCGGTTTGCGGTTGAGAATGCCAATGCGCCAGTCGTACTCGGTGTAGAAAAACTCCTGAGCCAGCAACAACACCGAATGCTCGAACAATTGGGCTGTCGCCGTATGCATTTCCTCGGGCGTACTGACTTTGATCACGCCTCTGGAAAAACAGCCATCGGGAATCTTCAATACCAGCGGGAAACCCAGGCGTGTGGCCACGTGCTGCAGTTCTTCCGGGCGATCCTTGTAGAGGATTTCCGTTCGCGGCATGCCCAGATCATGGCTTTTGAGCAGATCGGTCAGGTACACCTTGTTGGTGCAGCGCAGGATCGAGGTGGAGTCATCCATGACCACCAGCCCCTCGCTTTCGGCCTTCTTGGCAAAGCGGTAGGTGTGGTTGTCAACGCTGGTGGTTTCGCGAATCAGCAGCGCGTCGTACTCGGCCAGTCGGGCGTAGTCTTTCTTTTCGATCAGCTCGACATCGATGCCCAGGCGCTGACCGACGCGGATGAAATTGGCCAGCGCCTCGGTGTTGGACGGTGGCAGCGGTTCCTGCGGGTCATGCAGGATCGCCAGGTCATAGCGGGCCATGCGCCGGGAGCTGGGCTGGCGCCAGACGTTGCGGCTGAAGCCTTCCAGCGCCATGGCGAACTCATCCTGCTGATCATCGCGCAGGCGCGGCAGAGCGCCGGCCTTGATACCAGCAATGTGCCAATTGTCACGCTTGCGAAACTCCACCATCAGGATCGGGCAGGGGAAGACTTCAAACAATTGACGGGCGAGATCCTTCAACGGCTCAAGTGTGGTCTGGCCGAAGTGAAGTGTCAGGGTAAACCCTTCGGTGTCGTCATAAGGGTGATCCTGAAGTGCGGTTTCCAGCAACTTGTCCAGGTCATCGAGGGCTAGGCCGTAGAGTGACTTGCGGGTCAACTCGCTGATGGTCTTTACCGAGGGAATGACATTGTGCTGGCGTGCTTCGGCCAGCAGGGAACAGTAATAACCATGGCCCAGATATTTGTAGCTGCGGCACAGGTTGATGACTTGCACACGCTTGCCTGCCGTGGCTTTCAGCGGCTTTTCCAGATAATCCTGGGCGCTGATCAGGTTTTCGCTGGGGAAGTACGATGCCCAGTCTTCAAGCCGTTCGACAATAATCACCAGTTGCCTCTGCGCCGCAAAAAGCGTTGTGGGGTCTGCACGTCTGGTTGTTGCTGAAAGCGCAAGTTGCGCAGATACTTCGTTCATCTTCACCTGTGCCGCTGACATGTGTAATCGATCCGATGGGAAACAAGTCCTTTCTATTAAGCATGTGCTTTTTGAAATGTCCCGTTTCGTTACACAACTTTTACGGCGGTGCAGATGGACTTTATATTTCGCGATGCAGTTGAAACCGATGTCGACGAATTGCTGCTCTTGGAGAACCAGTGCTTTGACGGCGACCGCCTGACCGCGCGCAGCTTTCACTGGATGATTCGCCGCGCCAATGCCAGCCTGATCGTCGCCGAGCAGGTCGGAAAGCTCACCGGCTACGCGCTGGTGCTGTTTCATCGGGGCACCTCGCTGGGGCGTTTGTATTCGCTGGCGATTGCCGATGCGGCGCGGGGCAAGGGGCTGGGCAAGCAGTTGTTGCAACGTGCCGAGCAGCAGGCCGTGGGCCGCGACTGCGCTTACCTGCGCCTTGAGGTGCGCCCTGATAACCACGCGGCTATCGGGCTGTACGAACGCAACGGCTACCGGCGCTTCGCTCAGGTCGACGACTATTACCAGGACCATGCCCCGGCGCTGCGTTACGAGAAGCGCATCGTCGAGCATGCCCGGCTGGACAGTCGTTCAGTGCCTTACTACCAGCAGACTCTGGAATTCACCTGTGGCCCGGCCTGCCTGTTGATGGCGATGAAGGCTCTGCAACCTGCGCGTTTGATGGACCGCGCCGAAGAACTGCAGATCTGGCGCGAGGCGACCACGGTGTTCATGACCTCCGGCCACGGTGGATGCAGTCCTCAAGGGCTGGCGCTGGCTGCCCGGCGACGGGGCTTCGCCGTGAAGTTGCTGGTGTCGGTGGCAGGCCCGCTGTTTCTGGGCGGCGTGCGCAGCGACAACAAGAAACAGGTGATTCGCCTGGTTCACGAGCAGTTCTGTCATGAGCTGCGAACCTGCGGTGTAGAGACGCTGCCCAACCGCTCATTGAACCTGCCTCGCGTACTGGCCGAGGGCGGCAAGCCGCTGGTGCTGATCAGCAGCTATCGCCTGACACGCTCCAAGGCACCGCACTGGGTGATGGTCACCGATTGCGACAGCGATTTTGTCTACCTGCACGATCCTGATATTGATCACAGCCTGCATCGCCAGGCCATCGACTGCCAGCATATGCCGGTAAGCCATGCCGATTTCAATCGCATGAGTTGTTTCGGCACCGATAAACTGCGCGCCGCAGTGATTGTGTTTGCCGCGCCTGTGGATGATCATGCGTGCGCTTCCCAAGCGGCTTCAGCAGCCCGGCCACAGGATCCCGTACATTGATCAAGTCAGCCCTCAAGGCCCTTTGCGCACTGGCCATCGCCGCGAGCCTGTCGGCCTGCATCAGCGCGCCAGTCCCTCTGACGCCAAAAACTGCCGAACAGTTGCGGCAGCAGCCACCAGTGCGGTTCCTGCTGAGCTTTGATGACGGCCCCAGTGCGTCGACTTTTTACAACCCCAGTATCACCGTACTCGACAGCCTGGCCGACAATCCGTTGCAGCCGAACATCAAAGCCGTGTTCTTCGTGCAGACCGGCGCCACAGGCGCAGGGAATAGTGATCAGGGGCGGGCGATCATGCATCGTCAGCATGAAGAGGGGCATTTGCTCGGCTTTCATACCGCCACGCCGCACCACACCAATCATCGTTCGTTGACCGATGAGGAGCTGGAGCAGTCCCTGACCCAAGGCTGCGCCATCATCGCCTCGATTACCGGCGTGCCGACCACGTTGTTGCGCCCGCCGTTCTGGAACTACGACAAACGCACGTTCAGCGCCTACCAGCGTCATGACCTGCATGTATTACTGACTGACCTGAGCGCCAATGACGGCAAGATCTGGGGCTATAACTTCAGCCTGCGCCGCCGTTCGAACATGGTCAGTCAGCTCTCGCAAGTACGTGAACGCATCGCCGCCGGAGAGCTGCCTGCGGTGGACGGGGTGATTCCGGTGGTGGTGACCTTTCACGACCTGAACCGCTACACCGCGCGGCATGCGCGAGAGTACCTGCAGATACTGGTCGACAGCGCCCATCAGACCGGCGTGCGACTTGCCGACAAGCCGTTCTACGACGACAGCGCGCAGTTGCAGCGCGCTGCCCTGGCGCGCACGGTCAAGGACGCGGGGCAGCCTGTAAGGCTACCCGGCGCATGGAACTGGATCTGGGACCACAACGCTCACTGACGCCCGGTCAGACCAGGGTGTTCTTACGCACGTGACCGCCCTGAACAATCATCGCCAGATGCTCGCCCTGACCGACCAGGCAACCGATATCGCTCAGCGGGTCGCCATCCACCACCAGCAGATCGGCTATCGCACCGGCGCTGATGCAACCCAGTTCACCCTCGCGCTGGAGTATCTGCGCCGCAACACTTGTTGCACTGCGTAACGCCGCCAGATTACCGAGCAGTTCGGCGCGAATCTTCAGTTCGTGGGTCTGGTACTCATGCATTTCCCCCAGTAAATCCGAGCCATAGCCCATCGGTACGCCCGCTTCGGCGAACAGCAGCAGGGCGTTGCGGCCGGCCTGGCGCACATCCTCGATTTTGGCCACCGAGTCCGCTGGCAGGCCGAAGCGCTCGCCGTACTCGGCAAGCATTTCATAGGTGACCTGAGTCGGTACCGCAAATGCGCCTTTTTCGGCCATCAGTCGGGCGGTGTCGGCATCCACCAGGTTGCCGTGCTCGATGGTTCTTACGCCGCATTCTATGGCGCGCCGAATCGCTCGTGCGGTATAGGCATGGGCCATCACGTAGGTGTTCGCAGCGGCGGCTTCGTCAACGATGGCGCGAATCTCTGCCTCGCTGTATTGAGTGTTGGCAATCGGATCGGTTGGTGACGAGACGCCGCCCGAAGCCATGATCTTGATCTGGTTGGCGCCCTGTTGCAGCTCTTCGCGCACGGCCAGACGCACGTTATCGACGCCGTCCACTACGCGGGCGATGGCCCCGGCCCGAAAGCAGCACGAGCAAGGCTCGTTGAGCAGCAATTCGCCGCGTGCGCGCATGTCGCCATGGCCGCCGGTCTGCGACAGTGCTTTGCCCGATGCGAAGATGCGCGGACCTGGAATCAGCCCCATCTGGATCGAACGCGCCAGCGCCCAGTCGGCACCCCCGGCATCACGAACAGTGGTAAAACCGCGGTTGAGCATCGCAGCCAGAATCGGTAATGCGCGGTACATGATGATTGCGTTGGGTTGCAGGGCATTCATGCCCAGGTTGGCGTTGGAAGCCAGCACATGCACATGGCAGTCGATCAGGCCGGGCATCAGGGTTCTGCCGCCCAGATCGATAATCCGCGCGCCAACCGCGGCAGGCTCGCCTTCGGCACGCACGTCGATAATGCGCTCACCCTCGATCACGACTTCCTGGCCGGAAATCAATTGCCCTTTTTGCAGGTCCAGCAGGCGACCGTTGCGCAGGATCAGGCGTGTAGGATCAGCAATACTCATTGGAAAGCTCCAGACAGGGGACGATGGGCAGCAGGCGCACGGTCGCGATACAGCAGCGCACCAATACCGCTGACGACGGCCGCGAACATGATGTAGAAAGCGGGTGCCAGGTTGCTGCCGGTCGAGGCAATCAGCCAGGTGATGGTAAAGGTGGCAAAGCCGCCGAAAATGGTGACGGCAAAGTTGTAGGCCACCGAAAGCCCGGTGGATAGCACGTGGGTGGGCAGTAATTCGCCAAAGGCCGCAAGGATCGAACCGATGTAACCGGAAATCAGCAGGCCGAGTACCAGCTCAAAGACCAGCAGCGAAAACAGTCCCGGCATCTGGTTGATGAACAGGAACATCGGGTAGGCGCTGAAGAAGATGGCAATTGCCGAGCCCAACAACCATGGGCGATGCCCGCTACGGTCTGCCAGGGCGCCGACAATCGGTGTGGCGACGATCAGTACCGCGCCGCCCATCATGCCGGCGCTGAAGCCCATCCATGACGGCAGGCCGAGCACGCGCTGGGCGTAGGAGGGGATGTAAAACAGGATGGCATAGGTGCAGACGGTCCACAGCACGACCAGCGAAAAGCTGATCAGGGTCTGGCGCGGGTAGGTCTTGATGACTTCGCGCAGAGGCGACTCGACTGGTTTTGCGGCCTTGTAGGCAGGCGTCTCATCCACCCGGCTGCGAATATAAAAGCCGACCGGCCCGATCAGTGTGCCGATCAGAAACGGCACCCGCCAGCCCCAGCTTTCCAGCTGCGCCTGGGTCAGGTAACTGGACAGCACCGCGCCCAGCGCGGAACCCAGCAGCACCGCGACGCCGATGCTGGCCTGAATCCAGCTGGAGTAAAAGGCTTTTTTGCCCTCAGGCGCATGCTCGGTCAGGAATGCGGTGGCACTGCCCATCTCGCCACCGGCAGAGAACCCTTGCAGCAGTCGCGCCAGAACAATCAGCAGCGGTGCTAGATAGCCAATTTGCGCGAAGCTGGGCGTCAATCCGATGATCAGCGTCCCCAGCGCCATCAGCAGGATGGTCAGGGATAAAGCCGCCTTGCGCCCGCGCCTGTCACTGTAGATGCCCAGAACAATGCCGCCCACCGGACGCATGAAGAAGCCGACCCCGAAGGTCGCCAGCGCCAACAGGTAAGAGGTCAGCTCGCTGCCGGTGGGGAAGAACACTTTGGCAATGATCACCGAGAAGAAGCTGTAGACCGTGAAGTCAAACCATTCCAGGCCATTGCCGATCACCGTAGCGGTCACCGCGCGGCGTGTCTTTTGTTCATGGGTGCGTGAAGCAGAGGATCGTAATGTGCTCACTGAATAGGCTCCTGCATGCGATACACGCAGGGAGGCCCCCTGCAGTGGCTGCATTGATTAAGGGGCAGGGTTGATGTAAGTGCGGCTGAGTCAGGTCTTTTTGCCCGTTTCAGTCGAGAGTAGGTGTTGGGCCGATTTTAAGAAAACGCTTATTGCGCAGGTTTGCATGCGCCAGACGCATGCAAGCGTCAGGGGCAGGGTGTCAGCGTGGCTATTTCATCTGTCAGCCATTTCTCGAACGCTCGCGCAGCGCGCCGGGGCGTCTTGCCGCTGGGGGTCAGCAGGTAATAGCCGCCTATTGCACCCACACTTTTCTGGCAGGCCGGCACCAGCGCACCGGACTGCACGTGACGGTCAATCATCGGTTGCCAGCCAAGCACGATACCGTGCCCGGCGACAGCCAGGTCGACCAGCACCGGATACAGGTTGACGGTCATGCGCTTGCGGATCAGCGACGCATCAACGCCCTGACGGCCGAACCAGTCTCCCCAGGACAGCCACTGACGTTGCCCGTCTTCCAGCATCAGCAGGCAGTGGTCCAGCAACTGTGCAGGTTCCAGCAGTTGGCCGTTCAGGTAGTCTGGCGAGCAGTAGGCATTTACCGATTCGGCGAACAGCAAACGACTGTCGAGGCCCGTTGGTGATGTTTCGCGCAGGAAATACAGCGCCAGATCGAATTCCGCACGAATCAGCGAGTCCAGCCCGTCGACCACTCGCAGGCGGATATCCACGGCGGGGAAGGCATCGCGATAGCGTCCCAGCAAAGGGCCCAGCCACAGTGCGGCTACGCCGCTGGAACACGCCAGCGTCAGTTGTTGTTCGCCGCTGTGGGTAATAACTTGTGCCGTGGCCTCTGCACATAGGGTCAGTACGCGCTGGATCTGCTCGGCGTAAATCTGCCCGGCGACCGTCAGATGAATGCGCTTGTGCTCGCGACGAAACAGCGCGCGGCCGAGAAATTCCTCCAGTTGCGCGACCTGACGGCTGATCGCGCTCTGGGTGAGGTTCAGTTCGCTGGCGGCACGGGTAAAACTAGCGTGCCGAACGGCGGCTTCGAAGGCGATCAGGTTCTGCAAGGGTGGAAGGGGCTCGATACGCACAGCGGCTCCTGTTGCGGGCAGGTTTTACAAAGGGTCAGGAAACGGTGTCGATAGCAGCCAGTCCCTGAACACGCACAGCGATGGCAGGTTCTGAAAGCGCGTCGCGTACGCCAGGTAGTAATTGCGCCCACTGTCCAGCGGTTCGAACAGGGTGACCAGTTCGCCGCTGTTGATTTCGTCCTGCACCAGAATGCGCGGTACCAGTGCGATACCGATGCCCGCCGCCACAGCCTGGATCAGGTGCGAGGTCAGTTCGAAACTCGGGCCGGGGCGCATGATGTGGTGGTCCAGCCGATTACTGTCGAACCAGTCCGACCAGGCATTGGGCCGTGACACCACGCTCAGCAACGAATGCTGGGCAACCTGCGCCGGGGGCATCGCTTGGTAGCCGACAAGCGCAGCAGGGCTAGCAATGACCACCAGTTTTTCGCTGACCAGCGGGTGGGCGATGTAACCGGGCCAGTTGCTGCTACCCGCACAGATGATCGCGTTCATTTCGCTGGCTGCCGGCGTCAGGTCGGCATGCACGATGCGTGAGTGGATGTGCACCACATAGCCCGGATGCCGGGTGTAAAAATCATTCATCCGCGGCAGCAGCCATTTGGAGCCGAAGGTGGGCAGCACGGCCAGATGCAGCGTACCGCCCTCGGCCTTGTGCGCGATGGTTTGCAGGGTTGCACTGCGAATGCGGCCCAGCGCGGCGGCCAGCTCATGCTGGTACAACGCACCGGCAGTGGTCAGTTCGATACGCCTGCCATCACGCTTGAACAGCTCGACTTCCAGCTGGGCCTCCAGCGCCTGCACCTGGCGGCTGACGGCGCTCTGGGTCAAGGCCAGTTCGTCTGCGGCTTTGGTGAAGCTGCCATGCCGCGCGGCCGCCTCGAAAGCGAGCAACAAAGACATGGAGGGCGTCAGTCTTCTGGTGTTCATTCATAAAACTCATGGAAAAACGGCATCTTTTACGTTTGCACTGAAGCATGACACGCCGGAGAATCACGATAACCGTTGATGACGCCATGCATACGAGCGTTTCGTAGCATACGTGCTTTGCATATAAAACGCCTAGCCAGCCAGGAAGACCACCATGATTGCGCTGTTGAAACCGACCTCCGAGCAGGTCGGTCACTATGACCGTTTCCTCAATGCCTTGGTGGAGGGCGGCTTTCGCGGCGAAATAGCCAGGGACCTCGGCTCGCGTACTGTGCTGGCCACTGACAACTCCATCTACCAGCGCCTGCCGCAGGCTGCGGTGTTCCCGATGGACAGCCATGATGTGGCAATTGTCGCCCGCCTGGCAGCGCGGCCCGAGCACAAGCAGGTGGTGCTGACCCCGCGTGGCGGAGGCACAGGGACCAATGGGCAGTCGTTGACCGACGGCGTGGTGGTCGACCTGTCGCGGCACATGAACAATATCCTTGAAATTAACGTCGAGGAACGCTGGGTGCGGGTGCAGACCGGCGTGGTCAAGGACCAGCTCAACGCAGCGCTGAAGCCGCACGGGCTGTTTTTCGCGCCGGAACTGTCGACCTCCAACCGCGCCACGATTGGCGGCATGATCAACACCGACGCCAGCGGGCAGGGCAGTTGCACCTACGGCAAGACCCGTGACCATGTGCTGGAACTGACGACCGTGCTGCTCGGTGGTTCCTACGTCAACAGTCAGGCATTCAGCGCTGAGCAGCTGGCCAGCGAGCAAGCGCGTGTTGACCGTGCCGGCGATGTGTATCGCTGTGCGCAGCAGATCGCCGATACGCAGGCGCAATTGATCAAGGACGTTTTTCCGCCGCTCAACCGTTGCCTGACCGGTTACGATCTGGCGCACCTGCGTGAGGAAGACGGGCGTTTCAACCTCAACAGCGTGCTGTGCGGTTCCGAGGGGTCGCTGGGGTTTATCGTCGAGGCCCGACTCAACGTCCTGCCAATCCCCAAACATTCGATTCTGGTCAACGTTCGTTATGCCGGTTTCATGGACGCTCTGCGGGATGCCAAGGCGTTGATGGCGCACAAGCCGCTGTCCATCGAGACCGTGGACTCCAAAGTGCTGATGCTGGCCATGCAGGATATCGTCTGGCACGGCGTGGCCGAGTATTTCCCGCAGGACCCGGCCACGCCGACTCTGGGCATCAACCTGATCGAGTTCAGTGGTGATGAGCTGGACGAAGTGGAACAGCGCGTCCATGCATTCGTCGCTCACCTGCAAAAAGACACCTCGGTGGTGCGCCTAGGTCATACCCTGGCAACCGGCAGCGCTGCGGTAAACCGCGTCTACGCCATGCGCAAGCGTTCGGTAGGGCTGCTCGGCAACGTCAAGGGTGAAGCGCGGCCGCAGCCGTTTGTTGAAGACACGGCTGTGCCACCGGAAAACCTTGCCGATTACATTCAGGAGTTTCGTGCGCTGCTGGACAGCTACGGCCTGCAATACGGCATGTTTGGCCATGTTGATGCAGGCGTGCTGCACGTACGACCGATTCTGGACATGAAGGACCCGGCGCAGGCGGCACTGATTCGCCCGATCTCTGACGCCGTCGCCGCGCTGACCAAGCGCTACGGCGGGCTGCTGTGGGGCGAACATGGCAAGGGCCTGCGTTCGCAATACGTGCCTGAATATTTCGGCGAGTTGTATCCCGCATTGCAGGCCCTTAAGGCTGCCTGCGACCCGTTCAACCAGCTGAACCCCGGCAAGATCGCCACGCCTGCGACGGTGCCGGAATCACGCTTGACGCTGGTGGATGAAGTGACGTTGCGCGGTGATCTGGATCGCACTATCGATGAACGGGTCTGGCAGAGCTACGACAGCGCGCTGCACTGTAATGGCAACGGTGCCTGTTACAACTACGACACCGACGATGCCATGTGTCCGTCATGGAAAGCCACGCGTGACCGCATTCACTCACCCAAGGGCCGCGCTTCGCTGGTCCGGGAATGGCTGCGTCTGCAAGGCGAGCAGGATGTCGACGTCCTGACCGGCAGCGCCAGGGCGCGGAATGCCAATGTGCTGAAAAGCCTTGCCGAGCGAACTGTCAACAGCGTGGCCAGAGTAGCAGGGCAGAAGGATTTCTCTCATGAAGTCTACGATGCCATGGCCGGTTGTCTGGCCTGCAAGTCCTGCGCGGGGCAGTGCCCGGTCAAGGTCAACGTGCCTGAGTTCCGTTCGCGTTTTCTGGAGCTGTACCACAGCCGCTACCTGCGCCCGATCAAGGATTACCTGATTGGCTCGCTGGAGTTCAGCATCCCGCACCTGGCGCGGTTTCCCCGGTTGTACAACGCGATCATGGGCGCAAAACCGGTGCGTTACCTGCTTGAGCACGTCGCCGGTATGGTCGACAGCCCATTGCTCAGCCTGATGGACTTTCGCGCGGCCTGCGCGCGCTGGAATGTCGGCATTGCCACGCCGCAGCGTCTGGCCGCGTTGAGCGAGCAGGAGCGCAAACGTACGGTGGTGCTGGTTCAGGATGCGTTCACCCGATACTTTGAAACCTCGCTGGCAGCAGACTGGCTGGAGCTGATCTCGCGCATGGGTTATCAGGTTTATCTCGCACCGTTCGCACCCAACGGCAAGCCGCTGCACGTGCAGGGTTTTCTGGCCGCGTTCGAGAAGGCTGCCAGTTTCAACAGCCAGTCGCTTGGCAAGCTGGCAGGGTACGGCATTCCGCTGATCGGTCTGGACCCGGCCATGACCCTGGTCTATCGCCAGGAGTACAGCAAGACGCTGGGCAGCGAGAATGTACCCGAGGTCATGCTGCCGCAGGAATGGCTGGCTTCTGCGCTTGAGGAGCAGTGTGACGCTCCGTCAGGTGAGACGTATTACTTCCTGCCGCATTGCACTGAAAAGACCAACGAGCCCGCCAGTGTCGGCCTTTGGCAGAAAGCCTTCGCTCGCGCCGGGCTCAGGCTTGATGTGCTGGCCAGCGGTTGCTGTGGCATGTCCGGCACTTATGGGCATGAAACCCGAAACGCGAAAACCAGCGACACCATCTATCGTCAGTCCTGGCAGCCGCTGGTGGCCCGGCATGGCGTTGAAGGTCGACTGGTCGCCGATGGCTACTCATGCCGCAGCCAGGTCAAGCGCCAGGATGGCAAAGTGGTGCAGCATCCACTACAGGTACTGCTGGAACGGGTGAGGGCGCTATAGAGAGGACGCAGAGCGTCCAGAACGGCATGCCCACGCGGAGCATGGGCACGATAGTTACAAAACTATCGTTCCTCACGCTCCTGCGTGGGAATGCCTTGCGTGATGCTCCGCGTCACAGATCTGTGCCGCGCCGTTCGGCCAGAACTTAGACCAGGTACTTGTTGAACCACCCCAATGTGCGGTCCCAGGCCAGTTTGGCCGCGGCTTCGTCGTAACGCGGGGTGGAGTCATTGTGGAAGCCGTGGTTGGCGCCCGGATAGATGTACGTTTCGTACGTCGTGCCAGCCGCTTTCAGGGCTTTCTCGTACGCGGGCCATCCTTCGTTGATGCGGGTGTCCAGTTCGCCGTAGTGAATCATGACTGGCGCCTTGATCTTCACCACGTCTTCGGCGTTGGGCTGGCGGCCATAGAACGATACGGCAGCGCCCAGTTCCGGGTACGCCACGGCTGCAGCATTGGCCACGCCGCCGCCATAACAGAAACCGGTGATGCCGACCTTGCCGGTGCTCGCGTCATGCTTCATCAGCCACTCGATGGCAGCGAAGAAATCGTTCATGAGCTTTTCCGGGTTAACGGTCTGCTGGAGCTCCCGACCCTTGTCGTCATTGCCCGGATAGCCGCCAACCGAGGACAGGCCGTCAGGTGCCAGCGCGATGAAACCGGCTTTGGCCACACGACGGGCAACGTCTTCGATATAGGGGTTCAAACCGCGGTTTTCATGCACCACGACCACTGCCGGTACTTTGCCGGTGGCTTTTGCCGGGCGTACCAGATAGCCACGAACCTGACCATGCCCCTTGGGTGAGGGGTAGGACACATACTCGGCAACGATATCCGGATCGGTGAATTCCACCTGTTCGGCCAGCGCGTAGTTGGGGCTGAGGGAAGCGAGCAGCGCGCTGGCGGTCAGGCCGCCGAAGGTGAACAGCGCAGCCCGATCGAGAAACTCGCGTCGATTGATCCGGCCGTGCGCGTAGTAGTCGTAAAGCTCAAGCAATTCAGGGGCAAAGTCTTTTGCAGTGAGACGTTCCATCAGTACGCTTCCTTCTGAATCATTCAGGGCTGCCTGCGTGTTGGCGGGCTGATGGGCGCAGCGCGATCAACACAATGTCCGGTCCCGATAGTATTTCCAGAACACCGGGATCGCTACTGCAAATTGAAGAAAAGCCGTCATCCCTTACCGATCTCGCCAACGAGCCTGATGTGCAGGCCCGTGCCTGCTGCCAGTGGTTCAGGAAAATCAGGCATCTAATTGCACTACTTGCCATCAGTGATGTCCATTTGACTCCTCCGGCACATGCCACGGCGTTTGCGCTGTGCAAACCAACATATTATCGAGCCGCCGTATCAAGCAGCGTCGGTTCAGGCCGACAACACATCATGATCTTCACCCCACGCTCATGGTCATATTCCACCTGCATTTCGAGATAACGTGATGATGACCCTCCCGACGGAAGACCGCACCCAGCTGTTCAAGGACACGGCTATCCAGTTCTGGAAACACATCACTCCGATCGTGTATGTCGCGCTGGGCATTCACTGTGTCTTGCTGATGGTGTTCCTGGGGCTGGGCATGAAGGTCCTGTGGGTAGCGAACATCGTCAGCACGCTGCTCTACATCAACTGCCTTTACCTGATCCGCAGACAGCGCTATCGCCAGGCCGGACAGCTGATGTGTCTGGAAATCATCGGCCATGCACTGCTCGCGACATGGGAGTTGGGCTGGGAAAGCAACTTCAGCTTCTACCTGTTCTGCGTGATCCCGATCATTGCCTTTACCTTTCAACTGGTCGCTATCAGACGCATTGCCTATAGCCTGGCGATACTCCTGTCGCTGGTCGGATGCTTCGCCTTTCGCCGGCACATGGGCCAGGAATCAGGCCTTAGCCAGAACCTGCTTGATGCGTTCGGTATCGTCAATGCGCTGGTGGCCACTGTCCTGTCGATTTATGCCACCGCACTCTCGGTACGTTTCACGTCGTCGATGCAACTGAGCCTGTTTCATATTGCCAACCGCGACAGCCTGACCAATCTTTATACGCGCAGGAGAGTCCTGCATCGCATACGCGAGCTGGAGGCAAGGCGTCAGGGGTTCTCGGCTTCACTGATCCTGCTCGACATCGATCATTTCAAACAGATCAATGATCTTCACGGGCATGAGACCGGTGACGCGGTGTTGCAGCGGGTGGCCGAAGTCATCAGTTCAAGCGTGCGCAACAGCGATATGGCTGCCCGTTGGGGCGGTGAGGAGTTTTTGGTGCTGATGCCGGACACCGCGCCCGATGATGCACTGCGGGTGGCGGAGCGCATCTGGCGGCGTATTGCTGAAGAGGCCGGTCAGATCGATGAACGCAGCATTGCGGTCACCGCAACCCTTGCCATGGCAACCCTTGCCGCGGGCGAGACCTTTCAGATAACCCTCAATCGTGCCGACACGTCGCTTTATCTGGGCAAACAACAAGGCCGAAACCGGGTAATGATCGCCGGGTGAGGTGTTCATTCACCCAGTGCTCCATCAGCGTGTAGACTTTCGCGCTTTGAACAGAGGGCGCATTGCGTCGCGCTTCCTCATTGGCTATGTATCGATCAAGGCATGCTTATGGATTTGCGTCAGCTCGAAGCCTTCGCGGCGGTCATGTCGGCAGGCAGTGTCACTGCTGCCGGGAAAATGCTTGGCCGTTCCCAGCCATCGGTTACACGGGCTATTCAGGAGCTTGAGCAGGAATTGGGCTTTGCCTTGTTTGAGCGCAGCGGGCCGAAGGTCACGCCTACCCACAAGGCGTTCATGATGTATGGCGAAGTGGAGAGCGCGCTGCTGGGCGTGCGGAATATCCGCCAACGTGCGCAGCATATTGCCCAGGAAGAAAATCACCAGATCAAGCTGGTAGCGATCTCGGCCCTGGCGGCTGGTTTGCTGCCCACGGCCTTGTCGCGCTTGCCTGAACATCTGCGTCCGCAACAGATCCAGTTGCAGAGCATGTCCCCGGAGAATGTGGTTCAGGCTGTATTGTCGAAAACCATGGACCTGGGCGCGGTCAGCCTGCCGCTGGAGCATCGCGGCCTGGAAATCCACTGGATCGGCGAAGCGCCTTGCGTGGCGGTATTGCCTGCCGATTCTGCGCTCGCCACCCATGAAGTGCTGTCGATGGAGCTGCTGCGTCAGCAAACGCTGATCACCATGGCCAACCCGTATCGCTTTCGTCGACGCATCGACAAGGCGTTTCAGGACGCGGGCGGTCAGCCGCCGCGCATGCTTGACACCAATACGTCCCTGATCGCCATGCAAATGGCCAGAGTCGGGTTGGGTATTGCGCTGGTCGATCCTTTCACCGCCATCGGCGTGCCGTTGCAAGGTGTGGTGGTCCGGCCGATCGCCTGCAACATCCCGTTTTTCTTCGGTCTGATTTCAGCCTTCGCCAGCCCGTTGTCCGATGTGGCAAGCGCGCTGATCGATGAGATTGCCGACAGCGCAAAAACCCTGTTGCCGGCAATGATCATGCACGAAGCCAGCGCGCACGATGCCCTGTTGCAGAGCATTTATGCCGAGTGAGCGTGAGGTGCAATGCGTGTCGTGACGCTCCACGGCACCGCACGCAGAGCCCGTTAAAATTCCATTCAGTAATATCAATATGCTTTTTTGCGCATTGCGAGAATAAAAAGCGCCTCTTACTATTCGAATTAAGCATTCAAAGGCTTAAAGAATTCATTTAATGCGACATTGGAATGATTCTTGAAGTGTTTGAGTCACCGCTTGGGCTTGTGGCCCGAACATTTTTTCGAGTACCGATCAATGTCAGATGTAAATGCACCTGCCGGTCTGGCGGCCCTGGAAGCTCGTTTGCAGCAGGATCTGGCCTGGCTGGACCTGCCCGCCAGGCCCTGGGTCAAAGCCAGGATGAGCGCCGGGCAGGCAGTGCTTGATGTGGCGATCATCGGCGGTGGCATGGCTGGTCTTGCTCTGGCCGCAGAACTGCGCAACCTCGGCGTGGCGGCGGTGATTTTCGATCAGTCCCCGGCCGGTTTCGAAGGCCCTTGGGCAACCACCGCGCGAATGGAAACCCTGCGTTCGCCAAAGCAACTGACCGGACCGGCGCTGGGGCTGCCGGCGCTGACGTTCCGCGCCTGGTACGAAGCGCAATTCGGTATCGACGGCTGGGCATTACTGGACAAGATTCCACGCCTGCAATGGGCCGAATACTTGCGTTGGTATCGCAAGGTGCTGGCGCTGGACGTGCGCAACGAACACCGGGTGAGCCGGGTCGCACCCAGAGCGGACGGCCTGATCGAACTGGATATCGTGACGCCTGTGCAAACGCAATTCCTGCTGGCCCGGCATGTGGTGCTCGCCACGGGCCGTGACGGTCTGGGCGGCCCCTGGGTGCCGGATTTTGCCCGGCAGTTGCCGAAGCATTTGTGGACGCATTCGGCGGCGGGCCTGCAGGATGACTGGTTCACCGGCAAACGTGTGGCAGTCATTGGCGGTGGCGCATCAGCCATGGACAGCGCCGCCACTGCGCTTGAAGCGGGCGCAACGCGGGTTGACCTGCTCATCCGGCGTGCCGAGCTGCCTCGCATCAACAAAGGCAAGGGGGTCGGTAACCCGGGCATGGTTCACGGTTATTGGCGCCTGCCGGATATCTGGAAATGGCGTATTCGCCACTACCTGAACACTCAGCAAGTGCCACCGCCACGCGGCAGTACGCTCAGAGTTTCTGGTTCGGGCAAAGCCCGCTTCATGCTCGACAGCCCGGTGCTTTCAGTCGAACAGAACCCGGCTGGCGGCGTGTGGCTGAACACGCCCAAAGCGTGTATCGAGGCCGATTTTGTGGTGTTTGCCACCGGGTTTCGTACCGACTTCCGCCAGCGCCCTGAATTTGCCCCGTTTTCGTCGCAGATTCGCGTCTGGCAGGATCGTTTCGAAGCGCCGCAAGGCGAAACCGACAGCGAACTGGCGTTGCTGCCGGACCTGGGCAATTGTTTCGAGTTTCAGGAAAAGACCCCCGGCGGCTGTCCAGGGCTGAACCATATCCACTGCTTCAGTTACCCGGCAGCGCTGAGCTATGGCGCGGTGTCCGGGGATATTCCTGCCATCAGCGAAGGCTCCAAGCGTTTGGCCCATGCCTTGGTCGGGCAGCTGTTCAATGAGGACATCGCGCTGCATTTCGACACCATGCTCGATTACGCCGAGCCAGAGCTGCTGGGCGATGAGTGGGTGGCCAGCCAGCCGACCGCCGAAGAGCTGCGCCAATGATCGGCTGGGCGCTGCGCAGGCTCACTCAGTCGTTGCTGGTCATTCTGTTGATGACCGTGGTGGTGTTCGTCGGCCTCAATGCCATTGGTAATCCGATGGATATTCTGGTTGGTGAAGACCTCAATCAGGCCGAACGTCTGCAGGCCATCGCTCATCTGGGGCTGGATCAGCCGCTGTGGCAGCAGTACCTGATTTTTCTCAAAGGCGCGGTTCACGGCAATCTTGGGCAAAGTTTTGTGTACCACGAAGATGCCATGCGCCTGATTCTGCAGCGCTTGCCCGCGACCTTTGAGCTGGCGTTCAGCGCCTTGTTTCTGGCCGTAGTCATCGGTGTGCCGTTGGGCATGTTCGCTGGTATGTACCCCGAGCACCCGCTTTCCCGGCTGATGATGGCTGCCAGCATCGTCGGTTTTTCGCTGCCGGCGTTCTGGGTGGCATTGATGATGATCATGCTGTTCTCGATCACGCTGGGCTGGCTGCCGGCCAGCGGTCGGGGCGAAACCCGTGAGTGGCTGGGTGTGCAATGGTCATGGCTGACGCTGGACGGTTTGCAACATCTGCTACTGCCTGCGCTGAACCTGGCGCTGTTCAAGATTTCGCTGGTGCTGCGCCTGACCCGTGCCGGAGTGCGTGAGGTGCTGCCTCAGGAATTCGTCAAATTCGCCCGGGCCAAGGGCCTGTCGCCGATGCGTGTGATGTGCATGCATGTCATGCGCAACACCATGATCCCGGTGGTGACGGTGCTGGCCATGGAACTGGGTTCGACTATCGCCTACGCCGTGGTAACCGAGAGCATTTTTGCCTGGCCCGGTGCCGGCAAGCTGATCCTCGACAGCATCAACATGCTTGATCGCCCGGTGGTGGTCGCTTACCTAATGGTGGTCGTGGTGATTTTCGTGGTGCTCAACCTGATCGTGGATGGCCTGTATTACCTGCTGGACCCACGCGTACGCATCGAGGCCTCCCGATGAATGTCATTGAAAAAGCCCCGATCGGCAGCACGCTGTTGCAGGCTCAATCGCCATGGCGGCGGGTGCTGACCGAGTTCTTCAGCTCACCGACTGCGGTGACAGGCCTGATGGTCCTTTTGGTCATTGTGCTGGTGGCTGTCCTGGCACCCTGGATCGTGGTGCAGAACCCCTACGACCTGATGCAGCTCAACGTGATGGATGCGCGAATGCCGCCAGGCAGCCTCAACATGGACAGCGGCTATACCTATTGGCTGGGCACCGACGGACAGGGTCGCGATCTGGTCTCGGCGATTATCTATGGCCTGCGCATCAGCCTGTGGGTCGGCATTGGCTCGGCGCTGATTGCGGCAGTGATCGGCACGTTGTTGGGGCTTGTATCTGCGTATGTCGGCGGCTGGGTCGATGCCTTGCTGATGCGTCTGGTCGACTTGCTGCTGTCATTCCCGGTCATTCTAATGGCGCTGATGATTCTCGCCTGGCTGGGCAAGGGCGTCGGCAACGTGATGCTTACCCTGATAGTGCTTGAATGGGCCTATTACGCCCGTACAGCGCGTGGTCAGGCGCTAACCGAAAGCCGTCGCGAATACGTCGATGCAGCGCGCGGGCAGGGCGTTGGTCCGCTGCGCATTGTGATCGGCCACATTCTGCCCAACTGCCTGCCGCCGCTGATCGTGATCGGCGCTTTGCAAATCGCCCGCGCCATTACCCTGGAAGCGACCCTGTCGTTTCTCGGTCTGGGTGTGCCGGTGACCGAGCCTTCACTGGGGCTGCTGATTGCCAACGGCTTTCAGTACATGCTCAGTAATGAATACTGGATCAGCCTGTTTCCGGGGCTGGCACTGTTGATCACCATCGTGGCGATCAATCTGGTCGGTGACCGTCTACGTGATGTTCTTAACCCGAGGTTGCAGCGATGAGCCTGCCTGAAGTGTCATTCGCGTCAACCCCGGTTACACAGCCAACCCTTGATGTGCGAGGGCTGTGCACCTCGTTCCATACCCGCGCAGGCGTGCTGCCGGCGGTGCGTGATGTGTCCTTGAGCGTGCAGCCGGGGCGTATTCTCGGCCTGGTCGGTGAGTCGGGTTCGGGCAAATCGGTCACCGGGTTTTCGATTCTCGGCCTTGTCGATGAGCCAGGGCGCATCAGTGGCGGGCAGGTGCTGTTCAAAGGGCGTGATCTGACCAAACTGTCTGCCTCGCAACTGCGCGGCATTCAGGGCAACCGGGTGGCGATGATTTTTCAGGACCCGATGATGACCCTCAACCCGGTGCTACGGGTCGACACGCAAATGATCGAAGCGGTGCGCGCGCATAGCCCGCTCGGCAGGCGAGAGGCCCGTGAGCATGCCAGTCGTACTCTGGCGCTGATGGGCATCGCCAGCCCTGAAGAACGCCTGCGCGCCTATCCGCATCAACTGTCTGGCGGCATGCGCCAGCGAGTGGCGATTGCCATTGCGCTGCTGCACGCCCCGGACCTGATCATTGCCGATGAGCCAACCACTGCGCTGGACGTCACCATTCAGGCGCAAATTCTCAGTGAGGTGCAGAAGCTGGTACGTGAGCAGGGCACCTCACTGATCTGGATCACCCATGATCTTTCCGTGATTGCCGGGCTGGCTGATGACGTGGCAGTGATGTACGCCGGACGCATTGTCGAACAAGGCCCGGTCGCCGAGGTGCTGGATCGCCCGCAACATCCTTATACACAGGGGCTGATCGACAGCCTGCCAAGTCGCAACAAGCGTGGCCAGCGCCTGCGGCAGATCCCGGGCATGGCACCCGACCTGCTGTCGATGCCGGTCGGTTGTGCTTTCGCGGCGCGTTGCCCCAGAGCCTCGCAGGTTTGTGCGCAGGAGCCTCAACCCCACGAGGCACGACCGGGCCAGATGGTTCGCTGTTTTCACCCAGGAGCGGCCGATGCCCAGTGATCAGATTCCCCTCATCGAGCTGCATCAGGTCAGCAAGACCTTCGGCAAAGCCGTGGATAAGCGCTCCCTTCAGGGGCTCCTGCAACGGCTGCACCTTACCCGTGCAAAACCGCTGACCCATGCGGTGGATCGTGTCGATCTGCGCATCATGCGCGGTGAAGTGGTCGGGCTGGTGGGCGAGTCGGGCTGCGGCAAATCGACCTTGGGACGCATGGTTGCCGGGCTGCTGCCGGTCTCGTCAGGTGTCGCATCGGTGGACGGCAAGCCGCTCGACAGCCTGACCACGCAGGAGCGCAAGGCGCTGCGCCTGAAAGTACAGATGATTTTTCAGGATCCGTCGTCAAGCCTCAACCCGCGCCTGCGGGTCGACCGTATCGTCGGGGAGGGCGCGCTGCTGCATGGCCTGACCGACCGCAAAGGGGCTGATGATTACGTCAGTGCCCAGTTGCAACGTGCCGGGCTCAGCCCGCAGTTGCGCCAGCGTTATCCCCATCAATTCAGTGGCGGTCAGCGTCAGCGCATCGGCATTGCCCGTGCACTGGCGGTGCAGCCGGAACTGTTGGTATGCGACGAGTCGGTAGCAGCGCTGGACGTGTCGATTCAGGCCCAGATTCTCAACCTGTTCATGGACCTGCGCGACGAGCTGGGCCTGACCTATCTGTTTATCAGTCATGACCTAGGCGTGGTCGAGCATCTGTGCGACCGCGTGGTCGTGATGTACCTGGGCCGTGTGGTCGAGACCGCATCGGTCGATGACCTGTTTGCGCGTGCCAATCACCCGTATACCCAGGCCCTGCTGGCGCAAATCCCGCGCTTTGATATCCGCAGTACCCGTTATGACGCGATCAAAGGGGAAATCCCCAGCCCGCTGAACCCGCCAACCGGGTGTCATTTCCACCCTCGCTGTCCGCACGCCATGGCGCGCTGCCGCGAGGAAGTTCCAGCGCTGAGGGAGGTTTCGCCGAACCACCAGAGCGCGTGCCATCTGAATGATCAACGCTGAACGAGCGCCTGAAGCTCGTCACCCTCTGCCATTGCGTACAAGGAATCACCCATGAAACCACTCGTTCGTTCGTTGTTAGCGTCGGCCCTCGTTCTGGCCGCTGGCAGTGTCTCGGCGCAGGACTTGCGTATCGGTTATGCCGACCCGGTATCGTCGCTCGATCCGCAGCTCAACAACTATGCCGGCGACCGTTCGGTGGCGCTGCATGCCTTTGAATCGCTGGTCAGCCGCCGCGATGACAAGACCCTGCCGGGCCTCGCCAAAAGCTGGAAGGTCGTGGACGACACCACTTGGGAATTTGCCCTGCGCGATGACGTGAAATGGCAGGACGGCACGCCGCTGACCGCCGACGATCTGGTCTTCTCCTTCGAGCGCGCCCGCAGCGTACCCGGCAGTGTCGCGTCTTATGCAGGTGCCATGCGCACCGTTGAATCGGTCAAGGCCAAGGATGAGCACACGCTGATCATCAAGACTCGTCTGCCTAACGCCAACCTGCTGCCGGACGTCGATTCGATCTACATTGTCAGCCGCCATGCAGGTGCGACCGCCAGCAGCGCCGATTACAACTCGGGCAAGGCCATGATCGGCACCGGCCCTTACCGGTTTGTCTCATTCGTGCCGGGTGATCGCACGATCTTTGCCCGTAACGACAGCTACTGGGGCGCGAAACCAACCTGGGACAAGGTTGATTTTCGCTTCATCGCCAACGCCGCCAACCGTACTGCGGCCTTGCTGGCGGGTGATGTGGACGTGATCGACAAGGTGTCGCCCACCGATGTAGAGCGCCTGCGCAAAACGCCGAGTGTCAATGTCTTCGCCTATCAGGGCCTGCGTGCGCTGATCATTCAACCGAGCTTCCGTGCCGGACCGAATGAGTTCATTCGTGACAACGCAGGCAAGCCGCTGGCCGAAAACCCGCTGCTGGATGTGCGGGTGCGCAAGGCGCTGTCCCTGGCGATCAACCGCCCGGCCATCAATGAACGCATCATGCAAGGCACCGTCACCGAGGCCAATCAATGGATGCCGGCCAATACGTTCGGTTACAACCCGCAGATCAAGAACATTCCCTATGACGTCAAACAGGCCAAGGATCTGCTGGCGCAGGCAGGCTTTCCCGAAGGCTTCCAACTGACTGTGCATGTGCCAGGCGACCGTTATCCGCAGGCACCGGAGGTCATGCAGGCGGTGGCGCAATTCTGGACGCGGATCGGCGTCAAGGTCCAGCTGGAGGTATTGCCGTGGGCTGTGTACGCGGGCAAGGCCAACAAGAATGAACTCGCGATCAGTGTGATTGCCTGGGGCAACGGGACTGGCGAAGCGGCATATGCCCTGACCAACATTCTGACCACGGTCGACAGCAGCAAGGGGCAGGGCGCGTCCAACTGGGGGCATTACAGCAATCCGCTGGTAGACAAGGCACTGGCTGATTCGACCGCCGAATTCGACGAGGCCAAACGGCGCAAGATTCTTCAGGACTCGGTTCAGGTGGTCAGCGACGACGTCGGCATCATCCCGCTGTTCCACTACCAGAACATCTGGGCGGCGCGCAAAGGCCTGAAGGTCGAGCCGCTGGTCAGTGACCGCACGGCGGCAACCATGGTTACCGAACAGCCTTGATCTCCTTTCATTCACGTGCCGCTTCTTGAAGCGGCTGCGCGCATGCAACCACAGCATTGCAGGACCTGTCATGACATCGACCACTGAACATTCGACGCCTCCGGACACTCTGGATAGTCTGTTGGGCATCGCGCCAGCCAGCCCGTTGCACGCAATTCGGCATGCGCGGGACAAGGTCGCACTGGCGACCCAGGGTAGTCAGGATTTGTTTTTTGCCCCGACGCTGGAGCACAACCTGTCGTTGAACGAGCGTCTCTGGGTTGCCTATTACGCGACCCTGCTGAGTCTGCAACCGACCCTCAGCGAGCATTATCTTTCGCAATTGCAGGCGACTGGCGCGCAGGCAAGCGTACTGGCCGATGTGAGCGCCAGCCGAATCGACCTGCTGGAGGACCCGCGCCTGGCTGCGATCCTGCGCTTTACCCGCACCCTGATCGAGTCTCCGGTACACGGTGATCAGAGCGCGTTGCAGGCGCTGCAAAAACAGGGCCTGAGCACCGCTGAAATAGTGGTGCTGGCGCAACTGATCGCATTCCTGTCCTACCAGGTGCGTCTGGCCGCAGGGCTGGGTGCGTTAAAGTCTGCCGGAGCAGCCTGATGAGCGAACTGATTGAAATTGAAGGCTTCACCAATCAGGTACTGGGCTGGAAAGCCTGGCTGCCAACCGTGGACCTGAACAGCGCGACCGCCGGGCAGGTTGCGGTGCTTGAAGAAAGCCATCCGCAGGCCAAGACCTCGGATTACTACCTGACCCTGGCACATCACCCTGACATCCTTCGTCAGCGCTCACAGGCGTTCAACGCGATCATGTACGCACCGGGTGGCCTGTCGCGCGCCGAGCGGGAGCTGGCGAGCACTGTCGTGTCGCGGATCAACCGCTGCGTCTATTGCGCGTCAGTGCACGCGCAACGCTTCGAACAACTGGCCAAGCGCAATGATGTTATCGCCCAGGTATTTGCCGACCCCCATACGGCAGGTACGACCGCGCGTGAAAAAGCCATCGTGCAGTTCGCCATCGACCTGACGCTCGAGCCGGCCTCGCTCAACGCCGGGCATATCAATGCACTGCGCGAGCAAGGGCTGGACGATGCGCAGGTGCTGGACCTGATTCACGCTATCTCGATATTCGCGTGGGCCAATCGGCTCATGCTCAATCTGGGAGAACCAGTGTTTCCCGAGGTTTAAAGACTGCGGTGTTCTCAATCGCTGCCGCGCTTCAGTAATGGCCGGGGCGAAGTCTGGCCCGGTCGTTGCAGGTTCGCTGTACTAGTGGATAAGCGACCTGGTCACGATTGAGGTAACGGAATGCTGATAGCGCACATTTCTGACACGCATGTACGACCCAGAGGGCTACTCTATCAAGGCGTTGTCGATTCGAATGCAATGCTGGCGGCTGCCGTCGACACGATAAACGCCCTGGATCCGCCGCCTGATCTGATTCTGTTCAGCGGTGATCTGGTGGACGAGGGGCGACCCGAGGAGTACGCAATGGCCCGAGAGCTGCTGCAGCCGCTGCGCCAGAGGCTTTTGATGATACCGGGCAACCATGATCATCGGCAGAACCTGCGTAATGCCTTCCCGGAGCACGATTACTTCATCAATGAGGAAAACTGCAGCTTCGTCGACTCAGGTTCCGCGCCGATGCGCATTATCGGGCTGGATATCAGCGTGCCCGAACAGCATCACGGCGATATGACCGATACTGCCACCCAATGGCTGGATCGCATACTGGCGCTGGAGCCTGACAAACCGACGCTGATCATGATGCATCAGCCGCCGTTTTCAAGTGGCATTCACTGCATCGACGCCTATCGCTGTGAAAGGGGCGAGCGGCTGGCCGAGGTGGTCTCCAGATACCCGGCTGTCGAGCGAATCGTTTGCGGTCATATTCATCGTTTCATGCAGCTGCGCTTTGGCGGCACGCTGATGTGCACGGCCCCGAGCACGACGACGGCCATTGCCTTGCAACTGCGCCCGGATGCTGCCGACGCTTCCTATGTCGAGCCTCCCGCGCTGTTGCTGCACCACTGGAAGGCCGACACCGGTCTTATTACCCACTGGGTGCCAATAGGCCGTTTCGAGGGGCCTTTTGACTTCGCTTGAACCGACATATGAGCCTGGCAACCATGCGCTGTCAGGCCACTTGTTCCTTGGCCAGATTGACCAGAATGATGCCCGCGATGATCAGGCCGATACCGCTCACGGCCATTAACGTGGGCACCTGTTGATAGCGAAACGCGGCAATGACAGTGATCAGCGTAATGCCCAACCCTGACCACATGGAGGTGATCAGGGACATGGGCAAGTCCCGTTGTGCATACCCCAGGCAGACGATTCCGAGCCCGTAGCCCGCGATAGAGGCAATAACCGGGACCCAACGGGTAAACCCGTTACTTTCTTTCAGTGCGATGGTCGCCACTGTTTCAGCGACAATTCCTGCAAGCAGGAACAAATAGGCTTTTATGAGCATGGCGGCAGA
This sequence comes from Pseudomonas syringae group sp. 26L6, assembly GCF_032587815.1. Classification (NCBI taxonomy): domain Bacteria; kingdom Pseudomonadati; phylum Pseudomonadota; class Gammaproteobacteria; order Pseudomonadales; family Pseudomonadaceae; genus Pseudomonas; species Pseudomonas syringae group sp. 26L6. Next base: position 289,788 of record NZ_JAWHPJ010000009.1, read on the forward strand.
TCGCTTTTCAGGCATTCAGGAAGGGAGAGAAATGATGCGGTCGGCGTAAAACCCGTTGAACGGGGTGCGCAGGGACACCGAGTAAGCGCCGGTCGATTGGAATTCCAGCCAGTCGCTTTCCCTGATATCGCTGGCGAGCGAGTAGGGGAAGGCCAGGCGATCCATGCTGTCGCAGGTGGGGCCGAAGATATTGAACGTGTTTTCCGCAGCACCGGTGTAAGGGGTGCCTTCTCGCCACACGCGTGCGGGAAATTGCAGCCACTGCTGGGCTGAGAGCAAACCGCCAAAAATACCGGCACCACAAAAAACGCTCTGCTCGCGTCTTGAAAGCACCCGTGCAAATAGCGACATGCCGCCGTAGACCAGACCACGACCCGCTTCGCAGATCAGGTTCAGGTCCTTCAGTGTCGGGCTGGTCTGGATATGGTCGCAGACTCTGCCAACCAGGTCTGGCGTGTTACCCATGGAGTTCAGGTAATTACCCGGAAACCCGCCACCGATATCCAGGTGCCTGACGTGCTCGGCGGTGTCGCGCACAATGGCATCGGCGTCATTGAGGGCCGCGAGCCACGGGCCGTCTTCAAGGGCTTGCGAACCGACATGAAATGACAGCCCGAGTGACCAGTCGGTGCTGGACGCCACTTGATGCACCAGTTGCGTCGCTAACACCGGACTTGCCCCGAATTTTCCTCTGAGATCATAAACCGCCGTCGACTCGGAGGGTGCGTAGCGCACGAACAGGCTGATCGTGCTGTCGCGCTCGGGCAACACGTCCCGCAACTTCGAGAGTTCCTCCTCACTGTCGAGCACAAATGAACGCACGCCATACCGATAGTAGGCCTCGTGCAGGCAATGGCGCGATTTCACTGGGTTCATCAGGTATTGAACTGCGTTGGGCAGGGTGTTGTGTACCGTCTGCACCTCTGCAAGCGACGCCACGTCAAAATGATTGATACCGCCTTGGCTCAAGGCTTCAAGTACCTGCACAAGTGGATTGGCCTTCATTGCATACAGCACGGTACCTGGAAAACAGCCACTGAATTGCTGCGCATTCCGGGTGATCCAGCGCGGGTCAACGGTATAGAAGGTGTCGTTGGTGTCGTCGGCTAATTGTGCAAGAAGTGTGTCCACGTTGAACTTCCCTGGCTTCGAAGTGTGAGCAGAGCTTGAGCAAGCTTCGTGCCACTGCTTTATCAGACGGCTGAACAAACTTAACGGCAGTGATCTAATAAACATGTATACAAGACGATAAGCCAAAACAGTGCGATTTCGACGCTATCGAGTCGGCGTGGTGCATTTGCTTACGTGCCCTGAAACAATAAACATGGATAGCACTTTGCTACTTTTAAAAGTGGCTTATACATAATTCGATACATATATTAAAGTTGTCATGTTTCGAAATCTTGCTTAAAAAAGTCAGTTAATTTAAAGGCTTGCCGATCTTTCAGTCACATTTCAGGCCGGCGTCGGCGATTAGCTGGCACCTTGCCAATACACGATGATCAATAACGGTGGCACGCCACTTGCTGGGTACAACATCGTGAAGTAATGGGGGCTTGTTCCATTGCGTCAGCGCTCGCGTTAACGACGACAAAGTAATTCATGGTCATGGATCAGGCAGGGGGTTGCTCGGCAAGCCGAATAGCAGCCCCAATGAAGTCACCGTTATCGAGTGGAAGGTGTACATGGATTTTCGTGCTTTTTATTCAGGCAACGCCCTGCAGTTTCTGGCCTCGCGCCAACTTGCTTTTTCTGAACTGGAAGAGGTTGTAAAACGCCAGTATGCCGATGCACAACTGGCGCTGATCAGCAGCTCTCCCGTACATGGCATCGCTAATGCGGCCAGTGATATAGACCTGATATGTGTGACCGATGATCGGCAGTCCGATCAATCGATGGCCTCGCAGATTTACCACAATGAACACCATATGGAAGTGGTGGCATTTGCCCGCGAAGAAGTTCACAACGCGTTCTCCCAACTGGCGACGGACGCACACAAAACTACCGCACAGAAACTCGTTGCGTTCAAGCAGTGGGACAAGCAGCAGGCGGTATCGCGAAAGTACCTGGAGCGCCTGGTCTGCGCGGTGTCGACCGATCAGTCGCTTCCTTATCTGGACAGTCAGAAGGACTTGAGTTCGATCTGGTCGGTGGCAGCGTTCGACGACTTCCGCCAGAGCGCCTGCTTTTCAGTGCTGGCCTGGCGCAGTGGCGAATACCGCGCGGCCGCCGCCTATGCCTGCAACGCCGCACTGTTTCTGATGAACGCGACGCTGGCCAGCCACGGCTGGGTCAATTCCAATCGCAAGTGGACACTCCTGCGATGGGACCGCGCGCTCAACCGGCACGGCATGCTGAATGACGACGGCCTTGTCCGTGCCATCGGGCAGCTGTGGCAACGCGCCTATCCTGCCTGCCGCAATGGATTGCAGGGGGCAGGCCTCATGCAATTGTGTGAATTGACCCAGCTCGCCGAGCAAACCTTTGCCTGTGAAGCGGACTATGCCGCGTTAAAACCAGGTATCGAGCGTTCCGCCGCCAGTGCGTTTTTGCCGGGGGTCGACTTTGTGCTCACCGACGATCAACAGGCGACGCTATTGGCACGTCTGGATGTGCCAGAGCTGTCCAGCACCCGCCCGATCGATCTTGCCGAGCAATCACCTGAGGCTGCCGCCTGTCTTCTGCGCGCTGCGCGTGCCGGACTCGTCAGCTTCTCACTCAAGGATCACAACCCGATGCAGGGAGCACACGCATGACTGCAATTTCAGCACAGGCAGCCGGTCGCCAGTGGTTTCCCCGGCTGAGTGGCGGCTATGTATACCCGGCAGGGCCTTACGCGCAAAAGCTGATATCGGTGGCCTGGTTGCTGATGACCGAGCTTGAAGCCTATCTGGAGGACCTCGAAGGCGCGGCGAACGAGCCTCAAGTGGTGGATGCGCTGAGAATCAAGCTGGCTGAATTGATGGTCGACATTGACTGCCGACTCGCCGGTGCCGACACCCCGAACGAGTTGCACCAGTTCGCCTTGTTCAGTGAATACGGGCTCACAGACGTCATTGCTCACTCCGGGCCAGTCGCCGTCGAATGGCTGGGCGTCCCCACAGATACCGATGCCGACCGCAGTGATGAGGCGAGCCGGTTGATCGAGCTGTTCAAGGAAGTTCTGCAGGCCTTTCCCGGAAAGCTGTTCAACCCGTTGCTGCCGGGTACTCAGGGCCAGGTCCTGCGGACCCTGCGTGACTGGGACCGCTCCTGCCGCCTGGCAGGACGCGATGCTGCCTTTCTGGCTCCTTTGATGAGGTCTCTATGAACAGTCATGTCATGACCGCGCCTGCAAGTGTGCCGGTGCGCAAATCATCGTTTGTCGAGCGTTACGGGGCGGTTTTCGGCCGCGAGCAAGGCCTGATGCTGCGAATGGCAGGGCTTACCGCAGCCGAGCACTCGGCCCAGGGTTCGTGGATAACCGATGACACCGGCCGGCGCTGGCTGGACTTTGGTTCATTCGGGCTGCATCTGCTGGGCCATCGGCACCCCGCGGTGGTCGCTGCTCTGACGCGGCAAGTGACGTCGCTGGGCCTTTCCAGTCGGATATTGGCCAACGAACCCAGCCTCAGCGCAGCCGAGCGCCTGGTGGCCTGTATCGGTCGGCCGGGCAATGGCGTGCTGTACGGCAACAGCGGTTCGGAGGTCATCGAAGCGGCGCTCAAACTGGTGCGCATGCAGACCGGCAAGCGGCGAATCATCGCGTTGACTCATGCTTATCACGGGCGCACGAGTGGCGCGCTGGCGGTCAGCTATGGCTACAGGGGGCACGCCTCGCTGATGCATGCCGAAGATGTGGTGTTCATCGATGCCGGTGATCTGGACGCTGCACGCAAGACACTGGCAGAAGGCGATATTGCAGCGGTCATCGCCGAGCCTGTTCAGGGAGAGGGCGGAATCAGGCCGGTGGACCTGAGCTTTCTGGGAGAACTTGCCGGGCTATGCCGCGAGCATGACGCGTTCATGATTCATGACGAGATTCAGTCAGGTCTGGGGCGCAGTGGTTCGTTGGTTTGCGGCGCGCCAGCCGACATCATCGTGTTCGGCAAAACCCTGGGCGGTGGCGTGTTCCCGGTTGCCGCCGCCATTTACGACAGCAGTCGGTTCGGCGCGCCCGCGCGTGATCCTGTCGTGCATGCCTCGTCCTATGCGGGCAGCGCCCTGGCCGGGGCAGTGGTCAACGCGGTGCTCGACGTGGTTAGCGATCCCGCATTCTGCGAACGCGTCAATGAGCTTGGGCAAGTGGCCATGGAAATCCTGCGCAAACGTCTGCAGGACTGCCCGGCAGTGGCTGAAGTACGCGGTAGTGGCCTGATGATCGGTGTGGAGTTCACCTCCAGCAACTATGTGGCGCAGACCCTGATCGAGGCCGCACACCGCAACGTGCTGCTGGCTTTCTGCCTGAGCGCAACCCGGGTACTGCGGGTTTATCCCGACGCGACCATCACCCGGGACGACCTCGAACAGGGCATCAACAGTTTCTGTGATGCCGTCGATGCGGCCTATCGTTCCATCCAATGACGGAGAGTTCCTATGCCTGATGTATCAACCAGTGTGCTTCTTGGTGACTTCGAGCCTGGCGAAGTGTGGCCGATCCTCTCGGACTTCGCCCGCTATCCCGACTTCATGAGTGATGTGCTGGAGGTGATCGTTCACCCCCGGCAGAGTGAATATGTCTCCAGTACATGGCGCGTGCTGATCAATGGCAGCGAGCTGACCTGGACCGAGCAGGACTGGCTGGTGACCAACGAGCGCATCGAGTTCAAGCAGACCGATGGCGACCTTGAGGTATGGTACGGCGAGTGGCTGCTGATACAACGCGCCGATGGCTTGCATGTGGACCTGAATGTCACCTTCGACCTTGGCATCCCGTCGCTGGCCGAGGTTTTGCACCCCATAGGCGAACGAGCGATTCGCGCCAATAACATCCAGATGCTCGACGGTATACGCAATCAATTGCTCGCTCGCCGTCATCAGCGGGTTGCGGCAGGGGGCTGTTGATATGCGTTCGACACTGATCATTACCGGTGCCAGCGGCGCACTGGGCTCCTGGTTCGTGCGCGACTGGCTCAGTCAGCATCCGGAGTCGCATGTCATAGCCTTGTGTCGTTCCGGGCAAGCTGCCAGTCGCTGCCTGCAAGACCTGCAAGTGGACAGCCGCTCGCGGCTTGAGTGCCGTATCGCCGACCTTACCGACGCCGCTTCCCTGAATGCGCTGGCGGACACCATGCCAGCCATCGAGAGCGCCACGGCAGTCCACCTCGCTGCCGATGTGGCCTGGGACAAGACGTTCGAAGAGATGCATGAGCTGAATGTCGAAGGTGCGCAGCTGTTCTGCGGTTTTGTCCAGAAACTGGTGCGCAAGCCTCACTTTATCTACGTGTCCACGGCTTTCACGCAGTGTGAAGGCTGGACCTATCGCAACGGTTATGAGGAAAGCAAGGCCGCTGCGGAGCGGGGTTTACGTGAAACCTTCGGCAGGCAAATGCCGATTTCCGTGTTCAGTTGCAGTCTGGTCATCGGCGCTACGAGCGACGGCGCAATCAGCCGTTTTCATGGGCTGTATCCGTTGATCCGCTTCATCAATACCTTTTCACCACCGTTTCTGGTCGGCAACCGCCAGGGGCTGTTTGACCTGGTGCCTATCGACTGGGTGGTCGACGAATTGATCCACCTGGTCAGTCATTGCGTGGCAGGTGGCGACGCGCGCGAGGTCGTGGCATCGGCAGGGGATGCGCGGCTGCCTTATGAGCAGGTGATCCGCATCATCGAGTCGCGTGTCGACCGGGCGCGCCAGGCAGCAGGCGTTGCGCCGCTTACCCCGGCACCGATCCTGCGCAGTCGGCAATGGGCGTTCCTCAAGCGCTCGCTGGTTGCATGGCGGCCGGAGGGTATTTCAACCAGAGATTTCCGCTATTTCGAGCGCTTGTTACAGATCTACGGCGTGTACGCCGAAAGCGATCTGGTCAGGCCACCGTTGAATGTCCGGCACCCGGCACCCAGCGCAGAAATATTTTTACCCAGAGCGGTGGATTACTGGCTGGCTCATGCGCCCGATGCGCGGCTCAGCCTCGACAGGCTTGTCGCGAAGTCAGCGGCAATGCACGGCTAGCAGGCCCTTTCAACGATTGAACGGGAGATGAAAGATGGAAGACACAATCGAACTCGACACGATGGACAGTGGCGCTTACGACCGACGCTCCGAGCGCGCTACGTTGGCACGTGACAACCTGTCACTGACCTCGGATCTCAAGCAACTCAGCAACTGGCGGCAGGCATTGCAGATAGGCGTGCAGTGGGCGGTGATTGTCGCTGCTATTACCTTGGCCGAGATCAGCGACTCGACGCTGGTTTATCTGATCGCCGTAGTAGTCATTGCGACGCGACAGCACGCGTTGCTGGTACTCATGCACGACGCGGCGCATTTGCTGATCAGCCGTGATAAGCGGCGCAACGACCTGATCTCCAACGTCTTTCTGACGTTTCCTCTGACATTGAGCACGTCACGTTATCGGGCTCACCATATTGCCCATCACAAGCACCTTAATACGCCTGCCGACCCGGACTACGCCGATGCGTTCGCACCGCCAAGTTCGATGTTGTTCTGGCAGGCCTTGCTGCGCGACATCAGCGGGTTGTCGACCCTGCAATCGTTACGCACGATGGACAGTTTCAGCGTGATCGGGCTTTTCACCAGCCCTTCGCCCGCGACCCGCACCGAGCGCTATCAGGCTTTGGCTTTTTATGCCTGTGCAGTGCTGCTCATCAGCGCTTTCAGTGCCTGGCCGGGCGTGCTGTTGTACTGGCTGGCACCGCTGGTGTTCTTTCTTCCGCCGATTCTGCGCATTCGCAGTCTGTCGGAGCATGCCGGGCTCTCGACCCGGAGCGTGAAGCGCGATGCACGCAGCGTCAGCCCGGGCTGGCTGGAACGAGCGTTGTTTGCACCGTGCAATATCAACAGGCACTGGGAGCACCACCTTTTTCAACAGGTGCCCAGCTATCACCTGGGCACCTTGTCCCGACGCCTTGCTCAGCGCCTGCCAGGCTCGGCCGCCGCCTGCAACACCGAAGGCTATCTTTGGGGCGCGCGCAGCATGCGGGCCGAATTGTACGGTGCGAACGGGCAGGCACGCGCCGTGGCGTCTCTGGATCAGGAGGCTTGAACCCATGATGCTGACCGGTTCTGAAATAGTGAAAATGCGCGAGGTCGGCAGTGTCGTCATCGAGCCATTCGACCCCATTCATGTCGAGGTCAATTCCTACGGCTGTCACCTGGCGGATCTGCTTCTGGAGTACCGCAGCGACCGCATCGATCCTCACGGGGAGCTGGAGGTGGTCGAGCATCATATTCCGCCCGAAGGCTTTGTGTTGTACCCCAACCGCTTTTACCTGGGCGCCACGGCCGAGCAGATCGGCGGTATTGATTTTGCCAGTGAGCTTTACGCCAACGTTTCCACCGCCTCCTGTGGCGTTTTCATTCAGACCAGTGCGCCGCTCGGCCACACCGGCGCGGCCATCAGCTGGACCCTGGAGATCGTCGTTACCCAGCCGGTGCGGGTCTATGCCGGCACCAAAGTGGCCAAGGTCTGCTTCTGGGCAAACTTCGGCCTGACCACCTGTTATGCGGGACGCTACTTGGGCTCCAAGAGCACCGTGCCCTCGAAAATCATTCTGGATTGACCATGATACTGACCGGTAGTGAAATCGAAAATCGTGTGCGTTCGGGTGAAATCGTCATCAGTCCTTTTTCCCATGAGAACGTCAATCCCAACAGCTACAACTTCCGCCTGCATGACCAGATGAAGGTCTACGAGGACGATGTGATCGATGTGCGCACCGAGGCGTCCACCCGAACCATCGAAATCGGCCCGGAAGGCTATGAATTGCAGCCGATGAAGCTGTACCTGGCTTCAACCATAGAAACCATGGGCAGCACCCATTTCGTACCCACTTATGCGGCGCGTTCCTCGATTGCAAGACTGGGGATGTTCATCAACCTGTCGGCCCCACTGGGCGACATTGGTTTCGTCGGACGTTGGACCTTGCAGTTGTATGCGTTGAACCGCATCCGCGTTTACCCTGGCATGAACATCGGTCAGATGATGTTCTGGAACGTCAAAGGCGATATCGAGCTGTATTCCGGGAAGTACCAAGGCGCGACCGAAGCCTTTGCGTCACGCATATTCATGGATTTCGAAAAGACGCCACGCCCACAGCCACTGGTGGTGCCCAATCTTGCGCCGTTTCCGGTTCTGGCAGCCCAGGAGGACGTTGATGCAGTCCCGGATGCACTGGCCAGTGGGCCCGCTCGGAGAACCACTGACCTTCCACTGATAGCAGGAGGCCGTCGTGTCCAGTAAATACTCAACCCTGCAACAGCTTGCCGATACATTGCCGGTGCCGCCCCTGAGCGCACTGGACGATGCAGACTACCGCGTGCTCTGGCACGACTTCGCAGACCGCAAGCAGGCTATTGAAGACACGTTGAAAACCGTGCGCATCACCGCAGGTGCCTTCCTTGACGAACACATGGACAGAATCGCCCGGCTGGCCGAGTTTGAATGGAGTGAGGCTGCCGACAGCCATCTCCAGGCGCTGCTTGAGCAAGCGGGCTTTGATGCCGGCAGCGAACTTGCCGTACGTTCTTCGGCGAATATCGAAGATGGTAATCAGCACAGTTTTGCCGGGATTTTCAGCACACACCTTTCGGTGCAGGGGCTGCAAGCGCTCAAGACGGCGGTGCTCGATGTATGGCGCTCCGGAGTTTCCCGCCAGGCCATTCTGGAACGCTTGCGAGCGTCGATGCTGGAAACGCCGGTAGAGATGACGGTGATCGTGCAGCGCATGGTCAAGGCCCGCTTCGCAGGCGTAGCCTTCAGCCATGATCCGTTGAGCGGGGAGGCAGTAACGCTGATTGAAACCGTCGCATCGCTGGGCGAAGCGATGGTCTCCGGGGTAGAGAAGGGCATGTCGGCGCGGGTCAGCGACCAGCAATTACTGGGTTGTGACCCCGCGCTGGAGCCTCACAAGGCGTTGCTGCTGGAGGTGGCGACACTGGCTGCCAATGCATCTGCGGCGCTGGGGCTGCCCGCCGATATCGAGTGGGCGGCGGATGACCAGAAACTCTGGCTGCTCCAGGCAAGGCCCGTCACCAGCCTGCGCGAAGCACGCAGCCTGGAGCCGGTCCTTGAATGGGCCGAACTGTATATCGCCAGTGATGATGCGCTGATGGATTTCCGGCCATTGCCTGCCTTTGCGCAGTATTTTCGAAGCAAGCGCCGCCCGCTGGCGTTGTTCGCGCAAACCCACGGCGTTTCTGCGGGCCAGGCGCTGTTGGTCAAGGCAAACCGTCAGGGACTGGTCGAGCCGGCAATGAGCCAGGTGCTTTTGGACCGACTCAATACCGATCAGGTCGTGCTGGACTTCTCCGATCAGGTACGCCAGCAGATCCTTGAGCGCGGCGCATTGCTTGAACGACTGCTTGAGCTCAGTGATGAGCGTGTTGTGTGTTTTGTGGTCCGCGAGTTTCTGAAAGGTGAAACAGGGCTCATCACTCAGGCGTGCGATGACGGCTCGACGACCTGCGAATGGTCATCGGAAGGCTTGCTGGCGATCAATCGCGGCATCGCCGGGACGCAACGCGCCCGGCTGGTAGCGCACGACCCGACTGGCCCGGCAGATGCCCTGCAATTGCACAGCATTACTCACGCCGCCGACGAACTGTTGGGCTCGGTGCAACTGGAGTGGGTGAGGGCCGGGCAGCAGTTGCACCTGATTGATTTCTCGCCGTTGTCGACGTTCGTGCAGGTAGAGGACTCAACGGAGATCCGCCTGATTTCTCCAGGTTATGCCGACGGGCCGGTGGTTGTAGTGACTGCCGGGCGGCAGCTGGAAGAATTGAGTATCTCGGCCACCGTGTCGATCAATTCGATCCCCACGTCCAGCTCTCTGGGGGCTGAACTGGAGGAGCTTGAGCGACAACTGCGTGCTCATGACGGACAAGCCATTGTCGTCTCGCCACGCCCCTACGCGGCACTGGCGGCGTTGCTGCCGTTCGCACGCGGTTTTGTCTTCGAGCAGGCGTCCATGCTTTGTCATCTTTCGATCCTCTTGCGTGAACACGGCATACCTGCCGTGGAGTCCGAGGCGCTGTATCAACAGGGTCTTGCCGGACAACGGATCACTTTCAGTCAGAGCCCGAAGGCGCTGCCTCACGCTGTCAACGAAGTAAGGGAGCTACAATGACTACGGATATTTCACTGCTGTTCTTCGATCCGCACACCCTCAACGGCAGCCTTGATTCTGCGCTGGTTGCAATAGTCGACACAGAGGCTGCGCGGGCCCGTCACTCGGACAACGGTCTGTTCATTCCCAGTGGTACGTTGCATGCGCAGTGGCTTTCCAACGCTCATCACACCCATGTGCCGATGCCGATGAAGGACTTCGACTTTCAAGTCTTCAATGCCGGGCAGCGCAAGCGTACGCAAGACAGTCGTTCACGCATGCATGTGCTGGACCCGACGCTTCACCGTCGGCCGTCCGATCAGGCGCTGATGGCCACTCTGGCGGTGACGCATCACCTCGGTAAATGCAGCGTTTATCACTATATCCATGAAGGCGAAGCCGGTGCCTTGTTCCTGCACCTGATGGATGTCGAACCGGTAGAACGTGCTTCCTGGAGGGCCTGGCAACGTTTGGCCAGATCCGCCGCGGCGCGCGTGGCCGCTTCGCAACCGATGCTCAGCGACGACTGCTGGTACGTGCGCTGGCGCCCGGAAATGGAGCTGGAACGTAAATTCACCTCGTTTCAGATACCTGACATGTGGCAGTTGTCCACCGCGATGCACAAAGCGTTCGGAGAGGGCGCTTTCAAGGACCTGGTGCTGGAAATCGACCGTGACTTTCAAACCTACGATTATGAATCGCACATTTTCGAAGTGACGGGCGACCCGCTCGAAACCGGTTACATCTCGTTTATTCCTCAGGCTGACGGGCTGATGGCGGTCAAGCGCAAATGGTTTCTCGAAAACGCCGAGTTGCGCCGTGAGGACTTCAACACCGATCAGCCGGTAGCGTTTGCCGATATCGAAAATCACGCCCGCTCGATGACCTCGGCAAATCTGCGTCGGCTCAAGCCGTTCAGGCGTACTAGGATCGACATCAATTTCGAATCGCTGAGGACCGGCAATGGTTTTGGCGCGTATTTCGATGTCTGCCGCATGGTTGACGGCAGCGCAGAGTTTGCTCAGGTCGAGGTCGAGTATTGCCGCAGCAGGACATTGCACACGCTGCGTGAAGTTGAAGAAGACTTTGAAACCGTATCCAACGTGATGCGCGATTTTCTGGCGGAGCGAAACCTGCCGTTTCAGCAGGATCTCTATTCGAAACTCGACTTTGCCCGTGAGGCGAGTCGGCTCTGAATTCACTTTGCCGGGGAGATAATCATGTCGCAATCCACGACCACGCAAACGGCTATTGTGTTTGGTAGCTGGAAGATCCGCCATCAGGAGCCGTTCGGCAGCGATGACCACACGTTGTATGCCATTGCTGCGGACACGGCATTGCTGGGCGAGCTGACCGCGGTCGCTGACCTGCGAGGCAGCCACCGGGTTCTGGCCCGCTGGGACGCCGATGGGGCAATGCTTCTTGATGATGAAAACGGTGATCTGGGCGACGAAACTTGCCACAACCTGTCCGGAGCCGCCATCCCGCTTGCGATCATCACGTTACAGGCGGACCACGTATATATCAGTCACCTGCTGAATCGCATTGATGTGCATCGTTCGCTTTTCGTACAACCTCCGCTTGAGATCGAGCAGCCCGCAGTCCCGCAGAACCTGTTGATGGCGCTGCGCGACGCGTTCGAACGTAACCACTTGGCGATCAACAATTGGGAATGTCGCTACGCCACCACCGAGCAGACGTATGTCGAGTCCTTCGAACTGCCCCCCGACTGCCATGCGCGGATGCTCGGCGAGGCCTGGTTCGATGCCAGTTTCAGCCCGGCAATGGCGCCGTTCACCAGCCAGTGCGGTGACGAATTTCAGGTCTGGGATCATCAGGTGACTGCCGCCCGTGATGAAGACGGGGGCTATGTGTGGGTCGAGCATTGCAGCCGCAAACGCAAGCTGGCGGTCAATGAACCCATCGTGCAGTTGTTTCGCAGTGCGCCGGGGAGCTTGTCGGGCACGGTGAAGCACCTGGCGCTGGGCTCACCGACGCTGGAGGCTATGGCCATGAGCGTTGACAGCACATTGCAGGCACTTGGCGAGTATCGACGTTATGCATTCAGTGCGCCGTGCGAGTCGGTGCAAAGCGGCAACCTGTTCGTGATCACGTTCGAGACCTGCACGCCACTCGCTGCGCATTCGGCCAGCACGACACGCGGTGACGTGCGCTTTCTCAAGTCCCGAGGCGTAATAGACCCTCAGGCAATTAACGCCGATCTGCGCGAGCTGATGAAACGTCTGCACGCGTTTCTGGACGAGCGTCGCCAGGAATGCTGGCCGCTGGCCGACCGTTTTGCATTTCTGCACTCGCCATCGCCCTTTATCACCACCCGGGAGAGCCTGTACTCATGAGCCGCTATCTTTGCAATGGACGCTATCGATTCGAACTGGATGATCAGACCTCGGGCTCTGCACTGGCCCAGCGGCTGCGAGTCTTCCTCGCACCTTACTTTGCCGAAGTCGCGGACGACGGCCAGACCACCGTCGACTTGAGGGTCCGGCTGCACGACAGCACCGCCTTCAAGCCGGAATGGATTGGCCTCTGCGCCACCCCCGACATCATTCGCGAAACCTATGCCCCTGGTTTTACCCTGCGTGTTCTGCGTGGCCACGACCCTCAGACCGGTCTGGACTACGCCTGGGATGCCGATACGCAGGTCGGCTACCGGATTGACCGGGCGCGTCACACTGTGGATTTTCACGGCGACGAAAATGCATTCATCCACTTGATCGAGCTGGTGCGCTACTACGGCCTGCTGGTCGAGCAGGCCAAAGGCAGTGTGATCATGCATGCGTCGGCGGTGGTCGGGCCGGACGGTGGAATCGTTGCAATCGGCGGTGCGAAGGGAGCTGGCAAGACCACTACCATGCTGGATCTGGTGCTGTCCGAGGGGTATCTGTACTTTTCCGGTGACAAGCTGTTGCTGGACTGTATCGACGGCCGGGTTCGTGCCCGTGGCTGGCCGGACTACCCGCATGTCGGTGTCGGCACGCTACGTACACACCCCGAACTGGCCAAACGACTCGATCTGGCTGCGGTGGCCGATGACCTGTCGATTGCACACACCGAAAAACGCCTGTGCATGCCAGAAACCATGCGCGCCGCACTCAAGGCCAGCCCTGAAGGGTGTGGCTGGCTGCAAACAGTCTTACTGCCCAATGTAGCGGCGCGGGGCAAGTTGCAGATCCATGCGATGGGGCACGATGCGATTCTGGAGCAAATCCACTCGCCCACGCTCTTCGAGTGGCCGCACCGTTTCGTGACCTCAACCTGGCACGGCCTGCTTGACGACACTTCGCTGACCGATACCGTGCCAGCGCAGATCGTCCGGGGGCTGCTCGGCGTGCAATGGCAAAGTCGTGTCGGCGTGGCGCGTGAACTCATCAGCGCCTGAGATAAGGAGATCCCATGAACCACGCTAACCAATTGCGTCTGGCCCTGGTGGCCCCCAGCGGCTCCGGAAAGAGCACGACCGCTCAGTTGCTGCGTGAGCATTTCGAAGAGGCCGGGCTGTCGGTAGAGGTCATCAAGCTGGCCCAGCCACTGTATGAGTTGCAAGGCATGTTTTACGAACAGGCCGGGGTGGAGCTGGCAAGCGGCAGTCAGAACCAGCGCCTGCTGGAGTGCATCGCGCGCGAACTAAGGGTTCTGGACGGTCAGTCGCTGGTCAAGAACTTCGCAGGGCGGTTGATGCAGTCCCGCGCGCAGGTTGTCATCAACGACGACCTGCGCGATGACACCGTCGACTGGCCGTATCTGTATGAGCAAGGCTTTCAGGTGATCAAGGTGCTGGCCGATTCATCCTTGAGGCAATTGCGTCTAGGCCTGCGCGGCGACATCAGCGTGGTGGAAAACAGCGCGCTTGATCTACAGATGCGCCGGATCGACGCGGATTACGTACTGCCCAACAGCGGTTCGCTGGCGCAACTGAAGCAGCGTGTTGCAGTGGTGGGCCGATGGGCAATGCACGGTGCTCAGCGCCGGATAGCTTCATGAAAGGCGCTGATCCGTTGATCTGGCTGTTGATCGACGGGCTGTCGTGGGAGCTGGTCAACCGTTATCGGACAAGAAAACCTGAGCAGCCCTCTGCGCGCTGGCCGTGCTACCCGCTGTTGCCGTTGTCGCCCAATTGTCAGACCCCGCCATCGTTGCTGTCGATTTTCAGCGGCACACAGGTCAATGAGCACGGTTTGACCGGTTATCTCGTCCCGGCGCCGACACCTCGGAACAGCCTGGCCGTGGCGGATGCCTTTCAGGCCTGGCCGCGTGATATAGACATGGTCTGGGACGAATGGGCGCGTCAGGGCATTACTTTTCGCCTGTGCGCGGTGCCCTTTGTCCAGCCGGACAGGCTGGGCAGTGCATTGCTCGGGCAAAGCTGTGTGTATGAGGGCTTTTCCGTACCTCCCGAGTTGATCGAAAACGGCGGGCACCTGCGCATCGAGAGGCTGGGCATGGCTGCCAGGGTCAGCTCGCGCGATGACGGTGCAATGCTCGACTGGCCAGCTGAGGATGGCCGTGCACCCTGCTGGTTACCGCTTGGCAGTACGGTGCACTTGCCGCTGCCGGAGAAAGGGCCTGGCAACGTTTGCAAGGCAATTGCGCTGCGTGCCGTATGTGTCGAAAACCGGATAAGTGTGGTCAGTTTCGGCTACCAAGAGGTTCAGGCGCTGGATTTGCAGAGCGACAAAAGCAAGGCTTATGTGGCCAGGGACCTGACCGTGTTGTATCGCAGCGGGCAACTGGGCAAGCGGCTGGATGAAGGCGGGCAGGGCACAGCGGAGTGGCTGTTGCTGGAACTGATGCGGGAGATGCATGAAAGCTTTTGCAGTGACATTGTCGGCGCAGTCCGTGCGGGTGATGCACAGCGAGTCATCGGTTATTACCCGGTGGTCGATCTGCTTTCGCATCATTTGCTCAAATACCTTACGCCAGACTGGGCCAGTGAGCGCATGCGCGAGGTCGGGCAACAGTTGTTCGATGAAGTATCGGGTTGGGTCGACGAGCTGATTCAGCGCTGCATGGATGCGGCGGGTGGCGAGGTACGCTGCGTCGCTCATTCGGATCACGGCATGGCCCCGGTCCATCACGACCTATACCCCAATGCATTTTTCGAGCGTCAGGGCTGGCTGGTCTATGACTCGGCGGGCGTGCCGGATATGCATAAAAGCGCGGCAGTCTTTCATCCGGCAGACAACGGTCTGCTGCTGTTCAATGAGGCGCGGCTCGCGATGTCGGGGCATGACCCCCGTTCAGTCACCGAAGCCTGGCGGCAAAGCCTTGCGCAGCCTTTTCAACATGAATGGACGATGTTCGAGTACCCGGGCGAGCAGCGTTTCCCCGAAGGCTGGACGGGCTCCTGCTATTGGCAGGCTCCAAGAGGGGCCCGGCTGATTGCGGCACGTTCAGAGCACTGTGTCCGCCTTAGCCGTAAAGGTGGCGACCACACGGTGTGCGCCTCTGACCCGTGGTTGCGTGGCGTGGTGCTGGATGCCAGCAGCACGCCATTGCCACGTCCTGCCAACCCTGAACTGACATTGCCCGAGATTCGCCAATGGCTGACTGCCAAATTGTGAAACCTGCCCCGATCATTTCAGCCACAGGGAGCTTATCCATGAATTTTGACAGCCTGCTGTTGGACATCGACGGTACACTCATCCTCAAGGGACAGCCTTTACCCGGTGCAGCCGAGGCACTGAGTTTCGCCAGGGCTCAGGGGCTGCGCCTGCAACTGCTGACCAACACCACGGCAAAGATGCCGGAGGCCCTGGCGCAAGAGCTGTGTCAGGCCGGAATCGAGGTGGTCCCCGACGAAATTCAGACTGCCACAACGGCCTGTGTGGGCTATTTGCAGCAGCATGCGCAACTCAAGTGCCATCTGCTGGTGCCCGACTCGATCAGAGCGGCCTTCAACGACATTCTTACAGACGATACAAACCCTGACGTGGTGGTCATCAGCGATATTGGCGAGGCATTCGATTACGCAACGCTGAATCGCTGCTTCCGCATGCTGCGGGGCGGCGCTCGTCTTATTGCGTTGCAAAAAAACCTGTTCTGGTTCGATCGTGATGGGGAGCGTCTCGATTGCGGCGCCTTCATCGTTGGTCTTGAGGCCGCAGCGCAGGTGCAGGCGTTGGTCATGGGCAAGCCGTCACCGATGTTTTTCGAGGCTGCCCTGCGCAAACTCGATACCTGCGCCAGCCGCACCCTGGTGGTGGGTGATGATGTTTTGACCGACTGCGCCGGGGCAAAAGCCGTTGGTGCCAGCAGCCTGCTGGTGCGTACCGGGAAATATGATCTCGCACTTTTTGATGCCCATAGGCACAACGTGGATGCGGTGATTGACGGCATTGCAGATTTTCCGCGCTGGTGGGCGTCCGGCAATACCGCAGATCGTCATGACCAACGTTAAGTAACCGGATTACAAGGACGAATCATCAATGCAGACAGCATGTGCCAAAAAGTCGAAAGAACGCCCGGAAAATATATCGGAGCGGATTTACGCCCGGATCAAAGAAGACATTTCCGAATTTCGTCTATTACCCGGCGAACGATTTACTGAAGGTGAGGTGGCAGAACGCGTTCAGGCCAGTCGTACACCGGTCAGACAGGCATTGTTCCGGCTGGAGCAGGAAGGGTACGTGGAGGTTTATTACCGCAGCGGCTGGCAAGTACGTCCCTTTGATCCCCGACATTTCGAAGAGTTGTATGACGTGCGTGTGGTGCTTGAACTGGAGGCGCTTGCCAGGCTGGGCTTGATGGACCTGAGCGTCGAGCCGCTGATCGATGAACTAACACGCACCTGGCTGGTGCCGAAACACGAGCGATTGAGGGACACCGATATCCTGGCCAGATTGGGCGAGCGGTTTCATTGTGCGTTGGTAGAGGCGGTGGGTAACCGGGAAATGGCGAGGCTGCATTATGAGATCACCGAGAAGACCCGGACTATCCGCCGTCTTGAGTTCAGTGCCTCCAGAGTCGATGCAACGTACGAAGAGCATGGCAGCATTCTTCAGGCCCTCTTGCAACATCAACCTCAACAGGCTCAGCAGTTGCTGGAAGCGCATGTCGAACTCAACAAGGAGGAAGCGCGCAGAGCCACCCAGCATGTTTTACGTCGCGCGCGGCATTACGCCGAGAAAAGCCGCGAGCCCGCCAGGCTGCGCGTGCAAACACAATGAACGATGGCTGCGGGGCTACGCGTTTCGGTCGTTTGATGAATCACCGGTAGCGCAATGCCTCCAGCACCTGAATCAGGCGTCCGGCTTCGATATGCTCGGCGACAAGGTCATGCGGAATGTAACTCAGGCCGAAGCCATCGAGTGCAGCATCCAGCAGTGGATAGACCCCGTTGAACGTGACCTGACCGGTGACACGCACGTTCATGCTCTCGCCATCCTTGGCGAACTCCCAGCGAGTGGGCCATCGCATTGATGCGGATCTTGCCGGCAGGCGTATCGCGCAGGTCGCTCAGGCCTGCCAGTTCGATTTCATCGCCTCGGCGTTGTCCTGACGCAAATCGGCGAGCACGACGTGCCTGCCCGCACTGACACGCCGTGCTATGGCTTGCCCTATGGAGCCTGCACCGATGACTACGGTGACTTTTCTCGGGTCTTTCATGAACAGTTCCTCGGTGAAACGCGAGCGAATCCGCGTGTGCAGATTCGCTGCGTGATGTCCGGATCACCTTATAGCGCTGTCATTTGGTCAACAATGGGGTGTTATCGGGATAGGCTCATGAAACTGCTTCATGAATGAAGGTGCCTATTCACACTGGACTGTCATGTAGCCGCTCATACCAGCCTCGGCTGCACTGAATCCGCCAATTGCGTCAGGATCACGCAGCACGACACCGCGCCGGCATCCAGCACGCCAAGCGATCGTTCGCCCAGGCGACTCGCTCGGCCTATCTTCGCTACCAGATCACGGGTTGAATCGCGCCCTTGTGATGCAGCGCTTTTCATTGCATAGAGCGCTGCACTGAATGACTCACCCCGGGCGTGGGCCTGCTCGAAGGCTTCGACGGCCGGAATCAGCGTATCCATCAGGCATTTATCGCCGACGCCGGCTTCGGTGATGTCCTGCAGTGAAGTGAGGCCGCCACGCAGCAGTTTGGCGAAGGCCGCGGCATCGATCTCCTCGCAGCCGCGTACCTGATCGGCCATGCCGATAAACAGGCTGCCATACAGCGGGCCCATGGATCCGCCGATGCCTT
Source organism: Pseudomonas syringae group sp. 26L6 (assembly GCF_032587815.1). Lineage (NCBI taxonomy): Bacteria > Pseudomonadati > Pseudomonadota > Gammaproteobacteria > Pseudomonadales > Pseudomonadaceae > Pseudomonas > Pseudomonas syringae group sp. 26L6. Next base: position 308,275 of record NZ_JAWHPJ010000009.1, read on the forward strand.
CCATCAGGCTCAGGGTCAGCTCATCCAGCGCCTCGGCGAGGCTCAACTGGCGGTCTTCGATGGTACGACCGCAGTGGGCGAAGCCCTTGGCCATATTGATGCCATGGTCGCCGTCACCGATCGCGCCATCTACTTCGCTGAGGTATTCGCGGTTGGCGACGATCACGCTCACCAGGTCGGCAACGATGGCAGTGCCATGTTGGGTAGAGAATTGCTCGCTCATGGTTCACTCCGCCTGGGTCATGCCGATGGAACGGCAAGGGTGGTCGATCAGGGTTTTCAGTTCGGCGTCCAGGCCAAGCAGCGTCAGGGTTACCCCCATCATCTCCAGCGACGTGAAGTAATTGCCCACGTAGCAACGATGGATTTTCAAGCCCCGAGCCTTGAGCAGACGCTCGACTTCGGCGTAGAACACGTAGAGTTCCATTACCGGTGTTGCTCCGAGGCCTGAAACCAGCACGACTACGCTGTCGTCCACGCTGAAATCCCGGTCGGCCAGAATCGGCGCGAGCATGCGTTCTGCCATGGCCGCCGCAGACTCGATGTCGATGACTTCGATACCCGGTTCGCCATGGTGACCGATGCCCAGCTCCATTTTGCCGTCGGGGATCTGAAAGTTGGGTTTGCCGACTGCCGCGATGGTGCAGGGCGTCAGGCCGATACCGATGGATCGGCATTGATCCACGGCCTTTTGCGCGACACGGATCACGCCGTCCAGATCGTAACCGTGTGCGGCGGCAGCGCCACCGACCTTCCACATGAAAATTTCCCCGGCCACGCCACGACGCTTGGCGATATCGGCTTTCGGCGCCGAGGCCACATCGTCGTTGGCCACCACGGTGCGCACTTGCAGGTCTTTGCTGGCGGCCATTTTCATCGCCAGCTTCACGTTCATATTGTCGCCCGCGTAGTTGCCGTACAGGCAGGCGATGCCTGCACCATGATCGGCCGCGCGAAAGGCGTCGAAAAAGCTCTTGGCAGTAGGCGAGGAAAAAATCTCGCCGACCGCTACCGCATCTACCAGCCCTGGACCGACATAGCCGAGAAAGGCCGGTTCATGACCCGAGCCGCCGCCGGTAACGATACCGACGCGCCCTTGCTCCGAAGGCCGGGTTTTGCTGATGACCCGTGGATTGCCGTCACTTTGCGACAGTTCGGGGTGCGCTACCAGAATGCCGCGCAGCATGTCCTCGACCACCTGGTCCGGATCGTTTATCACTCGGTTCATAACGCAATTTCCTGTGTTCTTTTTATAAGGATCGGGTGGGTCAAGGTTGCAGAACGACCTTCAATGATTTGTCGCCACGCTCCATGACCGCGAACGCCTCCTTGAACTCCGCCAGGGGGAATTTGTGCGTGACGACATCGCGCATGTCGATCTTGCGGTTGCCAATGAAGTCGATGGCGCGCGGGTACATGTAAGGCCCCAGATGGGAGCCGAGTACGTCCAGTTCCTTGCGGTCGCCAATGATCGACCAGTCCACCGTGGCCTCGTCGTTGAACACGCTGAACTCCACAAAACGCCCGAGTTTGCGCAGCATTGCCAGGCCCTGATTGACCGCCTTGTGATGCCCTGTGGCTTCTATATAGATGTCGCAGCCGTAGCCGCCGGTTATCTCACGGATCTTCGCCAGTACATCGACCTCGGCCGGGTTCCACACCTCGTCAGCGCCCATGCGCAAGGCGAGGGCGGCGCGCTCGGGTTTCATGTCCAGCACAATGAGTTTTTTCGGGTTGCGCATACGCACTGCGCCAATGATCCCGAGGCCCAGCGTGCCCGCACCGGCGACCACCACGATGTCGTCGAAATCGACATTGGCTCGTTCTGCCGCGTGCAACGAGCAGGCCAGCGGTTCGATCAGGATCGCTTCGTCCGGGGCAATCGAATCCGGCACTTTATGGATGATGCCTTCTTTGGTGAAGATCATGTACTGGGCCATAGCGCCCTGCACGTTGTTCTGAAAACCGTACAGGTCGTGTTTCTGACACATCCAGTATTGCCCGTGGTTGCAGAAGCGGCAGCCCCAGCACGGGACGATCTGCTCGGAAATCACCCGGTCGCCGATCTGCACGCCACGCTTTTCTGCGCCTGGGCCGAGCGCGACCACCCGGCAGACAAATTCATGGCCCGGAATCATCGGTGGTTTGACGTAACGGGGCTGCTCGGCATCGCCCCAGAATGACGGAGCGCCGCGGTAGGTCTTGATGTCGCCCATGCAAATCCCGCAAAGCTCTACCTTGGTGAGGATTTCGTCGGGGCCTGGCGTCGGCACATCGACGGTCTCCAGCCGGTAGTCTTCCGGGCCATAGCAAACCACTGCCTGCATGGTGGACGGAATCACGGGAGAGAGTTGTTCGGCAGTGCGTTCAATGACGGTGGACATGACGATAAACCTCGCAACAGAAAAGTGAATTACTGGATGCTGTAGCCGCCGTCGATCACCACGTTTTCACCGGTGATCATGCTGGCGGCATCGCTGAGCAGGTACAGGGCCAGCCCTGCTATTTCCTCCGGCTGAGCGAAGCGGCCTGCCGGGATCTGCGATTTGGCCCGCTCTCCGAGTTCGCCCGCCCAGGCTTTTTTGCCCAGCGCGGTCTCGACGATGGTGGGTGAGATGGCGTTGACGTTGATGTGCGGTGCCCACTCCATGGCCAGTACTTTGGTCATGCCGACCACGGCAGCCTTGCTTGCGCAGTAGGCGACATGCCGGTCCAGGCCGATTACGGCAGCCTGCGAAGCGAGGTTGACGATGCGCCCGCTGCCTTGGGTGAGCATGTGCCGGGCGCAGGCCTGCGCCACGAAGAAACTGGCCTTCAGATTGATATCCAGGGTGGTGTCCCAGGCGTCTTCGCTGACATCGACGGCTTTGTCCAGCACGGCAACACCAGCGCTGTTGACCAGATAGTCGATGCGCTTGAAGTGCTCAAAGACGGTGTCGATGGTGCTGTTGACCTGATCGATCCTGCGCAGATCGACCGTGATGCCGATGTTCCCGCTGCCAAGGCTGGCAGCCACGTCGACCACTGTAAGGTCGCGGTCCAGAAGTGCGACCCGAGCGCCTCGCTCGACCAGCAGGCGGGCACAGGCAAGACCAATCCCTGCGGCCCCGCCGGTGATGACCGCGCAACGGCCATTGAGATCGAAGGCCTTGTTCCAGAATTCAGACATGAAAATGACTCCTTTAGCGCTGTTTTTTGAAGACTCAAACACGTCAGCTTTTGATTCTGGCCGAAGGCCGTGGGAGCGAACCGGGCGACGCTTCGCTCCCACGCCCTTCGGGCAGAAGCGGGAATCTCAGACCGGTTACTTGCCGCCGCTGACCTGTTGATACAGCGCATCGGCGTTGGCGTCGGTGACCGGTACCCAAGGCAGGATGTAGTTTTTGTCCGTGCCGTCACCCCATTTGACGTCCTTGGCGTAGCGCTGCCAGATCACCGACTGTGGCTTGTAGTCTTTCCCGGCCAGGGCGCGCAGGGCGACATCCAGTGCGCCTTGGGATTGCGCCTGGGCGTCTTGCAGGAAGGTGGTGATTTCATTTTTCTTCGCAGCCTGAATGGCATCAGGCATGCCGTCGATGGAGGTGATCGGCACTTCCGCAGGCTTCAGGTTGCGGGACTTCACCGCTTGCAGGGCCCCGAGAGCCATATCGTCGTTCTGCGAGATGATCCCGGAGATACCGCCGTTCTGATGCGCGTTGAGCCAGTCTTCGGTCAGCGTCTGGGCTTCGGCACGTGACCAGTTGGCGGTTTTCTTCTCAATGATCTTGATGTCCGGGTGTTTGCTCAGGACTTCCAGCTCGCCTTTTTCACGATCAATCTGGGCTGACTGGCCAATTGGCCCCTGAATGATCACCACGTTGCCTTTGCCTTTAAGCTTGTCGACCATGGCCTGCGCCTGGAGGCGACCGCCCTCGACATCGTCGTTGCCGACGTAGGGCACTTTGTTGCCGGCAACCCGGGTGTTGGAAGCGATCACCGGAATGTCGTTCTCCATCGCCCTTGCCACGGTGCCGACGCCCGCCTTGGTGTCGATGGGTACGAAAATGATCGCATCGTAGTGCTGAGTGATCATGGTTTCGATCTGGTTGTTCTGGGTCAGTGCGTCGTAATTGCCGTCGAACACGGTGATCTTCACGGTGCCGTCCTTGACCGCCGGATGCTCCTTGAGCTCACGCACCCAGTTCTGCATGAACTGGCCCTTGAGGCCATACACCGCCGCGCCGATCTTGTAGGTCTTGCCATCGGCGGCCATGGAGATACTGCTGGCAAGCAGGGAGAACGCCGCGACCGCGGCCAGGGATGTACCGAATTTCATGATGAGAACCTCGTTATTGTTGTAGTCAGTCGTTCATGCCGGTTTAGCGTTTTTTCTTGCGCCACACGTCAATCAACACCGCAAACACGATAATCAGGCCCTTGGCGACCTGCTGGTAATAGGAGGACACGCCGAGCAGGTTCAGGCCGTTGTTGATCACCCCGATCAGCAATGCGCCGAACAGTGTGCCGACGATGCTGCCGGTGCCTCCCGACAGGCTGGTGCCGCCGATGACCACCGCGGCGATGGCGTCCAGCTCATAAGACATGCCGGCCTGGGGCAGGGCGGAGGTGGTTCTGGCGGACAACACCACGCCAGCCAGTCCCGCCAGCAGCCCGGAAACCACGTACACCGAAAACATCACCTTGCGCACACCGATCCCGGAGGTACGCGCGCTCTTTTCGTTGCCGCCGACGGCGTACACATAGCGGCCATAAGTGGTGTAGCGCAGGACCATCCAGAAAATCAGCGCGACTACGGCAAAGATGATGATGGGCACGCCAATCGGGCCGACCCTGCCGATGCCCAGCGCCAGATACTCTTCAGGCAAGTCCGTCACCGGGCTGCCGTCATTGAGTATGAAGGTCATGCCTCGGGCGATACTGAGCATGCCCAGAGTGGCCACAAACGGCGGGATTGAAAGGTTGGCGACCATGAAACCGTTGACCACGCCGAGCATGGCCCCGGCGAACATCCCGGCGCTGACCGCAGCCAGAAGGCCGTAACCCTGCGTTGCCACCAGTGCGCTGCACAACCCGGCAAACGCCAGAATAGAGCCGACGGAAAGGTCGATGCCCTTGGTCAGGATGACGTAGGTCATGCCGACCGCGAGAATGCCGTTGATCGACGTCTGGCGCAGAATGTCCATCCAGTTGCGCCAGGTCATGAAATATTCGCTGGCAAAGGCCATCACCAGGCACAGCAGAATGAACACTAGCGGCAGGCCAAAGCGATCAACGGACAAGCGCAGGCGGCTGCGTGGCGCAGTGGTGGCAGGGGCGACAATGGTTTTGGCATTCATGAGGCAAGACTCAGCAGGACTTCCTGGGAAAGATCGGCATCGCTGCTGATAGTCACCAGCCTGCCACCCTTGAACACAGCGATTCGATCACTCAGGCGCAACAGTTCCGGTGCTTCCGACGAAACCACGATGGCGGCCCCGCCAGCGCGTACGAACTGATCCAGCAGGTGATAGATTTCCTGTTTGGCGCCCTCGTCAATGCCTCGGGTCGGCTCGTCGCAGAGCAGGCAGACCGGCTCGGTCGAAAGGCATTTGGCGAGAACCACTTTCTGCTGGTTGCCGCCGCTCATCGACGCAACGGGCAGATCCAGTGATGCGGTCTTGATCTGCAGGCGCCTGACCATGTCTTCGGCCAGCTTGTGCTCTTTGCGCGCATCGATCAGCGACCAGTTCGACAGCTGTCTATAAGCCGACAAGGCGATGTTGGAAAGGATGCTGCCACTGAGCACCAGGCCGCTGTCCTTGCGGTCTTCGGTGACCAGTGAAACGCCTGCGCGGATGGTTGCCTTGGGCAGACCGATCGGCATGGGTTTGCCTTGCAGGGTGACACTGCCCGAGTCGGGCGTGGTCAGGCCGTACAGGCAGTTGAGAAACTCGCTGCGCCCCGACCCCATCAGCCCGTAGATGCCGAGAATTTCACCGTGACGCACGTGCAGGCTGATGTCTTCGAATTCGCCGTTGCGGCTCAGGCTTTCGACATTCAGGCAGCACTCGGCGGTGCATTCACGACCCACCTTGTGGTCGATGCGCTGCAACTCCTGGCCCACGATACCGCGCACCAGGTGTGCCCGGTCGATATCAGCCATGCGTCCGCTTTCGACGAAAGCGCCATCGCGAAAGATGCTGTAGTCGTCGGCAATCTGCGCCAGCTCGCTGAGGCGGTGAGAGACATAGATGATGCCTGCGCCTCGAGCAGCCAGTCGGCGGATGGCCTTGAACAGGGTTTGCGCCTCGCGCTCGCCAATCGCCGAGGTGGGCTCGTCCATGATCATCACTTCACAGTCGTGACTGAATGCCTTGGCTATCTCCACCAGTTGTATCTGCGCCACACTCAGCAAGTGCATGGAGCTGGTGGCGTCGACATCGAACTCCAGCTCTTCCAGCAGCTCGCGGGTGCGCCGATTCAATTCCTTGCTGTCAACGATGCACCCGGCCCTGCGCGGTTCGCGGCCCAGCCAGATGTTCTCGGCGACGGTCATGAAGGGGATCGGCTCCAGTTCCTGGGTGATCATTGCGATTCCGGCTGCGAGAGCGTCGCCAGGACGGCTGAACTGAACCGGTTCACCATTGAGCAGGATGGTCCCGGCATCGCGCTGGGTGATGCCCATCAGAATACTCAGGAAGGTGGACTTGCCCGCGCCATTGCCGCCACACAGGGCATGCACGCTTCCGGCTCGCAATGACAGACGCCCATCGCGCAGGGCGGGGATACCGGCGTAAGCCTTGGTGACATTTTCAGCCTGGAGCAGTAATGGCGTAGCCATTGGCGTGTCCTCGTGCTGTGAATTCTTATTAGGTGCACTGATGCGTTGCTCAGTGATCATATGTGTATCAAATGAAATTCTGATCAGTCAATCTCTTTCATATAAAAGTTTTAAAGCGTCGATTTCTGGCTTCGCTCATCGCAAATGAGAGCTTCTGATCAATGTTCATGCAAAAAAGCCGCTTGACAGTGCGTCGTTAATGCCCGAGAAATGACTGATCGGAATTTCACCGATTGAACATTTGGTCAGACAATAAGAACTCGACAGCGGAGCCTGATGCCATGAACACACCTTTCCCGGTGGCTATCGGATGTGATGAAGCGGGTTATGAACTCAAGGAACTGTTGAAGCGCCATATCGAGTCACTGGGTTATCCGGTGACTGACTTCGGCACTCATTCCACTGCGCCGGTGCTCTATCCGGACATCGCTCTGGCGGTCGCCACGGCGATCAATGCCGGCCAGCAGCGGCTTGGCGTGCTGGTCTGTGGTACTGGAATAGGCATGGCCATCTCCGCCAACAAGGTCCTTGGCATTCGTGCAGCTCAGGCTCACGACACCTACTCGGCAGAGCGGGCACGCAAGAGCAACGATGCGCAAATTCTTTCCGTCGGTGCACGAGTGATCGGTGCGGAACTGGCGAAAAGCATCGTCAAATCGTTTCTGGAGTCAGAGTTCGAGGCGGCTCGCTCCGGCGCCAAGGTCGAGCGTATTAACGCGATAGAGCGCGACGGGCATCAATAGAGAGTGGACGGCACAGGGCGGGAGTAGGGAGAATGCGCCTTTGACGTCGAAACGGAAGCTCGTCCACATGAGTGACAGTACCCAGCGCATGGCCAGCGACATCGATCTGATGACTGAAGTCGCGATGCTCTATTACCTTGAGAACGTCACTCAGGAAGCCATCGCCAAGCGCTTTGACCTGTCGCGCGCAAAAGTCAGCCGACTGCTCAAGCGCGCACGCGATGAAGGTATTGTCGAAGTGCGCGTGCTGCAGCATCCGGCAATGAACAACGAGCTGGAGCTGGCGCTGGTAGAGCGTTTTCAGCTCGACAGGGCGCTGATAGCAGTCGACCACAGCGACCCCGACACCCAACGTTCGGCGGTCGCCAGCCTGGTTGCCAACTACCTGAACAAAACCCTGAGCGATGGAATGATCGTTGCCGTGGGCATGGGCCGCAATGTCGGCGCAGTGGCGGATAACGTGTTTTTGCCGGTCACGCGCAACTGCACATTTGTCTGCGCCATTGGCGGTTCGCTCAAGGCTGGCGAATACATGAACCCCGATCATATCTGCCGCCGTCTGGCGCTGCGCTTCGGTGGCGAAAGTGAAAGCCTGTACGCGCCTGCCCTGGTGGCCAACCCCGAGCTGCGCAGCATTCTGATCAGCAATGACACTGTGCGCTCCACACTGGACCGTGCCCGCCGCGCAGACATGGCGCTGATTGGCATCGGTGACATGAGCGAAAACAGCAACATGGTGCGTATGGGCTGGTTTTCTCCGCAGGAGATTGCCCAGGCCAGATTGTCCGGTACCGTGGGCGACATGATGGGCTATGATTTCATCGATATTCACGGCCAGCCGGCAGTCAATGCCATTCAGGGCAGGGTTATCGGCCTGACCGTGCAAGAGCTGTTTCGTATCCCGGATGTAGTGGCCATCGCCAGCGAAAACACCAAAGCAGCCGCCACGCTGGGTGCATTGCGCTCAGGTGTGATCAATACCCTGGCGACCACTGTCACCAACGCCCATACCATCCTTGCGCTGGATGACGCGACGCGCAAAAACTGAACCGACACGCAGGATGGCGTGGCGTCGAAAAAGCTTTGCAGCGCAAGGTCATAACAAGAAAGGACAAGGACGATGATTCTGAAAGTGACAGGTATCGTGATCGCGATACTGAGTTTTATTCTGCTGTTCATGGGTGCGCAACTGGTCGCTGCCGGGGGTTCTCCTGCCTACTCGATCATTGCTCTGGTCTTGCTGGCCACGGCAACCCTGATCTTTCTGAAAAAGAAGTCGGCGCTGACCCTGTACGCATTGCTTATGTGGGGGATTCTGATCTGGATCATCTACGAAGTCGGCTTTGACAAATGGCAATGGATCCCCCGCGGTGATCTGTTTGCGCTGATCGGCCTCTGGCTTGCGCTGCCCTGGGTGGTGCGGCCGCTTTATCAGGCAGGTTCGAGCTTCGATAACCGTCGTTTTCATCCCTTTCTCGGCAGTACGCTGGGGGTGATGCTGGTGATCGTGGTTGCGCTCATGTTTCATGACCCGTACCCGCTTCAAGGGCAGATCAGTAATGCAACGCCCACCCGTAGCGCCGAGTCGGCAGGCAAGGACTGGGCGGCGTATGGCGGGACCACTGCCGGTCAGCGTTTTTCCAGCCTTGATCAGATCACCCCGAAGAATGTCGGCAAGCTTTCGGTCGCCTGGGAGTACCACACCGGCGACCTGCGTGACTCAGGCAAGGATGCGGGCGAGTACACTTTTGAAGCGACGCCGCTGAAGATCAACGACCGGGTGTATGTATGTACCCCGCATAACGAAGTGCACGCGTTGAACCCACAGACTGGGGAACTGGCCTGGAAATACACGCCCGAGAAAAAACGCTCCTACTTGCAGCAGCATCAGACCTGTCGGGGCGTCAGCTATTATTCCGCTGCATCCAGCCCTGATGGCCAGGTGCCACAGCCCGCTCAATGCGCAAAACGCATCATCACCGCCACCGCAGATGCCAGGCTGGTCGCGCTGGATGCAGACACCGGTAAATTGTGCGGCGATTTCGGCAACGGTGGCGTGATCGACTTGAGCGTCAACATGGGCGAGATTCGTCCACACGCGCTGATGCAGACCTCTGCGCCACTGATTGCAGGCGAGTTGATCGTGATTGGCAGTTCGGTGATGGATAACGGCTACGACGACGGCAACCCGTCCGGCGTCATCCGCGCCTATAACGTCATGACTGGCCAGCTGGTGTGGAACTTCGACCCGCAAAACCCCGACACTACCCAGCCGATAGCGGCCGACCAGAACTATCCGCAGGACACACCTGTTGCCTGGGCAACCCTGAGCGCTGATGTTGAAAACGGTCTTGTGTACGTTCCCTTCGGCAATGCCTCGCCTGACGAAACCGGCACCCGGCGTGACCCCGACAGCAATTCCGAGAAGTTTCGCGATGCGCTGGTGGCGCTGGACTTGAAAACAGGTGCGCTGCGCTGGAAGTTTCAGTCGTCGAACAATGACCTGTGGGATCGCGACAACCCTTCACAGCCGTCGCTGCTTGCCGTGGGAAAAGACGGCAACAGGCAGCCTGCATTGCTGTTGCCGACCAAAGTCGGGAATATCTTCGTGCTCAACCGCCTGACCGGCGAGCCGATAGTGCCTGTTGACCAGGTCAGCGTTCGCACCGAAGGCGGGGTTGCGGGCGAGCGTTTCGCGGCGACCCAGCCGGTCTCAAGGCTTAACTTCATCCCCCCGGCGTTGACCGAGAAGTCCATGTGGGGCATTACGCCTTTCGATCAGATGGCCTGTCGGATTACCTACAACTCACTTCGTTATGACGGCAATCCCTGGACACCTGCCACGGAGGCGGGCTCGCTGATCTATCCCGGCAATATCGGTGTGTTCAACTGGGGCTCGGTGGCGGTTGATCCTGACCGCCAATTGTTGATGGCGACACCGGTGCGCCTTGCTTACATCTACAACCTGATCAAGCGGCCCGATCAGGCTGCGCAGAAGCGTCTGTTCACTCAGGAAGGCAAGCCGTACTGGAACGAAAACTTCAACGGTGACTACGCCATCCGCATCTCAAGGTTCGCCTCCAGCCTTGGCATTCCCTGCACCGCGCCACCATGGGGAACCCTGGCAGGGGTTGACCTGGCCACCGGCAAAACCGAATGGACACGCCGGGTCGGCACCACCAAAAACCTCAAGACCAGCTTCATGCAGGAGCGTTTTCCAGTCGGCTTTCCGATGGGCATGGTCGCCCATGGTGGTCCGCTGGTTACCGCAGGTGGTCTGGTATTCCATGGGGCGACAGCGGATAACTTCTTTCGCGCTTACGATGTGAATAACGGAGACGTGCTCTGGGAGCATGAATTGCCGGCTGGAGGGCAAGCGACGCCTTCGACCTATACCGGCAGTGATGGCAAACAGTACGTGATCATCGCGGCTGGCGGCCACGGATCGCTTGGTACGACACTGGGTGACAGTGTGATTGCGTTCCGGCTTGATTGAGATCGGGTCAGGGCAGGGGAAAGGGCCGGAAAAGGCCCTTTTCAGCATCCGTATGATGCCTGCGCATTGCGTCAGGCAGTATCAGCCGCCTGCCATCCAGCGTGCCAGGCCATGCCGGCCGCTGACGCCGAGTTTGGCGGTGGCGCGCTTGAGGTAGGTTTCCACCGAGCTGTTCTTCACCTTCAGGCGCTGCGCCATTTCGGCCACAGTGCCGCCGGTCAGCAAACCCAGGCACACCTCCTGCTCGCGTGCGGACAGCGTGACCGAATCCTGTGCCAGCCTGCCACTGAATGCCTGATCCAGAGAACCGGGCTCCGGCTCGATACGGGGCTTGCGATGGCCTGCCTGGGCAAGGATTTGCGCATGATGCTCGACCAGCGGCAACAGTGTGTCGGAGAGACTCTTGAGCAATGAAAGCTCGGTCAGGGAAAACGCGCGCAGGGAAGTCAACCTATAAACGCAGATGATCCGTCGACGGTCACCGCTGCTGGAAACGAGATTGCACTGGTGAGTGTTTTGCTGTGGGCGTTGCGCGTCAAGCGGGGTTTTGAGCTGGACCAGCAACGGTGCCTGCATGTGCAGAATGCTTGATAGCAGAGGATGGTCAGTTGTTTCGGTGCTCGGAGGATCGTGCTGCAGGCCGGCGCTGCCGAGTAGATTGATGCGACTGATACTGCTTTGACGCACGTCCAGTGTCCATTCACTGAGCTCAAGCCCGTGAATAGGCACCAGCGAACCCACCAATTGCAACATCTGCTCGGAAAATGTGCCGGCACCGGTACTGGAAACCAGTTGAGCCAATTGCAGATAGAAGCGTGGATCGTCGCTGTATTCGAAATGTTGCGCCGTGTTCATCTTGAGCTTTCCTGATTCCGACCGCGCAAAAAGGACCTTGGTCGACTGCTGCGCGGTAACTACTGATTGCAATAACTGACAAGCCTGATGACTGGACTGGGTCTTTGGTATTCAGCCAAAGCTTTTGTCGTGCGTCTGTAACGGAAAACGGGGACAGATTTTCAACCTGCCAAACATGTATGAGCGATAAAGAGTGGCAATAAGCCAGTCGCCGGGGTCTGTCCGGGTTTAAGGGGCCATACATAGGTAAGTCGGCAGTGCTTAATCCGCGGCCTACCTGTCAAGAAGGACCTTGAGCCATGTTTGCCCCAGCCGCTGAAACTTTCCCTCTGACCGCTGCTCAGCGTGATATCTGGCTTGACCAGATCAGCCGTGGCGATTCTCCGCTTTACAACATCGGCGGCTACCTGCAACTGACCGGGCCGGTTGACCCGGCGAATCTGCATAGAGCGCTGGAACAACTGGTTGCCGCTCACGAAAGCTTGCGCACAGTGCTGATGCCGGGAGCAGGGACGGATGGCTTGCCGCTTCAGTCATACGCTGCTGTCATGCCGCTGACCCTACCGTTACACGACTTCAGTGATCACCCCGAGCCGACCCGTGCAGCGCAAGCGCTGGTCAATGACCACATGCGGCGTCCATACGCACTGGATGGCAGCCCACTGCTCGATTTCCGCCTGATCCGTCTTGCCCAGGATCAACACTGGCTGGTGGGCCAGGCCCACCATCTTATTCTTGATGGTTGGGGCTTCGGCCAGTTGTTCAAGTCCCTTGGCGAGCTTTACAGCGCATTGATGGCAGGTGAATGCCTTAAACTCAGTGCGCCAGGCTACCGCGCCTTCATTGCCGACGACGCGCAGTACCAAGCGTCGAAGCGCTATTCGCTGGACAAGGCCTATTGGCTGGAAAAATACCGTGAACTGCCGGAACCGTTGCTGGTATCGCGCTATCACAACCGTCGGGCGACAGATCCGGCGCCGTCCCATGCCTGGGTGCAGGCACTTCCCCAGGCATTGCATGTGCGCATGAAGCAATTTGCCGAGCGCCACAATGCGTCGGCGTTTCATGTCTTGCTGGCGGTTCTGCATGTCTATTTCACGCGTACGGCGCAACGCGACGAATGGATTGTGGGCTTGCCGTTACTCAACCGCAACGGCGCGCGCTTCAAGGCCACCCTGGGCCACTTCGCCCAGGTCAGTGCGGTGCGCATGGCTTTCGCCGACGGGCTGGACTTCGGTGCTCTGGTGGTCAAGGTCCGTGACGCGCTGAAACGTGACTTCCGTCATCAACGTTTCCCCCTGAGCGAGCTCAATCGCAGCCTGGAGTTATCCCGCGAGGAGCGCGCGCAGTTGTTCGAAGTCTCGGTGTCCTACGAGCTGGAAGACCACGATTACTGCTACGGCGAAGCTGAGGCACACACGGTAAAAGTCTCCAATGGCTATGAGGCGACGCCGCTGGCCATCCACTTGCGCACCAACAGCTACAACGACGATGCGGCGCTGCATCTGGTCCACCATCGCGCCTGGATCGAAGATACCGAGGCCCAGGCCATCGCCGGGCGTCTGCTGCACATACTAGAGCAGGGCCTTGAAAGCCCGACGCTCAAGCTTCAAGACTTCCACATTTCAGCGCCAACCGAGCAATTGCAGATACAGGCCTGGAACCAGACTGAAAAAACTGCTGCCGAAGAGCAATTGATTCATCGACGCATCGAGCAACAGGCACGAATCCGCCCGTATGCGGTGGCAGCGGCTTATCAGGGGCAGCACCTGACCTACGCACAACTCAACCGGCAGGCCAATGCGCTGGCCCAGCGCCTCATCTACCAGGGCGTACGGCCTGACGACCGGGTTGCCATCGTTTCCCGCCGTAGCCTGGAGACCCTGGTCGGGCTGTTGGCGGTCCTCAAGGCTGGGGCTGCCTATGTGCCCATCGACCCGTCACACCCACGCGAACGTTTGCATTACCTGCTCAGCGACAGTGCGCCGGTGGTGGTGCTGACGCTATCAACGTTGAACGACCGTCTGCCTGCTTTGGCAATGCCCCTGATCGAGCTGGACCACTGCGCAGACAGCCAGGGGGCTGACAACAATCCGCAGGTAGCGGGGCTGAGCAGTGACAATCTGGTTTACGTGATCTACACGTCGGGCTCCACCGGCCAGCCGAAAGGCGTGATGGTGGAGCATCGTACGCTGGCCAATCTGGTTGACTGGCATTGCGATGCGTTCGACGTGAAGGCGGGCAGTCATACGTCCAGCCTCGCCGGCTTCGGCTTCGATGCAATGGCCTGGGAGGTCTGGCCGACCCTGTGCGCTGGCGCAACCCTGCACCTGGCCCCGGTTCAGGACAGCGGGGAGGACATTGAAGCGATGCTGAACTGGTGGCGTGCCCAGCCGCTGGACGTCAGCTTCCTTCCGACTCCAGTGGCTGAGTACGCCTTCAGCCAGGACGAAGAACATCCGACCCTGCGCACTCTGCTGATCGGCGGCGACCGCCTTCGTCAATTTGTTCATAACCGCCGTTATGCGGTGGTCAACAATTATGGACCGACCGAAACGACGGTAGTCGCCACCTCTGGCCAGATATTGGCCAATGGCTCGCTGCACATCGGCGGCCCCATCGCCAACACACGGGTTTACGTGCTCGATGAGCAGTTGCAGCCAATGCCCGTGGGCGTTCCCGGTGAGCTTTACATCGGTGGCGCAGGCGTTGCGCGCGGTTACCTGAACCAGCCGCAATTGACCGAAGAGCGGTTTGTCGCCGACCCGTTCAGCGATGTCGAACAAGCGCGTATGTACCGCAGCGGTGACCTGGTGCGCTGGAACGCCGACGGGACCCTGGATTATCTGGGGCGCAACGATGATCAGGTGAAGATTCGTGGCATGCGCATCGAGCTGGGAGAAATCGAGGCGATGCTGGCCAGCCTGGAGGGTGTCAAGGATGCGGTGGTACTGGTTCGCGACTTGCAGCTGCTGGCCTGGTTCACTGAAACGTCTGCGGTCGACACCGACGCACTGAGCCCTGCGATGCGGGCGCGACTGCCGGGTTACATGGTGCCGCGCGCGTTCACGCGTCTGGCTTCACTGCCGCTGACGGCCAACGGCAAGCTTGACCGTCGCGCGTTGCCTGACCCGGACCCGGCGTACCTGCTGGGGCAAGCCTATGAGGCACCTAAGAGCGAGGTGGAGATCGCCATGGCGGCCATCTGGGCGCAAGTCCTGGGTGTGGAGCGGGTAGGGCGACACGATAACTTCTTCGAATTGGGCGGTCATTCCTTGCTGGCCGTGAACCTGGTCGAGCAACTGCGCAAGGCGGGGCTGATGGCAGATGTGCATGCGCTGCTCAGCCAGCCGACACTGGCTGCTCTGGCCGCTTATCAGCAAGATGCTCAGGCATTCAAGGCACCTGCAAACCTTATCCCGCCAGGGTGTAACCGGATCACACCGCAGATGTTGAGCCTGGTCTCGCTTGAACAATCGGCCATTGATCGTATTGTCGCCAGCGTGCCGGGCGGTGCTGCCAACGTGCAGGAAATCTACCCGCTGGCACCGTTGCAGGAAGGCATTCTTTACCATCATCTGACCGCCGGGCAGGGCGATCCGTACCTGTTGCAATGGCGTCTGGCGTTCGACACGCCGCAGCGCCTGTGCGCGTGGGCCGATGCGTTGCAGCGCGTTATCGACCGGCACGACATTCTGCGCACCTCAGTGGCCTGGGAGGGGCTGGAAAGCCCGCAACAGGTGGTCTGGCGCAACGCTGAACTGACCGTACAGGCTATCGAGTTCGATGCCGACGAGGAAACGGCGATCATCGACCGTCTGCAACGGCGCTTTGACGCCCGTCACCATCGACTGGATCTGTCACAGGCACCGTTGATGCGTCTGGTGCATGCCCATGAACCGGCAAGCGGAGAAACAGTCGCCATTTTGCTGTTCCATCATCTGGTTCTTGATAACACCGCGATGGAAATTGTCAGCCGCGAGATGCAGGCGTTGCTGTTCGGCCAGCGTTCTGACCTAAGGACGCCGGTGCCTTATCGTAACTATGTAGCGCAAGTGCGGCTGGCCAGCGATGAGGCCGGTCACAGCGCATTTTTCAGCGAAATGCTTGGTGATGTCGAAGAACCGACCTTGCCGTTTGGCATACAGGACGTGCGTGCCGACGGCAGTGGCATAGAGGAGGATCGACGGTCACTTGACCACGCCCTGGCCCTGCGACTGCGCGAACAGGCGCGGCAACTCGGTGTGAGCGCGGCAAGCCTGATGCATCTTGCCTGGGCGCGGGTCCTCGGGGTGCTGGCCAACCGTCGGGACGTGGTGTTCGGCACCGTATTGTTGGGGCGCATGAGCGGTGAGGGGGCTGATCAGGCACTCGGCGTATTCATCAATACCCTGCCACTGCGGGTCGATACGGCGCTGACCACTCGGGCGGCCGTCAAAGCCGTCCATTCGAAGCTGTCTGCACTGATCGCTCACGAACAGGCTTCGCTGGTGCTCGCTCAAGGCTGCAGTGCCGTCGCATCAGGTTCGCCGCTGTTCAGTGCACTGCTCAATTACCGCCACAGCGCTGACGTAAAGCCGCAGGACGGTGAAGGTCTCTGGCAAGGCGTGCGGGTGCTCGGCGGCGATGTGCGCAGCAACTACCCGTTGACGCTCAGCGTGGACGATCTGGGTGAAGGCTTCGACCTGCATGTCTTGGCGCTACAAGGCATGGGCGCCGAGCGCATCGCTGGCTGGGTGCTCAACACGCTGACGCATCTGCTGGAGACGCTGGAAGAGGCGCGGCCACTGAAGCTGGAAAACGTTTCGATTCTCGACGCCGAAGAGCGCAGCCATTTGCTGCTCGATTTCAACAACAATGAACAGGGCTTTGTGCAGCACTGCACGGTGAATGCGCTGATCGAAGCGCAGGCCGCCAGTCGACCCGACAGTCCTGCGGTGATTCAGGGCGGTAACGTCCTGACCTACGCGCAGCTGAACGAGCATGCCAATCACCTGGCTCACCATCTGATCGGTCTGGGTGTCACAGCAGATGAGCGAGTCGCATTGTGTCTGCACCGTGGCCCGCAGCGGCTGGTCGCCATGCTGGCGGTGCTCAAGGCTGGTGCTGCGTACGTGCCGGTAGATCCGGTCTACCCGGCAGAGCGCATTGCTTACCTGCTGGAGGACAGCGCACCTCGCGTGGTCCTGACCGAAGATTCGACGCGCGATCTGGCGGGCGATGCAACGCAGTTGAACATAGAGCAGATTAACTGGCTTGAGGCGTGCGCCAGCAACCCGTCGGTAGCGGGCTTTGATGAGCATAATCTGGCTTACGTCATCTACACCTCCGGTTCAACCGGCCAGCCCAAAGGCGTCATGGTTGAACACTGCACGCTGGTCAATCTCGTGCACTGGCATTGCCAGGCGTTTGATCTGCAGGCTGGCAGTCATACGGCGAGCGTGGCGGGTTTCGGGTTTGACGCCATGGCCTGGGAAGTGTGGCCCGCATTGTGTGCCGGTGCCGTGCTGCATCTGCCACCGGCACAGGTCGGCAACGAACACGTGGATGAGCTGCTTGAATGGTGGCTGGAGCAGCCGCTTCAGGTCAGTTTCCTGCCGACTCCGGTGGCTGAACAAGCATTCAGACGCCCTCGTCAGCATCCGACTCTGCGCACGCTGCTGATCGGCGGCGACCGTTTGCGTCAGTTTGACCGCGACCCGGGTTTCGCCGTGATCAACAACTATGGCCCGACCGAAACCACCGTGGTGGCCACCTCTGGCGTAGTAAAACCGGGTGGCTCGCTGCATATCGGAGGTCCGATTGCCAATACCCGTGTTTACGTACTGGACGGGCAGTTACAGCCCGTACCTGTGGGTGTCATCGGCGAGCTGTACATCGGCGGCGCAGGTGTTGCGCGGGGCTATCTGAACCGGCCGCAGATGACCGAAGAGCGTTTTGTTGCTGACCCATTCAGCGACAAGGCGCAGGCACGTATGTATCGCAGCGGCGACCTGGTGCGCTGGAACGCCGATGGCAGTCTGGATTACCTGGGGCGCAACGATGATCAGGTGAAAATTCGCGGCATGCGTATCGAACTTGGCGAAATCGAGGCGACCCTGGCCAGTCAGGCGCAGGTCCAGGATGCCGTGGTGCTGGTGCGCGGCGAACGTTTGCTGGCCTGGTTTACCGAAAACTCACCCGTCACCCCCGATGTCCTGCGTGAAGCGCTGCGCGCGCGCCTTCCCGCGCACATGGTGCCGCTGGCCTTTACACGCCTGGACACGCTTCCCTTGACCAGTCATGGCAAGCTGGATCGCAGTGCCTTGCCGGACCCTGAACTGGAAGAACTGAGCGGGCAGGCCTACGAGGCACCGCAAGGCGAAACAGAGACCATCATGGCCGGTCTCTGGGCGCAGGTGCTGGGTCTGGAGAAAGTCGGACGGCACGACAACTTCTTTGAACTGGGCGGTCATTCGCTGTTGGCGGTCAGCCTGGTCGAGCGCCTGCGCAATGCGGGCCTCAGCGTCGATGTACGGGTGTTGCTCGGCCAACCGACCGTTGCCGCTCTGGCCACATCGGTAGGCAAAGGCCGTGAAATTTCTGCGCCTGCCAACCGCGTTCCAGCCGGTTGCACGCACATCACGCCGGATCTGCTCAGCCTGACACAGCTCGATCAGACGACCATCGAGCGTATAGTCGCCACGGTGCCTGGCGGCGCGGCCAACGTGCAGGAGATCTACCCGCTGGCACCGTTGCAGGAAGGCATTCTTTATCACCACCTGACCGCCGAGGAGGGCGACCCGTACTTGCTGCAATTGCGCATCAACGTCGACAGCCCGGAGCGCCTGGCGGCGGTGGCCGACGCGCTGCGCAAGGTCATTGCCCGGCATGACAGCCTGCGCACTGCAATCGTCTGGGAAGGACTCGACACGCCACAACAGGTCGTCTGGCGCCAAGCTGATCTGCTTGTCGAGCGTGTATCGCTAGCGCAAATCGATGCGCCCGCAGGCTCGGCACGCTTGAACTTGAGCTGTGCGCCGCTGATTCGTCTGGCCTACTGCCCGGACGCAACGGGTTCTGGCCTGTCTGCAACGCTGATGTTCCATCACATCGTGGTGGACGCCACTGCGCTTGAGGTCATGCGTGAGGAAATGCTCGCCCACCTGCGCGGCGAGTCTGGTCCAATGCAGCCCGCCGTGCCTTATCGCAACTATGTGGCGCAGGCGCGTCTGGGTGTCAGCGAAGCGGAGCACGAAGCTTACTTTCGCGAGCAACTGGGCGATATCGACGCGCCGACGCTGCCATTCGACCTGCGCGACGTGCAGGGTGACGGCAGCTCCATCGAGCACGCGCAGCAGGTGCTGCCTGATGCGCTTCTGCAAAGCCTGCGCGGCCAGGCTCGGCAACTTGGGGTCAGTGTCGCCAGCCTGCTTCACCTGGCATGGGCGCGCGTTCTGGCTGCGGCCACCGGCACTGACCGGGTGGTATTCGGCACTGTCCTGCTGGGTCGTTTGCAGGGCGGTGCGGGTGCCGACCGCGGCATGGGCATGTTCATCAACACACTGCCACTGCGAATTGATCTGGGTAACGTCGGTATACGTGAAAGTGCACGCGCTACTCACGCCCGGCTTGCGGCGCTGCTCGGTCACGAACATGCGTCTCTGGCTCAGGCCCAACGCTGGAGCGGGGTGGCCGCGCCCTTGCCGTTGTTCAGTGCGATTCTCAACTACAGACACGCCGCAGGCCAGGCCCGTCAGGATGCGCAGCTCGATGCGTGGCGCGGTCTGGAAATTCTGGCAAGCGAGAAGCACACCAACTATCCGTTGAGCCTCAACGTCGATGACCTGGGCGATAGCCTGCGCCTGAGTGTCACCGTGCCACCTCAGGTGGGTGCGCAACGTATCTGTGGTTATGTGCAACAGGCGTTGACAGGCATCGTTGACGCGCTTGAATGCCAGCCGGATCTGCCGGTGCAGCATCTTTCTGTGCTGAACGCCGAAGAGCGCCAGCGTTCGCTGGTGGACTTCAACGCTACGACGGTTCATCACGATCTTCAACAAACCCTGCAAGGGCTGTTCGAGGCGCAGGCGGTGCGCACGCCGCAGGCTGTTGCCCTGCGCGCCGGGCGTTCGCAGCTGAGCTATCGACAGCTCAACGAACAGGCTAACTGTCTGGCCCATCACCTGATCGATCTGGGTGTGCGGCCCGATGATCGCGTAGCGATCTGTGTCGAGCGCGGCCTGTCGATGGTCGTTGGCCTGCTGGCCATTCTCAAGGCCGGTGGCGCGTACGTGCCGCTTGACCCGGGCTACCCGCGCGAGCGCCTGCAATACATGGTCAAGGACAGTGCGCCGGTGGCTTTGCTGGTGCATGCAGGCACGCGCAATCTGCTCGACGATGAACACACCCTGCGGGTCGACCTGGACAGCTCGACCTGGGACATGCAGCGCGGTGATAACCCGCGTGTCCCCGGCCTGATGCCGAATCATCTGGCGTATGTGATTTACACCTCGGGCTCCACCGGCACGCCCAAAGGGGTGATGGTCGAGCATCGTAACGTCAGCAATCTGGTGCAGTGGAGTTCGCGACTGTGCCCACCCACAGCGGCCAGTATATTGCTGCAAAAGACGCCGATCAGCTTTGATGCCTCGGTCTGGGAGATTTTCTGGCCGTTGAGCAGCGGTATCCCGCTGGTGCTGGCCCGCCCTGACGGCCAGCGCGATCCTGCGTATCTGGCGCAGTTGATTCAGGAACGTCAGGTCAGCGTGGTGCAGTTTGTTCCGGTGCTGTTGCAGCAGTTTCTCGACCTGCCGCAAAGCAGCCAGTGCCTCAGCCTGACCGACATCGTCTGCGGCGGTGGCGAGCTGACCATCGCCCTGGCCGAGCAGTTACGCAAGCAACTGCCGCAGGCACGCCTGCACAACGTTTATGGTCCGACCGAAACCACGGTGGATTGCAGTGTCTGGACACTGGAACCCGACCAGGCCGTGCCGGAAAGTGCTTTGCCTATCGGTTGCCCGATCAGCAACACGCGATTGTATGTACTCGATGCCTATGACCAGCCTGTGCCCTTGGGTGTTATCGGTCAGTTGCATATCGGTGGTGTCGGAGTAACCCGTGGTTACCTGAACCTGCCGCAAGCTGACGCCGAACGCTTTATCGACAGCCCCTTTGTTGCGGGCGACCGGCTGTACCGCAGTGGCGATCTGGTGCGTCAGCGGGCGGATGGCAACCTCGAGTTCCTCGGCCGCAATGACGATCAGGTGAAAATCCACGGGCTGCGTATCGAGCCTGGCGATATTCAAGCCTGCCTGACCCGTCATCCGGGGATTGAACAGGCCGTCGTGCTGGTTCGCGACGAGCAGCCGGGCGGCCAGCGGCTGGTGGCCTATTACACCGGCACGCCGCTGCCGGTCGAGACACTGCGTGAGGTGCTGCGTGCGCAGCTGCCGGATTACATGGTGCCTGCACTGTTTGTGCACCTGGACGCCATGCCGCTGAGCCCCAACGGCAAGCTGGACCGCAAGGCTCTGCCTGCGTCCGGCGGCGATGCGCTACTGACCCGCCCTTATGAGGCACCGCAAGGCGAAACCGAAGCCTTGCTCGCCAGACTCTGGAGCGAGCTGCTCGGAGTCGGGCAAGTCGGACGACACGACAACTTTTTCGAACTGGGCGGCCACTCGCTGCTGGCGGTGAACCTGACTGCGCGCCTGCGCCAGGAAGGCATCGAGGCCGATGTCCGGGCGTTGTTCGAACAACCTACGCTGGCAGGCTATGCAGCCATCACAGAGAGCATGGAGATAATACTGTGAGCATCAACGAACTATTGGCGGCACTCAAAGCTCACGCTATTCACCTGACGGTCAAGGACGGACAACTGGTGGTGCAGGGCAATCGCCGTGCATTGACCGAAAACGGTCTGCTGGAGCACCTGCGCGAGCACAAGCCGGCGCTGATAGAACTCATCGAACAAGGCGACTACCAGAACAGCAAACGCGGCGCACTGACGTTGCCCGCCAATGGCATCCCTCAGGGCTGCGAGCGAATCACTGCGCAGATGCTGACGCTGGTGGAGCTTGATCAGGCAACCATCGACCAGTTGCTGGACGCAATACCGGGAGGTGCCGCCAATGTGCAGGACATCTACCCGCTGGCTCCGCTGCAGCAAGGCATTTTGTACCATCACGTTACCGCCACTCAGGGCGACCCGTATGTGATGCAGGTGCAATTCGCCTTTTCTGATCAGGCGCGTCTGAAGGCATTCGCCCAGGCGCTGCAAACCGTCATCAACCGGCATGACATTCTGCGCACCTCAGTGCACTGGAACGGTCTGGAAACCCCGGTGCAAGTGGTCTGGCGTCACGCTGAACTCAAGGTCGATACCTCGCCGAGCGCCGAAGGCATGACCATGTTGCTGGGCCAGGCACCGCTGATGCGTCTGGTCTGCCATGAGCCGGCGCAAGGTCAGGGGGTACAGGCCACGCTGCTGTTCCACCATATCGCCATGGACCACAGTGCGCTGGAAGTAGTGCGTCATGAAATACAGGCGTGCCTGTCGGGGCAGGCCGGGCTGCTGGGTGTACCGGTACCGTTCCGCAACTATGTCGGCCAGGCGTTGCTGGGCGTCAGCGAAGAACAGCATGAAGCGTTCTTCCGCGACATGCTCGGCGACCTCGATGAACCGACCCTGGCGTACAGCCTGCAGGATTTGAGCGGTGACGGCGATGAGCTCGAAGAGCACAGTGTCACGCTTGATCTGCTGCTGTGCCAGCGTTTGCGCGCTCAGGCGCGGACCCTGGGAGTAAGCGTCGCCAGCCTGTTTCACCTGGGCTGGGCACGGGTGCTGGCAGGCCTTGCCGGACAATCACGGGTTGTCTTCGGCACTGTGCTGATGGGGCGCCTGCTGGGTGCCGAGGCCACGGAGCGAGCGCTGGGCATCTTCATCAACACCTTGCCGCTGCGTCTCGATCTGGACGATCAAGGCGTGCAAACCGCAGTACGGGCAACTCACCAGCGCCTGACCGCACTGATGCGCCACGAACACGCACCACTGGCACTGGCTCAGCGCTGCAGCGGGGTGCAAGCGCCGACGCCGTTGTTCAACGCCTTGCTCAACTATCGTCACAGTTCACCAGCGCAGGCTTCCGGTGAAACATGGCAGGGCATTGAGGTGCTGCATGCTCAGGAACGTAGCAACTACCCGCTGGTACTGAGCGTCGATGATCTGGGCGAAGCGTTTGGCTTTACTGCACAAACCACCGCAGGTATCAGTGCGCAAAGCATTTGCGCTTACATGCAATGGACCATGGAAAGTGTGCTCGATGCGCTGGAGCAGACGCCGCAGATGCCCGTCGATCAGCTTGATATCGTGCCCGCCAGCGAGCGAGCGCAGCTTCTGCTCGGCTTCAACGACAGACATGCCGACTATGAACGCCGACTGACGATTCACCAGCGCATCGAACACCTGGCAGAGCAACAGCCTGATGCGATCGCCGCGCAGGTGGGCGAGCAATGCCTCAGTTACAGCGAACTGAACGCGCACGCCAATGCGCTCGCCCAGCACTTGATCGGCATCGGCGTACAGCCCGACGATCGCGTTGCCGTGGTTGCACGACGCAGTCTGGAGACGCTGGTCGGCTTACTGGCCGTGCTCAAGGCCGGGGCGGGCTACGTACCGGTTGACCCGGTGCATCCGGATGAGCGTATCGCTTATTTGCTGACTGACAGCGCACCGGTTGCGGTATTGACGCAACAGGCATTTGTGGAACGCCTCAACGGGGTTTCAGGGTTGCAAGGGCTGGAAGCACCGCTGATCAACCTTGACCTGGCGAACTGGCCGCAACAGCCAGGCAACCCGCACATCGGCGGGCTCAATTCGACTCATCTCGCCTACGTTATCTACACCTCGGGCTCGACCGGTCAGCCCAAGGGCGTGATGGTCGAGCACCGGACGCTGAATAATCTGGTCGACTGGCACCGCGCCGCCTTCGATCTGCGCGCGGGCAGTCACACCGCCAGTGTGGCGGGTTTTGGTTTTGACGCCATGGCCTGGGAAGTCTGGCCAGCCTTGTGCGCCGGGGCGACATTGCACCTGCCGCCTGCCGAGATCGGCAATGAACAGCTCGATGCGCTGCTTGACTGGTGGTTGACCCAACCGTTGCAGGTCGCATTTCTACCCACGCCTGTTGCCGAGTACGCCTTCAGTCGCAACCTGCGTCACCCGACCCTGCGCACACTGCTGATAGGCGGCGACCGTCTGCGCCAGTTCCATCGTGATCCAGGCTTCGCAGTGATCAACAACTATGGCCCGACCGAGACCACCGTGGTCGCCACCTCAGGCCGCCTGTTCCCCAATGGCAGCCTGGACATCGGCAAGCCTATCGCCAATACCTCGGTTTATTTGCTGGATAACCGCCAGCAACTGGTCCCGCTGGGTGTGGCAGGCGAGCTGTACATTGGCGGCGACAGTGTCGCTCGCGGTTACCTGAATCAGCCGCAACTGACTGCTGAGCGCTTTCTGCGCGACCCTTTCTCCGGACAACCACAGGCGCGCATGTACCGTACTGGCGACCTGGCACGCTGGAACGCCGACGGCACACTGGAGTACCTGGGCCGTAACGACGACCAGGTGAAGATTCGTGGCGTGCGCATTGAACTGGGTGAAATAGAAAGCCAGCTCGGCCAATTGCCAGGCATCGAGGAAGCGCTGGTCCTGGCTCGCGAAGATGAGCCAGGGCAACCGCGCCTGGTGGGTTACTTCACTGAACGTGCAGACGCTCCCACCACCACAGTAGAGCAATTGCGTACCGCGCTGCTGGCCCGCCTGCCGGGTTATATGGTGCCCGGCGCATTGGTACGACTGGAAAGCTGGCCACTGACGGCCAACGGCAAGGTCGACCGCCGTGCATTGCCAGTCCCCGACCGCGATGCGCTGTCAACCGGGGAATACCAGGCACCGCAAGGTAATCTGGAGAACGCACTGGCCCTCATCTGGAGCGAATTGCTACAGGTCGAGCGGGTAGGGCGTAATGACCGGTTCTTTGATCTGGGTGGCCATTCGCTGTTGGCCATGCGTATGGTTTCTCAGGTGCGCCAGCGTCTGTCACTTGAGCTGGCCCTTGGCGACCTGTTTGCCGACAGTTCGCTGATCGCGGTGGCGCACTGCCTGACGGCTGCCGCGCGCAGCCAGTTGCCTGCAATCGACGTGCAGCCACGCACCGGCCCTGTTCCGCTGTCTTCTGCTCAGCAGCGCATCTGGTTCATGGCGCAAATGGAAGATGCCAACAGCGCCTACAACATCTCATTGGGCCTGAAACTGAGCGGCCCGCTGGACAGCCGTGCCTTGACGCGTGCGCTGGAACGCATTGTCGCCCGCCACGATAGCCTGCGCAGCCAATTCAGCCAGGAAGACGACAAGGCCTGGGTGCAGGCGGCGCCCGCCACGGTAGTGCCCGATATTGGCTGGCAGGACTTGCGTGGCCAGGACGCGGGGGCCTTACAGGCGGTAACAAAGGAAGAGGCAGCGCAGCCCTTCGATCTGCACCGCGACCTGCCGATTCGCGGTCGCTTGCTATGCCTGGCTGAAGACCTTCACGTTTTGCTGCTGACCGTACACCACATCGTTGCCGATGGCTGGTCGCTGGGTGTTCTGACGCGTGAACTCACCGCGCTCTATCAGGCGTTCAGTCAAGGCCAGGATGATCCGCTGCCTGCGCTGACGCTGCAATATGGCGATTACGCAGTGTGGCAGCGCAACTGGCTGGATGCCGAACGGTTGAGCCATCAGGGCGATTACTGGCAGCAGGCACTGGCCGGTGCGCCGGTATTGCTGACCTTGCCCACTGACCGTCCACGGCCTGCGCATCAGGACTATACCGGGGCCAGTGTCACGCTGGAGCTCGATCCGCGCCTGGGCAGCGACCTCAGGACCTTCTGCCATGAGCAGTCGGTGACACCGTTCATGCTGTTCATGGGGGCCTGGGCCGCATTGCTGGCGCGGTTATCCGGCCAGGAGGAAGTCGTCGTCGGCATGCCGGTTGCCAACCGCCGCCATGCCGAAATCGAAGGCCTGATCGGTCTGTTCGTCAATACCCTGGCCGTGCGTGTCGATACCTCGGGCGAGCCGGATGCTGTGACGCTGCTGGCCCGCATCAAGGCCCGCGTGGTGGCGGCGCAGGACCATCAGGACCTGCCTTTCGAGCAGGTGGTGGAGCGCTTGCGACCGCCTCGCAGTCTTTCGCATAGCCCTTTATTCCAGGCATCACTGACCTGGGACGGCAGCCAGGGTCTGGATTTGCAACTGGGCGACATGCACCTGGAACCGCTGGAAGAGCAGGCCGCTTTCGCAAAATTCGACCTGGCGCTGAGCGTCGGCGACAGCGCCGATGGTTTCCGCTGCATCGTGGAATATGCGACAGCGCTGTTTGACCGCAGCACCATCGAACGCTATCTGGGTTACCTGGAGGCGATATTGCGCGGCATGGTCACCGACAGCCAGACGGTCGTGAACCACATTCCGCTTTTGTCGGGTAGCGAGCGTCGGCAGTTGACCGACGGTTTCAATGCACCCGATGCGGTTTACCCGCAGGGGCTGACCCTGCACAGCCAGTTTGAAGCACAAGTGCAGCGCACGCCGGATGCGATTGCCGTAACGTTCGAAGATACATCCTGGAGCTACGCGACACTCAACGCCCAGGCCAATAAAATTGCACATCGCCTGATCGGCATGGGCATCAGTGTGGATGACCGTGTTGCCATCTGCACGCAGCGCAGCCTGCAAATGATCGCGGGCCTGCTGGGCATTCTCAAGGCCGGTGGTGCCTATGTGCCGCTGGACCCGGCTTACCCACTCGAGCGTCTGGCCTACACCCTCGGCGACAGCGCGCCATTGGCGTTGTTGAGTCAGCGGTCAGTGCAGCACGCCCTGCCGGTGTCAGACGTGCCGGTAATCAGTCTCGACGATGCCGATTTGCAGGACGAGTCTGCCTCTAATCCGCAGGTGCCGGTAAAGCCCACGAGCCTGGCTTATATCATCTACACCTCGGGCTCAACCGGTCAGCCCAAGGGTGTGATGATCGAACACCGCAACGTTGCACGACTGTTTTCGGCCACCGATGACTGGTTCGGTTTCAACGAAAAGGATGTCTGGGCACTGTTTCACTCGTTCGCCTTCGACTTCTCGGTCTGGGAAATATGGGGCGCATTGCTGCACGGCGGACGTTTGTTGATCGTGCCGCAACTGGTCAGCCGCTCGCCGGAAGACTTCTACAACTTGCTGTGCAGCGCAGGAGTTACGGTGCTCAACCAGACGCCGAGCGCGTTCCGGCAATTGATTGCTGCCCAGGGCGAGCAGGCGCAGGCGCACTCGCTACGTCAGGTTATTTTTGGCGGTGAAGCACTGGAAACAGCGATGCTCAAGCCGTGGTATGCCCGCAACGTGAACGCCGCAACACAGCTGGTGAACATGTACGGCATCACCGAAACCACGGTGCATGTGACCTATTACCCGTTGCAGCCCGAAGACGCCATGCGTGTCGGTGCCAGTCCTATCGGCAAGCGCATCCCCGATTTGCAGATGTATGTCCTCGACGCCCGCGGCGAGCCGGTGCCGGTAGGTGTGGTCGGCGAACTGTATGTTGGCGGTGCCGGTGTGGCACGCGGCTATCTGAACCGTGAAGCGCTCACGGCCGAACGTTTCCTCGACAACCCGTTCAGCCATGCACCGGATGCGCGCATGTACCGTACCGGCGACCTTGGACGGTGGATGGCCGACGGTAGCCTGGAATACATGGGCCGTAACGACGAGCAGGTCAAGATTCGCGGGTTCCGTATTGAGCTGGGTGAGATCGCGTCTCGCCTGAACGATCATCCGGATGTCATCGACGCTGTGGTAGTGGCACGCGAGGATGTGCCGGGCGACAAACGACTGGTTGGCTATTACACCTGCGGTGAAGATAAAACCGGGCTGGATATCGAGCAGTTGCGTGCCTGGCTGTCGGGGCTGCTGCCCGAATACATGGTGCCTGCGGCGTTTGTAAGGCTGGCCAGCCTGCCAGTCACGGCGAACGGCAAACTGGACCGCAAAAGTTTGCCGGCACCGGATCGCGACAGTATCGCCAGCCGTGCCTATGAAGCGCCGCAGGGTACGATCGAAATCGCCCTGGCCAGCCTCTGGGCCGAATTGCTGCATGTGGAGCAGGTTGGGCGTCAGGATAACTTCTTTGAACTGGGCGGCCACTCATTGCTCGCCGTGACCCTGATTGCGCGTATGCGTCGTCTGGACATGCGTGCCGACATTCGTGTTCTGTTTGTTCAGCCAACACTGGCAGCGCTGGCTGACGCCGTCGGTCGCGACACTGAAGTCAAAGTACCGGCCAACCTGATCGAGGCGCACTGCCAGCGCATTACACCCGAACTGCTGCCATTGGTAGCGCTGGATCAGCCAGCCATCGACCGTATCGTCGCGAAGGTGCCGGGCGGTGCCGCCAATGTGCAGGATATTTATCCGCTGGGCCCCTTGCAGACAGGCATTCTTTACCACCACCTGACCGCCGGGGACAGCGATCCCTACCTGTTGCAGCCGCAGTTCGCATTCGCCGACGTGTCGCGGCTGAACGCTTTCTGCGATGCATTGCAGCGGGTGATCGAACGCAACGATATGCTGCGCACCGCGTTGTTCTGGGAAGGTTTGCAAACGCCGGTGCAGGTGGTCTGGCGTCAGGCTCCCATGCACGTTCAAGAGACAGTGTTGCACGACCTTTTCAATGCCCCACGCATGGACCTTACTCAGGCTCCGCTACTGCATCTGGTCTATGCCCATGACCCCGCCAACCACAGGATTGCGGCGGTTCTGCGTTACCACCATGTGATCATGGACCATATTGCCCTTGATGTACTGAGCCACGAATTGCAGGCCGTACTGCTGGGCAACGAAGCTTCGCTCGTCGCGCCCGTGCCATACCGAAATTACATTGCCCACGTCCTGCAAGGGCCTGGCGACGAGGCCCATGAAGCGTTCTTCCGCGAGCAGTTGGGCGATGTCGATGAGCCGACCCTGCCTTACGGCCTGGTAATGGCATCGGCAGATCAGATTCCTGGCGAGGCCAGACTCACACTGGACATCGCCCTGTGCCGTCAGGTTCGTGATCAGGCAAGGCAACTGAGCGTCAGCGCCGCTACTTTGATGCACCTGGCCTGGGCTCAGGTCCTGGGGCAGTTGTCCGGGCGCGACAGCGTGGTATTCGGCACCGTACTGCTTGGACGGTTGCGCGGTGGCGAAGGCGGCGAGCGGGCCTTGGGTGTGTTTATCAACACCTTGCCGCTGCGCATGGACCTGGGCGGGCATTGCGCGCGCAGTGCGGTGCTCGACCTGCACGCTCGTCTGGTCGGCATGCTCACCCACGAGCATGCTCAGTTGGCACTGGCCCAGCGATGCAGCGCCTTGCCGGCTGGCGCGCCGCTGTTCAATACGTTGCTCAACTACCGCCACAGCGCTGTGCCTGAGGTTGATGACCAGGCAAGCAACGCTGCATGGCAAGGGATTGAGGTCGTGCATGCAGAAGAGCGCAGCAACTACCCGCTGACCCTGTGTATCGATGACTTCGGCGATGCGTTCAGCCTGACTGCCCAGACTGCGCCGGGTATTGATCCGCAACGGATTTGCGCTTATGTGCAACAAGCCCTTGTCCATTTGGTGCAGGCACTGGAGCAGCAATCGGAAACGGCTTTGATCGAATCATCGGTGCTGCCGGAGGCTGAACACGCGCTGTTGTCGGCCACGTTCAATAACACCCGTCGTGAATACCCCCGCGAGCAGCTCGTGCATCGCCTGTTTGAGCGCCGTGCTGCGCTGCATCCGCATGCAGTGGCTGCCGTGCATGGCCGCCGTTCGCTGACTTATGGGGAGCTGAACGAACGTGCCAACC
The DNA here is from genome assembly GCF_032587815.1 of Pseudomonas syringae group sp. 26L6. Classification (NCBI taxonomy): domain Bacteria; kingdom Pseudomonadati; phylum Pseudomonadota; class Gammaproteobacteria; order Pseudomonadales; family Pseudomonadaceae; genus Pseudomonas; species Pseudomonas syringae group sp. 26L6. The sequence goes on from NZ_JAWHPJ010000009.1 coordinate 338,095, forward strand.
ACCTGGCCCATTACCTGCTGGGGCAAGGTGTGAAGCCCAATGAGCATGTGGCGATTCTGCTGCCTCGCTCGCTGGAACTGGTGATCAGCCAGTTGGCGATCGGTAAATGTGCAGCGACCTACGTACCACTGGACGTCAACGCGCCTGCCGAGCGGCAGCATTACATGCTCGATGACTGCCAGGCGAAATACGTGTTGACGCAGAGCGCCATGTCGACAGCCTCATCCGTGCGGCGTATTGATCTGGACCGCCTGACTCTCGACGACCAGCCTGCCCATGATCCGGGCCTGCCACAGGCCTCTGATACAGCGGCTTACGTCATGTATACCTCTGGTTCGACGGGGGCGCCAAAAGGCGTACGTGTCGCCCATCGCGGTATCACCCGACTGGTGTTGAACAACGGTTATGCCGACTTCAACGAGCAGGACTGCATCGCCTTTGCCTCCAATCCGGCGTTCGATGCAAGCACCATGGAAGTCTGGGGTGCGTTGCTCAACGGCGGGCAGTTGTTGGTGATCGAGCACACCACGCTGATTGACCCGATGCGTTTCAGCGCGGCCCTGCGTCAGGGCAATGTCAGCGTGCTGTTTTTGACCACCGCGCTGTTCAACCAATACGTGCAACTGATTCCAGAGGCACTTGGGGGCCTGCGCCTGCTGCTTTCAGGCGGAGAGCGCGCAGACCCGGCCAGCTTCCGCAAACTGCTTGCCCAGGCACCGGGTCTGCACCTGCTGAACGCTTACGGCCCCACCGAGACAACCACCTTCGCCACTGCCTGCCAAGTACGAACGCTGGCCGATGAGGCCGAGTACGTGCCTATCGGTCGACCCATCGGCAACACCAGTGTTTACGTGCTCGACGCTCATCAGCGCCTGACACCGCTGGGAGCTATCGGCGAGCTTTACATCGGTGGCGACGGTGTGGCGCTGGGTTATCTGAACCGCCAGGATCTGACCGACGAGAAGTTTATTGCCGACCCGTTCAGCGATCAGCCTGGCGCCATGCTGTACCGCACCGGCGATCTGGGTCGCTGGCTGGATGACGGCCAACTGGAATGCCTGGGACGCAACGACGATCAAGTGAAAATCCGTGGCTTCCGTATTGAGCTGGGCGAAATTGTCAATTGTCTGCACCAGTTGCCGGGGGTCAGAGAGGCCGTTGTTCTGGCTCGTGAGGACGAGCCGGGCAATGTACGTCTGGTTGCCTATTTCACCAGCCAGCCGGAGTCCGAGGCCCCCGGGCCGGAGCAAATGCGTGCGCATCTGCAGGCCAACCTGCCTGAATACATGGTTCCGGGAGCCTATATAGAGCTGACCGCGCTGCCGCTGACTGCCAACGGCAAACTTGACAGCCGTGCGCTGCCCAAACCGGATCACTCGTCGCTGCTGGGGCTGGCCTACGAGCCACCGCAGGGAGAGATTGAAGTGGCTCTGGCGCAGATCTGGGCGGAAGTTCTACAGATTGAACAGGTAGGCCGCCACGACCACTTCTTCGATCTGGGTGGGCATTCCTTGCTGGCCATGCGCATGGTGTCGCAGGTGCGTCAACAGATGGGCATGGAGTTGCCGTTGGGCGAGCTCTTTGCGCTGGGTGAGCTGGCTGCCGTCGCCAGTGCGCTGGCCGGTGCCGGGCGCAGTGAACTGTCGCTGATCCTGCCTGCACCGCGTGATCAGTCGTTACCGCTGTCGTTCGCCCAGCTGCGCTTGTGGTTCCTGGCGCAGATGGAGGGTGGCAATGAGGCGTACAACATCCCGCTGGCCCTGCGCATACAGGGCTTGCTGGATGTAGCTGCGCTGACCGCTGCGGTATCACGGATCGTCGAGCGCCACGAAACCCTGCGCAGCCGGTTCATCGCCTGCGAAGAGGGCGCAGAGGTGGTGTTTACTGCGCCTGCGGCCATGCCGGTCCTGCATGTTGAAGATCTGCGTCAAATGCCGGAAACACTGGCCGAACGTGTTGCTGTAGAGGCCACCGCAGCGTTCGATCTGACGCGTGGGCCACTGATCCGTGGCTGCCTGCTACAGGTGGAAGACGAGCAGCATGTGTTGTTGCTGACGGTGCACCATATCGTCGCCGACGGTTGGTCGCTGGGCGTGCTGACTCGCGAATTGCTCGCGTTGTACCCGGCATTGCATCAAGGCAAGGACGATCCCCTGCCAGCTTTGGCTATTCAATACGCCGACTATGCGGTATGGCAGCAGGGCTGGATGAGCGGCGAGCGCTTGCAACATCAGGCAGCCTATTGGCGACAAGCCCTGGAAGGCGCACCGACGCTACTGACGCTGCCTGCCGACCGGCCCCGCCCGGCGCAGCAGGACTTCGCCGGTGCCAGCCTGAACGTGCGGCTGGACGGGCCACTGACGGCAGGCTTGCGAGCGCTGGCGCAACGGCAAGGCGTCACGCTGTACATGACCTTGCTGACCGCATGGGGCGCATTGCTGGCGCGTCTTTCCGGTCAGACCGAAGTGGTGGTCGGCAGCCCGATTGCAGGACGCGGTCGTGCGGAGCTGGAAGGGCTGATCGGGCTGTTCGTCAACACCCTGGCCGTGCGCATCGATACAGCCTCGGCGCTGACCGGTAATGCATTGCTGGCACAGGTCAGGGAGCGGGTACTGGAGGCTCAGGATCATCAGGACCTGCCATTCGAGCAGGTGGTGGAAATTGTCCGGCCGACCCGCAGCCTGGCTCACTCCCCGTTGTTCCAGACCACGCTCAACTGGCTGGCCGGGGAAACCTCGTTACCGGACATGGACGGTTTGTCGCTGAGCGTGGTCGAGCAGGAGAGTCAGGTCTGCAAGTTTGATCTGTCGTTGAACCTCGGCGAGCAGGGTGACTCGCTGTTTGGCACGTTGGAATACGCAACCGCGCTGTTCGATGAGCCCACGGTGCAGCGCTATTACGGCTATTTCGAACAGTTGCTGCATGCGCTGGTGAATAATGAAAACGCGGTGCTGGGTGATATTCCGCTGGTGGGTCCGCAGGAACGTGAGTACCTGCTCGAGAGCCTTAACGCCAGCGCGGTGAGTTTCCCGCAAGGTCAAACCGTTCATGGCCTGATCGAAGCTCAGGCCGCACGTCAGCCTGAAGCAGTCGCTGCCCGGTTGGGCGAGCAGTCGCTGAGCTACGCAGAGTTGAACCGCCAGGCGAACAGCCTTGCCCATTATCTGATCAGCCTTGGCGTGCGCCCGGATGATCGGGTGGCGGTGGTTGCGCGGCGTGGTCTGGACACGCTGGTGAGCCTGCTGGCGATCCTCAAGGCCGGTGCCTGCTATGTGCCGGTGGATCCGGCGCATCCCGATGAACGCATTACTTACCTGCTGACGGACAGCGCACCGGTGGTGGTACTTGCTCAACAGACCTTCATCGCACGCCTGCCAGCGTTGGCGGTGCCGGTGATTGCGCTTGATCGACCCGAGTGGCCGGCGCAGGCGGATAATCCGCTGGTGGCGGGGCTGACGTCCCGCGAACTGGCTTATGTCATCTACACCTCGGGCTCGACCGGGCAACCGAAAGGCGTGATGGTCGAGCATGGCACCCTGGCCAACCTGGTGCATTGGCATTGCCAGACGTTTGATCTGCACGCAGGCAGCCACACTGCCAGCGTTGCCGGTTTCGGCTTTGACGCAATGGCCTGGGAAATCTGGCCGGCACTGTGTGCCGGTGCAACGCTGCACGTTCCACCTGCAGACATCGGTAACGAGCAGCTCGACGCGCTGCTTGACTGGTGGCTGGCGCAACCGCTGCACGTAGCCTTTCTGCCGACCCCGGTGGCTGAATATGCGTTCAGTCGCGAATTGCATCATCCGACCCTGCGCACGCTGTTGATCGGCGGCGACCGCCTGCGTCAGTTCCACCGTGACCCGGGCTTTGCCGTCATCAACAACTACGGCCCGACCGAGGCTACGGTGGTGGCCACCTCGGGCCGTCTGCTGCCGGATGGCAGCCTGGATATAGGCACACCGATTGCCAATACCCGCGTGTACCTGCTCGACGACCAGCAGCAACTGGTGCCCTTGGGCGTTGCCGGCGAGTTGTATATAGGCGGCGAAGGCGTGGCGCGTGGTTATCTGAACCAGCCGCAACTGACTGCCGAGCGCTTCCTGAGCGACCCGTTCAGTGGGCAGCCGCAAGCGCGCATGTACCGCACTGGCGATCTGGCGCGCTGGAATGCCGATGGCACGCTGGATTATCTGGGCCGTAACGATGATCAGATGAAGATTCGTGGTGTACGTATCGAGCTGGGCGAAATCGAGGCGCAGTTGGCGGCATTGCCGGGTATCGAGGAATCGCTGGTTCTGGCCCGCGAAGACGAGCCTGGGCAACCACGTCTGGTGGCGTACTTCATCGAACACGCCGCTGCCTCCGCCATTGAGGTCGCCGGACTGCGTGCCGAGATGCTGGCTCGTCTGCCAGGCTATATGGTGCCAAGCGCTTTTGTGCGCCTTGACGCCTGGCCGCTGACCGCCAACGGCAAGGTGGATCGCCGCGCCTTGCCTGTCCCGGACCGCGACGCTCTGCCGGGGCGTGAATACGAGCCGCCGCAAGGTGAACTGGAAATAGCCGTTGCCGAGATCTGGAGCGATTTGCTGCAGGTCGAGCAGGTAGGGCGCAACGACCACTTTTTCGAACTCGGTGGCCATTCGCTACTCGCCGTCACCCTGATCGCTCGCATGCGTCGTCGCGGCATGGACGCAGATATTCGCGTGTTGTTTGCCCAGCCAACCCTCGCGGCCCTGGCCCGCGCCATCGGCAACGGCAGTCAGGTGAAGGTTCCGGCCAACCTGATCGGTACGGAGTGCACCTCGATCACCCCGGACCTGCTGCCCTTGGTGAAGCTGGATCAGGCAGGCATTGATCGCATCGTCGCCAGCGTTACCGGCGGTGCGCCCAATGTTCAGGACATCTACCCGTTGGGGCCTTTGCAGGCAGGTATTTTCTATCATTACCTGTCAGCCGGTGACGATGACCCTTATCGCTTGCAGGCACGCTTTGCATTTGCCGACCGCTCGCGGCTGGATGCCTTTTGCCAGGCGTTGCAGCAGGTCATCGCCCGTAACGATGTGCTACGTACGTCGCTGTGCTGGGAAGGCCTGGAAACACCTGTGCAAGTGGTGTGGCGTCATGCCGACCTGCCGGTGATCGAATTGCCGCTGGCGACACTGGCCGATCCCGAACCGCTGGACCTTGTCCGTGCACCGCTGCTGCGTCTGGTGCACGCCGATGACCCGGACAACCAGCGTATCGTCGCGGTACTGCTGTTCCATCACCTGATCATGGACCACGTTGCCCTCGACCTGCTGAGCCGGGAATTGCAGGCAGTACTGCTGGATCAGCAGGCGCAACTGCCCGCGCCAGTGCCTTACCGCAATTACATTGCGCAGACCTTGCTGGGGGCGGGTGAGCACGCGCATGAAACGTTCTTCCGCGAGCAATTGGGTGACCTGGACGAACCCACCCTGGCGTATGGCCAGACTTCGCTGCCGGGGCCGGATGTTCCGAGTGAAGCCAGGCTGCGCCTGGATTCGGCGCTGAGCCAGCGGTTACGCGATCAAGTACGGCAACTGGGTGTCAGCCCTGCCAGCCTGATGCACCTGGCCTGGGCTCAGGTACTGGGCCGCTTGTCCGGGCGCGACAAAGTGGTGTTCGGCACCGTACTGCTCGGTCGCCTGAACGGCACCGAGGGGGCAGAGCGCACGCTCGGGGTGTTCATCAATACCTTGCCGCTGCGCATTGACCTCTCCGGTCAGACTGCACGCGACGCGGTGTTGCAGACCCACCTGCGTCTGACCGGATTGCTTGCCCATGAGCATGCCTCGCTGGCAATTGCCCAGCGTTGCAGCGCCTTGCCTGCGGGCGCGCCGTTGTTCAGCGCGTTGTTGAACTACCGCCACAGCACTGCGCCCGGAGAGCACGACGAGGCGGCCGAAAAAGCCTGGCAGGGGATCGAACTGTTGCAGGCCGGTGAGCGCAGCAGCTACCCGCTGACGCTCAGCGTCGATGACCTGGGCGAGGCGTTTGACCTGTCGGCGCTGACCACGACGGGCATCGATGCCCGGCGTGTCTGCGCGTACCTTTCCTGCGCCGTAGAGAACCTGGTGATCGCCCTTGAGCAAAAACTTACCGCGCCGATTCAGTCGCTGAATATTCTGCCGGTCGCTGAACGGAACGAACTGCTCAATGGCTTCAATGCCCAAGCGCTCAGCCCAGAGAACCCGCTGACCATTCACCAGCGTATTGAGCAAAAGGCGCTTGATCAGCCGTACGCTGTGGCTGCCCAGGCAGGCGACCAGCGCTTGAGCTACGCGGAGCTGAATGGTCGTGCCAACGCACTGGCCCATCACCTTATCGGCTTGGGCGTACGTCCGGATGACCGTGTGGCGGTAGTGGCGCGGCGCGGGCTTGAAACACTCACCGGCTTGCTGGCGGTGTTGAAAGCCGGGGCAAGCTATGTGCCGGTCGATCCGGCACATCCAGACGAGCGCATCGGCTATCTCCTTGAAGACAGCGCGCCTGTCGTGGTGCTGGCTCAGTCCGGCCTGCTGGCGCGTCTGCCCAGCCTGGCTGTACCGGTGGTTGTTCTAGATCGCCCGGACTGGTCGCAACGCACCGACAACCCGCATGTTCCGCAAATGACCACGCGTCAACTGGCTTACGTGATTTATACCTCGGGGTCCACCGGACTGCCCAAAGGCGTGATGGTCGAGCATCGGACGCTGAACAATCTGGTGGACTGGCACTGTCAGGCATTCGATCTGCGTGCGGGCAGTCATACCGCAAGCGTTGCCGGGTTTGGTTTCGACGCGATGGCCTGGGAAGTATGGCCTGCGTTATGTGCCGGTGCGGTATTGCATCTGCCGCCTGCGGAGATTGGCAACGAACAGCTTGATGTGTTGCTCGACTGGTGGCTGGCGCAACCTCTGCAAGTCGCGTTTCTGCCGACACCGGTGGCCGAATATGCATTCAGTCGCGAGTTGCGTCACCCGACCCTTAAAACCTTGTTGATTGGTGGCGACCGTTTGCGTCACTTCAATCGGGACCCTGGTTTCGCGGTCTTCAACAACTACGGTCCGACGGAAACCACGGTGGTTGCCAGCTCCGGTCTGATGGAGCCGGGCAAGGTCTTGCACATCGGCAAGCCTGTTTCCCATGCGCGGCTTTATGTATTGGATTCGCAGGGCCAGCCAGTGCCGCTCGGGGTGCCCGGCGAGTTGTATATCGGCGGCACAGGCGTAGCACGTGGCTATCTGAACCGCCCGGACCTGACCGCCGAGCGCTTCGTTGATGATCCTTTCAGCGACAGCAGCGAGGCCAGAATGTACCGCTCCGGCGACCTGGTGCGCTGGCTGGCTGACGGGACCCTTGAATACCTGGGCCGCAACGACGATCAGGTCAAAATCCGTGGGGTGCGCATCGAGCTGGGCGAGATTGAACAGCACCTGGCGCAATGCCCCGGCGTTGGCGAAGCCGTTGTGACTACGCAACGTCTGGAAGATGGCTCGTTGCGCCTGGTGGGCTACTTCACCCGTCGCGACGCTGCGCTCGACAGTGCCGCGTTGAGAGCGCACCTGCTAGGGCAATTGCCGGAATACATGGTGCCTGCAGTCTTTGTCGGTCTGGATGCACTGCCGTTGACCCAGAATGGCAAGGTCGACCGCAAGGCCTTGCCAGCCCCGGACATGGCCGCGCTGGCGAACCTTGCTTATCAAGCGCCGACCACGGCATTGGAGGAGCGTCTGGCGCAGCTGTGGGCCGAGGTTCTGGAAGTGGGCCGAATCGGCAGACACGACAGTTTCTTTGAGCTGGGTGGCCATTCGCTGTCGGCGATCCGTCTGGTCAGCCTGCTGCAAAAAGCAGGCTTGTCACTGTCTTTGGCTGAGTTGTTCCAGCATCCGAGCATCGCAGCGCTGGCCGGATTGCTCGACCAGCGTCCGACACCCTCGGTTGAAGCTCAGGAGGTCGTCACGGTAAGGGCAGGTGGCAGCGAACCGCCTCTGTTCCTGATTCATGACTTTACCGGTCTGGATGCTTACTTTCCGGTCCTTGGACAACACCTGCAGGGCGACTTCCCGATCTACGGCTTGCCGGGGGTTGGCCTTGGCCAGCAGCAATTGCGCACCATGGAATGCCTGGCGGCGCGGCTGGTGGAACGTATTCGGCAGGTCCAGCCACGCGGTCCTTACCGGCTGGCAGGCTGGTCGTTTGGCGGGGTTCTGGCCTATGAAGTGGCGACTCAACTGCTCGGTATGGACGAGCCCGTAGCATTTCTCGGCCTGATCGACAGCTACGTGCCGCGCCTGACTGATCAGGGCAAGGCCCGCTGGCAAGGACCTGACCTGCTTGAGCGGCAATTACTGTCGCACTGCATCGCGCACTGGAAAACCCAGGGCGGGGCGGGTGCTGCTGCATTGGCGCGTCTGACCTCATTGAGCGGACAGGCGACTGTGCCGGACTTTGAAACCCTACTGAAACTTTGCCGCGACGAGGAGCTGCTGTACGAGGAACTCGCGCAGGCCAGCGATCAGCAATTGCACCACTACCTGGACCGGGAAGTGGCGCACGGTCACGCCCTGGCGCATTACCAACTGGAACCGCTCGGTTTGCCGATCCACCTGTTCTGCGCAGAGCAGCGTCCAATGGCACCGACAGGCACCAGTCCTACATTGGGCTGGGGCGAAGTCCTGCCAAAAGGCCAGTTGCGTTGTGTCAGCGTGCCTGGGGACCACATGACAATGATGCAGGCACCTCACGTGGATACGCTCGGTCAGAGTATCAGTACGGCGTTACATGCAGTACCCGATACACCGCCGTCGACACCGGCTTATCAATCGCTGTTGGCCATCCAGAGCGGGCGGGATGGACATGCGCCATTGTTCTGCGTGCCGGGTGCCGGTGACAGCGTCACCAGTTTCATCGGCCTGGCCGAAGCGCTGGGGCCTGACTGGCCTATCTATGGTCTGCAGCCGCGCGGTCTGGATGGCCGCAGTGCTCCGCACAGCAGGGTGGAAGCTGCAGCGCAGAGCCATGTGCAAGCCATCGAAGCAATGTATCCACACGGCCCATTGCATCTGGTTGGGCATTCCTTTGGTGGCTGGGCGGCGCATGCCATGGCCGTCAAGCTTCAGGCTCGTGGTCGCGAGGTTGTCTCGCTGACCCTGATCGACAGCGAAGCGCCTGGTGGCGACGGACTGCGCAGCAAGCCCTATACCGCGACGGCAGTGCTGGAGCGGCTGATCGAAGCGCTGCAGTTGTCCGCTGGCAGAAGCCTGGAAATCGACCCTCAAGTGTTTGCCGACAGCGATGGAGACACTCAACTGCACCTCCTGCAACAGGCCATGGTGCGCGTCGGGCTGTTGCCACCGCGTTTGGCAGCACAGGCACTGCAAGGGATTGTTCGTACGTTTGCCAGCGCCATACGGACTGTCTATCGCCCAGAGCCGGGAGGCTACAGCGGCAGGGCCAGCCTGGTGCTGGTGGATGATCCGCAACTGGATGCTCTGGACAATCAGCTCGAGCAGGCGTCATCTGCAACAGGGTGGCAACACCTGATGCCGCAGCTGACGCTATGGCAGGGACCGGGCAATCACTTCAGCGTCCTCAAGGCACCAGACGTTTACAGTCTGGCGGCCTGGTGGTACGACGGATTGGCAATTGGCGTGGGAGAAACGCAATGAACCGTTTGACAGGACAGGCAGGCCACAAGCCAGGCCAGCGCTACCGGCGGTAAGGCGGCATGGGCGGGGTGATCGATATCGCCCCGTCCTGTGGCATTGGCTACCTATTGCGCTCTTGAAAGTTTTTCAACAGGCTGAACAAGCGCTTTCCGATGAGCCATACATCCAGCGCATCAGCGAGTGCCGACCGCTGATGCCCAGTTTGATGGCGGCGCGGCGCTGGTAACTGCCTACCGTATTGACCTTGAGCGCAAGCCGTTCGGCCTGTTCGATTGCGGTATGACCGGCGAGCAAACCGATGCACACCTGCATTTCCCGCTCGGACAATGTCTGACCTGTTTCGCGCAACCGGTCATGAAAACGCTCTTCAACGCTTTCGGTTTTTTTCGGTTCGACAGTGATCATTGTCATTTGCAAGGCATTGACATGTCTTTCGAGTATCGAGAATAAAAGCGGAGAGATAGTGCTTAGCTGACGACGTTCATTGTCCGAAAACTCATGCGCAGGCAGCGCCCTGAAGACGGTTATCTTGCAGCTGAAGTTCTCCGAGGCCTGCGCGGGATAAAGATGGATCGAGTCGCTGAGCAGCAGGGTGCCGGGTGAGGATGTCACCGTTTCGTTGAAAACCGTGGGTGCCGACGCGGGCAACGTTTGCCATGGCTGGGGCAGTGAGGAGAGGTGGGTGGCATCCACGGCAAGCTGAGTATCGATAAGCTTGTGGAACATGCTGGAAAAATGGCCGCTGCCGATGCTGGCTATGGCCCTGCCTATGTGGGGTAGTAGTGTGTGTGGCATTGAGTCATCCATGATTTCAGAAATGCTGACACTAGCTTAGACGTTAAACGCAAACAGCGGTCACATCAACTTGGCCGTGGGTGATGTGGCCGCTAGATGCCCGCGTTAGATGCCTCTTAGAACACGGCTAGTTGAAGTGAGCCAAGAATAACGATCTGATGTTACATAAATAATGAGTCATCACAAACAGTGATTATCGTTGGCGGTGCGAAAGGCAGGGCAGGCGGGCATATCGAGCCGGGGCGACGTCCTGTCGCCTGACGCGGTTGCTCGGCAAGCGTCTATTTGCCGAGCATGAAGCGGGTTACAAGGCGTGTCAGCCGTCCATAAGGTGCCGAGACCTTGTCAGACATGTTGAAGCGACTCAACGTGAGAACACCGCGTGCATGGGACAGACGAACGAAGCCCTCATAGCCGTGATAGGCCCCAGTGCCACTTTGCCCGACGCCGCCGAACGGCAGATCATCCTGAGTCGCGTGCAGCATGGTGCCATTAATGGTCACACCACCGGATTGTGTCCGGTTCAGCACCTGATTCACGGACGTCTGGTCGTTGGAAAAACAGTAAAGGGCCAGAGGCGCGGGGCGATCATTGATGAAGGCTATGGCTTCATCCAGGGAGTCATAGGCAAGTATCGGCAGCAGCGGACCAAAAATCTCTTCCTGCATCAGGTCCGCATCGAGCGGTACATCCGTGAGCGCCATGGGCGCAATTTTACGTTCGAGGGTCGACACCGGCGCACCGTGTTGCCATGCTTTCGCCCCCTTTGAGATGGCCTGGTTGGCCATGCTCACGAGGCGGTCGTGGTGGCGCTGGGAGATGATCGAGGTGTAGTCCGGGTTACCTTCGAGTGTCGGATAAAGTTTTTTCGCGGCGGCCAGCCACTCGCCGGCAAAACTGTTTACATGTTCGCGCGGGACCAGTATGTAGTCGGGTGCGACGCAGGTCTGCCCAGCGTTGAACAGTTTGCCGATAGCAAGCATCCGTGCCGCTTTTTTAATCGAATAGTCCTCGCAGATCACTACCGGTGATTTGCCGCCCAGCTCCAGTGTCACCGGCGTCAGGTTACGCGCAGCCGCCGCCATGACATGGCGACCTACATAGGTCGACCCGGTGAACACCAGGTGGTCAAAGGGCAGTTCACTGAACTGGCTTGCCAGCAGGGCATCTCCCGTGACCACTGTGACCTGCTCGGCAGAGAATGTTTCACCCAGCAATTGCCGGAGCAGCTCAGAGGTTCTGGGGGTCAATTCCGAAGGTTTGATCATCACCCGGTTGCCCGCTGCCAGTGCCTCTATCAAGGGCACCAGCGTCAGCGTCAGCGGATAGTTCCAGGGCGCGAGAATACCGACTACGCCCAGCGGCTGATAAATGACCCTGGCAGTCGCGGGCTTGAAAACAATACCCACCTTGCGTCGGGAGGGCCGCATCCACGCCTTGAGATGCGAGCGAATGTGCTTGATGCCGTTGATGACAGGCATCAGCTCGCCGAGCCTGGTTTCAGCGAAGGAGCGGTTGCCGAAGTCTGCGCTGACCGCTTCAAGCAACCTGTCCTGATTGTCGCTGACCACCCGCAGAATGGCGTTGAGGTCGGCGATTCGTTGAGCGTAGGAAGGCACCCCTTGCGCGCGAACTGCAGCTTTCTGCGCCTCGAACAGCTCGGTTAGCCCCGTAGCGGGAGACGGCGTAGTGGGCGTGATCCTTGCGGGCTGATTCATGAAGCTGCTCCTGTGGCTGCGTATTTTTATAAGATAGATGCAGTGTTGCGATTACGTTCTGGCTCACGTAACCGTACAGAACCATCGCCAACCGATGAAGGGGCGATCCGGCCGGTTCAAGCGGCCAAAACGGTCAACCTGTTCTCGCGTACTCATTTGTCAGGTGCAGGTTCGGGATCAAGGCGATCCAGATGGCTGACGATCATTGCCGCTACCATGGCGCAGGTCTTCGCCGGGTCGAGAGGCTCATCGAACAGCAATTCGATGGTGGCGTGAATCATCTCGACCGCCACACGGGCAACCATAGCTATCTGCTTGGGATCAGCCTCGGGAATAGCGCTGGCAATGATAGCGGCCTGGGCCTTGGACACCCTGCGGTGAGAGTCGAGCCGCACATGCTCCAGCGCAGGAACCGCCCTTAAAGCCTTCAGCGTCCACATGCCGCCCAGCGTGGCTTCGGTAACCCGGTAAGTATCCAGAATCAGTTCGGCAAGCGCCTGCTCCAGAGCCTGCGGCGTACCTGCGATCAGCTCGGGGGTGATCCAGTGATCAATCCGCTCGTTCTGCTTCTCCAGCAAACGTTCGCCAAGAACCGTCAACAGCGCGTACTTATTGGGGAAATAGCGGTACAGCGCTGGCGGTGTAAGGCCTGCCCGTTCGCACACCAGATTGGTCGACAAGCGCTCTATACCGACTTCGCACAAGGTGTTTGCGGTGGCGACCAGAATACGTTCGTAGGTTTCAGTAGCGCGTTGCTGCGCAGGCAGCTTCTTGCGCTCGGCGGTTTTGCCTGCGACCTGCGCAGGAAAGGGTTCAGTTTTCAGCCTGGCCATAAGTACCTGTCAAAAAAGAGTGGGGCGTCAGCAGGACGGTCGAAAAAAACAGTTGCTCCACGATAAAATGATAGCTATAACTATCGTGTAGCGATGACTATCATAACTGAAGCGTCGTTAGTGTGACGGTCTGTTAAAACAAAAAATAAAAAAAGGTGACGCTATGAACGCACGGCAATGGCTTTTCCTCTCTTCTGTTCTGATGTGCTCCACCGGTATTCATGCTGCTGCGGGACCGCTGGAGGCAAAGGGCCTTTGGTTGACGGCGGAAAAAGACGCCGTGGTCAAGCTTGACGACTGCGCAGACAAGGCAGGCGCCATCTGCGGGCAGGTTGTCTGGGTCAAGGATGTTGCCTCGACGTCGAGTGACTGCGGTGTACAGATTCTACAGCTGACCCGCTATGACCAGGATGCCTGGCGCGATGGCTGGGTGTACGACCCCCGTGATCAGAAAAAATATAAGGGCGCTGTCCGGGTCAAGGACGGACGCCTCAATGTAAGGGCTTTTGTCGGCACCGAAGTTCTCGGCAAGACAGAGCAATTCGAGCGTATCGCAACACTGCCTCCTGCCCCGGTTTGCAAATTGTAAATCCGGCCCTTCAGCGTGGGAGAGAATCATGCGCACTTATACAACTCGCTATGTAATGGCTGCAGCTTTGTGCTCCGCAGCAGGCAGCACCCTGGCTATTGCAGATGAAATGTCGAGCTACGCGGTGGATATCACCGCCAAGGCCAGTTCGGACATTCGCACCCGCGGCATTTCCGATTCCCTGAATCGTCCGGGGGCCAGAGTAACCATTCAGGTCGCTCATGAAACAGGCCTGGTTGCGCTTGCCGAATTTTCTACGGTCAGCAAGAAGCAGTTCCTCGACGGTGATGGTCTGGGAGTGCTGCTCGCAGGGGGTTATCGCTTTGGCGATCCCGATGCCTGGCACTATGGTGTGGGGCTGGCGGCGGAGATGTTTCCGGGGGCTCAGTTCAAAGCGCCCAATCGCTTCGATTTCGAGACCTTCACGGCGGGCGATGAGCACACGACCAATTACAACAGTCAGTTCGCCGTGCTGGAAATCGGTTATGGAGCACTTGAAGGCCGAATTGCCAGGGTTCTGTCGAAGAACTACCGGGGCGCCAACAGCGGTGGCGTGTGCGGTGCGCAATTGCAGTTCCGTGAGGACCCGACCAAAGGCTGGAATGCTACGCCAAGGGTGACCAGAACTCCCGAGGCAGCATGTTGTATGACCTGGATTATAAATACGCGCTGGGCATTAATACCAACCTCAAACTGCACGCCGGTTATCAGCAGATCGCCAACTTTTCGGAAGCGAACTTCGCTGACTACGGCGTAGGTCTGGTCCATCACTGGTGGGGCTTTGACTGGGGACTCGACTGGGTGACTACCAAGACCCGGGCGCGTGAGCTGTATATGGCCGAAGACGACGGACATGTGCGAACCACGGATGGCAATCGCTGGGTGGCGTCGATTTCCCGCACATTCTGAGTAGACCTTTATGACTTCGCTTTTCATTTCCCGGACGCCTGAGGCGGTTACCGGCCTGGAGCAACTCGTCCTCGCGATTGACCTGGGAACGTCCGGCTGCAAGTGCGCACTGGTCTCCATGGAGGGAGATATCCGGGCCTGGGCATTTCACGGTGTGCCGTTGCATGTCAGTGGCTTGAGTGCAGAGCAGGAACCGGAGGACTGGTGGAATGCTTTCCTGCTTGGCACCAACGAGTTACTGGGAGCCGACCCGCTCAGACGTCGTCAGGTCGTGGCCATGTGTTGCTCCACGCAAAGCGAAGGCACGGTCTGTGTCGACCGCAATGGGGCCGCGATTGGCCGGGCACTGCTGTGGCTGGACAAGCGCGGCGCCGACTCCATCAAACAGCGAATGGGCGGAGGCTGGTGCAATCTGGGCGGCTACGGGCCACTCAAGCTCTGGCGTTCGTTGCGACTGACAGGCGGGGTGGCGTCTCTGTCCGGGATGGACTCGGCCGGGCACATGGCCTACATCCTTGATCATGACCCTGCACGGTATGAAAAGACCCACAAGTTCCTGAATGTGCTCGACTACATGAACATGCGGTTGTCGGGTCGTTACTGTGCGACGGGCGACTCGATGCTGACCGCCTGGATTACCGACAACAGGGACCCTCACCGCATTCGCTACGATGACGGGCTGATAAGGGCGCTGGGCATCGACGCTGGCAAACTGCCTGAGCTGGTGGGCTCGACCGAAGTCATTGGCACATTGAAACCCGAGCTGGCGGATGTACTGGGGCTACCTCGATCCACGCCTGTGGTTGCGGGTGCCGTAGACACTTCGGCAGTGGCTGTTGGTGCCACGGTACGTGACTTTGCTCCACACCTTTACCTGGGCACCTCGTCCTGGGTAGGTGCTCATGTACCGTTCAAGAAATCCAGTGTTCGTCACCATATTGCTGCGGTTCCCAGTGCGGTCAAGGGCCGTTATCTGGCAATGGCCATGCAATCGGCTGCAGGCGCGAACCTGTCGTTTCTGCGTGACAAGGTGCTTTACCACCCGGATGAGCTGTTGAGCGACGAACAACAGCCGGATGTATATGCCTTGCTTGACCGTATCGCAGCGCGCGTGCCGCCGGGTTCGCGGGGGTTGATCTACACGCCATGGCTGTGTGGCGAACGCTCCCCGGTTGGTGATCCGAGCCTGCGTGCCGGCTTGATCAACCTGAAACTCGAACATTCCAGGGAAGACATTATCCGGGCCTTCATGGAAGGCGTTGCCCATAACACGCGCTGGATGCTGGAGCCGTTCTCGCGGTTTATCGGCCAGTCGAGCGGAATCATCGTCGCCACCGGCGGCGGAGCGCAATCGGATGTGTGGTGCCAGATCATGGCCGATGTCTGCGGGCGGGTCATTCAGCAACCGCACAACCCCATTCAGACCAACGCCCGCGGAGCGGCATTCATCGCTGCAGTAGCGCTCGGGAAGTTGCAGTTCAACGATCTTCCGACACTGCAAAGGCCGCATCGACTGTACGAGCCATCCCGGTCAACCCGAAACCTGTATGACGACCGCTTCGCCACGTTCAAGGAAGTCCGCAAACGCCTGGCACCGCTGTATCGCAGGTTGAACCCATCGCAGGAGACGACACCATGAACAATGTCCAACAACAGATCGTCGACCTGTCGCGGCACCTCTCACGCCGCGGCTTCTTCGCCGCCACCGGCGGCAACCTTGCGCTGCGTATCGACGCGCTGCACATCGCGGTCACACCGTCGGCCACCGACTATTTCAGTATGCGACCGGAGGATGTCTGCGTCCTGCGACTCAAGGATCTGCAGCAACTGTCAGGTGAACGTTCGCCTTCGGTGGAAAGCGAGTTGCACGCCAAAGTCCTGCGCAGTCGCCCGGATGTCAATTGCAGTATCCACACCCACCAACCCCTGGCCAGCGCTTGCACATTGTTCGGCAAAGCGTTGGACGTGCCTTACCCGCCGCTATGGAAATCGCTGGGCAAACGCATTCAATTGGTGGGTTACGCGCCGTCCGGCTCCGGCTGGCTGGCCGGCAAGCTCGGCAGGGCCATCCGGCCGGATCACAACGTTTACCTGATGCGCAATCACGGCGTTCTGTGTTGCGGTCCGGATATCGAGACCACCCTGACGCGCCTGGAGGACCTGGAAACATTCTGTCGTGATCATCTTGTCAACCAGATCAAAGTCAATACCCGTGGAAAACCTGAGTCACGCGCTGCAGTGGCCCGCCTGATCAATGCCCTGACCAGTTCCAGCTCGCACGCACTCAGCCCTCAGACTTTTTCAGAGACTCAATCATGAACAAACCTCTTGATCCTGCCAGCATGCCTGCAATTCCCGAATCGGCTGTATCGCAATGGCCGGACGTCGATTCCCTCTACCGCCGGTTCGACGAACTGGTGAAGCAGCCCATTCGCCCGATCAAACGCGAAGCAATGAGCAAGGTCATGGGCTATTTCGACGAGCGCTGTCAGGGCTCCAAGCGTCTTTCCGAGGCAGCCAAAAAAGTCATACCGGGAGGTGTGCAACACAATCTTGCGTTCAACTATCCGTTTCCGCTGGCCTTCGCCCAGGCCAAAGGTGCGCACCTGACGGATGTCGACGGCAACCGCTACACCGATTTTCTACAGGCCGGTGGCCCCACTTTGTTGGGTTCGAATCACCCGGCCATTCGCGAACAGGTCAACCGTATTCTCGATGAATGCGGGCCGGTGACCGGCTTGCTGCATGAGTACGAGGTCAAGCTGGCCGAACTGGTCTGTGAAGTGATGCCCGGTGTCGACATGCTGCGCTTGCTGGGCTCGGGCACTGAAGCAGTGATGGCAGCGGTACGTCTGGCACGCGCCTACACCCGCAAGAAGTGGGTGATCAAAATCGGCGGCGCCTATCACGGCTGGAGCGATCAACTGGTCTACGGCATGCGCTTGCCGGGCACTGGACGCATGGAGGCGGTGGGCATTCCGCGAGGCGCTACGGCAAACACCCAGGAGAGCCCGCCCAATAATCTGGATGCATTACGCCGCAGGCTGCAGATCAATCGCCTTCGTGGCGGCACTGCAGCGATTATGGTCGAACCCTTTGGCCCGGAAAGTGGCACACGCCCGGTACACGCCGACTTCAACCGACAGTTGCGTGCACTGTGTAACGAATTTGGCGCACTGCTTATTTTCGACGAAGTAGTCACCGGGTTCCGTGCGGGTCTGGGCGGCGCGCAAGCTTATTTCAATGTCATGCCGGACATCACGGTACTGGGTAAATGCCTGACGGGAGGCTACCCGATGGCGGGTGCCATTGGCGGACGCAGAGACGTGATGCAACTGCTTGCCGGTGGCATTGGTACATCTTCCCGAAGGGCGTTCGTGGGCGGGACGCTGTCGGCCAACCCGCTGTCGTGCGTCGCCGGTTATTACGCGCTGCTGGAGGCGCGCCGCCTGAATGCGCCGGCGCTAGCGGGCAGGGCGGGCGACCGCATGCGCGCAGGACTTGATGAAATCATCAATCGACGTGGCTTGCCCTATGTAGCCTACAACATGGGCTCTATCGTGCATCTGCAGACTTCCGGTGTGCTGCTGCTCGACACCAGTAATCCGCTCAAGCTGCTGAGGGCACGCAATGAGGCCAAGACCCGCAAGCACATGATGGAGGAGATGGGGGCTGCGTATACCGCTCATGGCCTGATCACCCTCGCGGGCAGCCGTATCTACACCAGCCTGGCAGACACCGACGACGTCATTGATGACGCGCTTGAGCGGTTTGACGCCGTTTTTCAATGGGTGTGAGGTGAGCACCATGCGCGATTTACTTCGAAAACAGTGGTTTGAGCTGCGCGAACGGATGATGGGTCAGGTGGACTCACACAGCAGTATTTCATTGCGCTTGCCAGGCGAACAGGGCATGTGGCTGGGGAAACTCGACGACCTGGCACCCCAGGCTGTCGCGTTGTCCGATTCCGCAGAGGACGAGCGCCAGACCCACGCGGCGATCTATAGGGTTCGTGCCGATGTCGGCGCGATCCTGATCGGCGGTGGGGCCTTTGCAAAAAGCCTTGTCGATTTTGGCGGGGTCCTGCCGATTCTATTTGATGAGCAGGCGCGTCATATAGGCCACATGGGGTCGCCCGCCAGTGCTGACCGGCCCCTGGCATGTGCATTGACGCGTGGCGGCAATGCCGCGGTTATCGATGGAACTCCGGTTGTGATGGGCACCACAGGCCCTCGAATGGTGCTCAACGCAGAATTGTTCGAGAAATGCGCGAAAGCCTACACCCTGGCCAAGGCGTGCGGCACACACCTCACGCTGCTGCCTTGGTGGGTGGTGCTGGTCGCCAACGGAAGGCTGATGAAAGACGAGAAGCGGGCGGCGCAGTGCTTTGCCGAAGGCAAGATCCCACCAGAAACCCGCGGTTACTAAAACTTCTCAAGAGGCGTATGCCATGCAAACGTCGTCCGCTGTAACTCGCAGGCATTTGAGTGCCGCATTGGCACTGGGCTCTGTCGCGGTGCTGATGGTAGGGCTGCAACCATTGCTTCTTGGCGAATTACTGGCGCAAGACCACGTGTCGCTTGAGGGCGTAGGGCTGGTAGCCATGGGCGAAATCGTGGCGCTGGGGCTGGGCGTGGTAATGGGTGATTTGCTGCGGTCAATGCTCAACCTGCGCCTGCTTACGGTAATCGCCATTCTGTGCGCAGCCGGAATGGACCTGGTTACGGCCAATGTTACTGGCGACGGGCCGTTAACGGCGGCTCGTGCGCTGGCGGGACTGGCCGAGGGGCTACTGTTATGGGGGGCCGTGAGCCTGATCGTTCAGGGGCCTGCGCCGGATCGGGTCGCAGGTGTGTTCATGGTGGTCCAGACACTGGCTCAGGCGCTGATAGCTGCAACACTTGCATACCTGATATTGCCTGATCAAAGCGTCTACGCAGGCTTTGTGTTTCTTGGAATTCTGACCGCAGGCTCCGTGCTGTTCGTTGCCTGGCTACCCAAACGCCTGCCGCAACAGCCTGACAAACAACCGGATACATCAGGCTTCAAATGGAACCTGAAGCAGGTCCTGCTGTTGATGCTGGTGTTCATGCAGCTCTCGGCGGTAGGCGGGCTTTGGGCGTACCTGGAACCGTTGGGCATTCACGCAGGACTGGATGCGCACTCGGCGCAATTGCTTGTCTCGGCGATGCTGTTCATGCAGGTCCTGGGCGGCTGTCTGGGCATTTTGCTGGTGCGCCGGGTGCCTGACTATTCGATGCTGGCCGCCGCCGCACTGCTCCTGGCGAGCATTGCGCTGGGCATGTATGTAACGGCTGATCAGGGCGTGAACGTATTTCTGGGCCTGTGCGGTCTTTTTGCCCTGATCTACCTGATGTTGACGCCGTTTCAAGTGCGCATTGCGCTTCATATTGACCCGTCGGGACGCATAGCAGGGCTCATTCCGGGCATGCAACTGCTGGGCTGCGCATTCGGACCGTTGCTGGCGTCGCAGTGGGTGTCTGACGACAACGCTCAACCGGTGCTGCTGGTCAGTGTCTGGCTGTCGGTTACGGCGCTGTTTCTGGTTGCGCTGTTGCACCGGCGGGCCGTCAGTAGAAGGGTTGGCGTTGCACGCAGAGCTTGAACCGTGCGCGAGCAGCAGCGGCGGAGCCATTGCAGTTGAAAGGCACGCCGCCGCCTTCGGAGTTATTTTGAAACTGGTGGTGTCTGGATCGTTCAGGTGATGCTGCTGACATGCAGACTACCGCGACGCATTTGGGCACTTGCCGAAAGCGCTATGCCTCTCTAGCGTGTGACATCGAGCGCAGATCCACCTCAGGCGTGAGATGGCACCTCATGACCCGTAATCCACATACCGCGCCATAAGGTTAGGGCGGCTAAACGTATCGATCGCATAAACCCGCTGCCACATGGTATCAACCTCGGCCTTGAACGTGGCGTCATCCATGTCGACCCAGTAGCGAGGGTCGCGACCGCGCTGCTGATCGTAGCTGGCAGTGACCGGATCCAGGTGCCGGTACGGTTCAAACAGTGGAATGTCCGGAATCGGGCCGCTGGTGTCCATGTAGTTTTGCAGGAAGTCCCAGAGTGCGCAGGGGCGTTGCTGGAAGTCGTCGGCGTTCATCAGCATATGAAAATTGATCTTACGGTCTTCATAGCGATGCTGAAGCAGTAGCCCGTATGTAGGACCGTGAAGATTATGGGTGGTGGTCATGTAGGCGTCGAACTCATAAAAAGGCGCAACGAATTCGTCGATCACACCTTCTTTTCGATGGCGTTTATAGTCGAATATAGTGACCAGACCGGTTCTGCGATTAAGCTCCCAGAGTGGGCCTTTTGGGGGGCGGAGCCAAACCAGAGGGAAATGGTAAATGACAACGTGGCCTATAAGCCAAAGCAGTAAAGGGCTACCTAAATACAACGGGTAGGCCCCTAAAAGTAAGTCTACGGTTACCGCCTGCCATGGTTTATGGGATACCGATATCAGAGACAGGTGTGCTAGCACTATGAAAGGGGAGAGCACGATGAATCCTCCTTTCCCGAGTTGTAATGAGATCAGCCAAAACCGTGACCAGCGTGGAAGAGGCGCAAATCTGAAATGCTCGTGGTCACACTTATTGTGAAGTTCGACTTCTTGATGGAGTGCCGGCATATCGGTTCCAGCTGTTTTGTTTTTCTCTTTTTCTTTCGCTACTTGCTCCCAGATCCTCATTTTTTCTGGGGTGGACTCCTCAAGGAGTTTCATTGATGTCGTCTGTTGAGTTTTTCCCCAAGGGAGTCGGGCCGAGCAAGAGTGATATGGCTCCGTGCGCAATGATGCCTGCTCGGGAATATTGCCAGGTCGGTAGGCCAGGCTTTCGTAGTGGCGCTCATTCGGATCAATCATTGGAAGAGGCCTTGTGAGCTTCTTCGTCAGCCCAGAATGGCTGGTTGATTTTGTTAAAGTTGGCCGTTGCCCAATCTTGGCTATATTGAGTCGGGTCCTTGATCGGCGGAGCAGGGAAATAGCGTTGCTCTCCTCCGCGGGTCAAGATGAATTGTGCCCTCACTGCCCATTGGTAATAGTGTCTACTGCTACCAGTAGGTGAAGCTTGACTAGCTGGCGTGGCAAAAAATAACTCCAATGCGTCCAGGTGAAGACGCTGGGCTTTGGGCGCTTCAGATCTGTAAGCGATTTCAATTCCTGCGCGATAAGGTACACCCTGATTATTCGCTCTTTCGGTAATCCGGCACAGCTTGCAGACAGCGTGAATGCTCAGGTTTTCGAGACTGCCGATAAGTCCCGGCAAACGACTCTGCAGGCGAATGATTGTGTCCGCGCTACGTATGGCATGCGGTATCTCTGTGCGAGGATAAAATGCGGCTTGTGGCTCATAAACCGGGTTTTTTTCTATTGAGATACTGATGCCGGCAAGCAGGCTTGTCAGCCGGTAAAAGGCCTCTGAAGGTTCCTGTAAATACCGGTCAATTGAATGGCTCTCGCCGAACGGACCGTTTGCCAACCATGACTCCAATGGCGTCGAACTGAGCAAGATAACCACTCCTACGCCCACGCCTATCAGCAATAATGCGGCCCAGCCCAATACCGTGAGATTGAGGAGCGTTGCAGCCGCCCCGAACAAGGTTCCCAGCGAACCTGCTAGCCCACCTATAGATATCAGCAAATATCCGTACAGGGCTTGATCGTTCCACTGCCATGCGTGCCATGCGTCAATAGCATTGACTACGGAAAGAATTCCTCCGGAGAAAAAAATACCTATGATTCGACCAGTCACTTTTTCAGTTAACTTTTTGGCTAGAGTTTCACCAAAAAAAGTAGCCGCCTTTTTCGAGGAGATATTGAATAGCGTCTTTCTGGCAATAGATAGTGATGATCGTTGGCCTGCCAGCTTGACGGCCAGAGCCTCCAAAGCAATTGCCAAGTCCAGGTACGCACCTCCAATACCACCAATTGCTCTCAAATCATTTTTTTCTCTAGCAGTTTGTCTCAACGCTTCATATTCCGAACTCACATTCCAAACCTCCAACATCAACACCGCCAGACAAAACGGTGTCGACCCCAGCACCCGATAAGCCGCCTTGTTCTTCTCCGAATCCAGCCCCTCAATGGCCTCGCTCAATCCGCTCTTCGCCCGAATATGACCCAGCTCCGCGTCACCCACCGCGCCTGCTGCTTCCCGAACTTTTTTGAGCGTTCGGTTCATGTCGCCGACCACCTGCGCGGTTTTGTGGCCGCGTGGGATCACCAGCACCAGATGGTCGCCCTTGGGCAGGCGGATAGAAGAGGGATGCGGTGGGGCGATGTCGCCAAATGGCGTTCCGTCGGGTCTCAGGTATTCGCCGTAACTTGTTTTTGGCAGAGACTCTCTGCCGGGCAGGTCTTCCAGGCCGAATACGTAGTGTTGCGGCGTGACCAGATTACGGCGGATCAGGAAGGCCGCACCAAAATGCTCGGGCATCATGCTGCGCAGTTGTTGTACGCCTCGGCCCTGGCGGTTGACGTTGATCTTGTCGGCGTTTGCACCGAGGCGTTCTTGCATCCGGGCCAGTCGGTCGTTTGCCGACCGGACCTTGGCATTGGCGCTGTTTGCATTACCTTTGGCT